>JAPSIC010000055.1 GCA_031179165.1 Brevibacterium sp.
AGGAGCTGCTCAGGCTCGCCGAGGCGACCCGGATTCCCGTCGCCACGACCCTGATGGCCCGGGGTGCCTTCCCCGACTCCCACCAGCTGCACGTGGGCATGCCCGGAATGCACGGGACCGTGCCCGCAGTCACGGCCTTCCAGAAGTCCGACCTCCTCATCGCCATCGGCGCCCGGTTCGACGACCGGGTCACCGGCAACCTCGACTCCTTCGCCCCGAACGCCAAGGTCATCCACGCCGACATCGATCCGGCCGAGATCGGGAAGAACCGCGACGTCGACGTCGCCATCGTCGGCGACGCCCGGGAAGTGCTCGCCGAGATGCTCAGCGAGCTCAAGGACAAGTTCCCGAAGGCGCTCGAGCGCGAACGCGAGCCGTGGTGGCGCCTGATCAACCGGCTGAAGACGACCTATCCGCTCGGCTACACCTCCCACGAGGAGCTCTGCGACCCGCAGTACGTGATCTCGCGCATCTCCGCGCTGACCGGACCCGAGGCCGTGTACGCCGCAGGCGTCGGCCAGCACCAGATGTGGGCCGCCCAGTTCGTCGAGTTCGAACGCCCCAAGTCCTGGCTCAACTCCGGCGGACTCGGCACAATGGGCTACTCCGTGCCGGCGGCGATGGGCGCCAAGGTGGCCGAGCCCGACCGGGTGGTGTGGGCGATCGACGGCGACGGCTGCTTCCAGATGACGAATCAGGAACTGGCCACGTGCGCGCTCAACAACATTCCGATCAAGGTCGCCATCATCAACAACTCGTCGCTGGGCATGGTGCGCCAGTGGCAGACGCTGTTCTACGACGGCCGGTACTCCAACACGGACCTCAACACCGGTCATGAGACGATCCGGATCCCCGACTTCGTCAAGCTCGCCGACGCCTACGGCTGCCTCGCCCTGCGCGTGGACGCCAACGAGGACGTCGACATGGCGATCCAGACGGCGCTCGAGACCAATGACCGCCCGGTCGTCATCGACTTCACCGTCCCGCCGGACGCCATGGTCTGGCCGATGGTCGCGGCGGGCGTGTCCAACGATGAGATCCAGTACGCCCGTGGAATCCGTCCCGTCTTCGAGGACGAGGGCGAAGAGCAGGCCGAAGCCCAGTTCGCCGAGGCAAGCGATGCCCAGGGCATCGCGCAGATCGAAGGAGGCCTGGAATGAACAACCGGCACACACTCTCCGTCCTGGTGGAGAACAAGCCCGGCGTGCTGACCCGCTTCACCGGTCTCATCGCCCGGCGCGGCTTCAACATCCACAGCCTTGCCGTCGGCGTGACCGAACACGATGAGCTCTCCCGCATCACCGTCGTCGTCGACGTCAACGACGTGCCGCTGGAGCAGGTGACCAAGCAGCTCAACAAGCTCGTCAACGTCATCAAGATCGTCGAGCTCGAACCCGCCACCTCGGTGCGCCGGGCCCACGTCATCTACAAGGTCAAGGCCAACGCCTCGACCCGACCGCAGGTGGCGGCCGCGGTGGAGATGTTCCGGGCCAAGATCGTCGATGTCTCGACCGACTCCGTGTGCGTCGAGGCGACCGGTGAGCTCGACAAGGTCGAGGCCCTGCGCGACGTGCTCGAGCCGTTCGGGATCAAGGAGATCGTGCAGTCGGGCACCGTGGCCATCGGCCGCGGACCCAAGTCGATCACCGACCGCGCGCTGCGCGGCTGACCCAAGTCGATCACCGATCGCGCCCTGCGCGGCCGACCGAGCCGCGCATGTCTCAATAAATGAACTGCAGTACCGAAGTGTGAAACAATGGGGTCGTACCCCGAATTCTCAAAGGAGCAAGAACAATGGCAGAACGCTATTACGATGACAACGCCGACCTGTCCGTCATCCAGGGCAAGAAGGTCGCCGTCATCGGTTACGGCAGCCAGGGCCATGCGCACGCACTGAGCCTGCGCGATTCCGGCGTCGAGGTCCGCGTCGGACTCAAGGAGGGCTCGGCCAGCCGTGACAAGGCCGCCGCCGAAGGCCTCGAGGTCGGCACCCCCGCCGAGGTGGCCGCCTGGGCCGATCTCATCACCATCGCCGCACCCGACCAGGTGCAGGCCGAGATCTTCAACTCCGAGGTCAAGGACCAGCTGGCTCCGGGCAAGACCCTCCTGTTCATCCACGGCTTCAACATCCGCTTCGGCTACATCCAGGCTCCCGAGGGCGTCGACGTCATCATGGTCGCCCCCAAGGGTCCCGGCCACGTCGTGCGTCGCGAGTACGTCGACGGCCGCGGAGTTCCCGTTCTCGTCGCCGTCGAGGTCGACGCCACGGGGCAGGCCTGGGACACCGTGCTCGCCTACGCCAAGGCCATCGGCGGCCTGCGTGCCGGCGGCATCAAGACCACCTTCACCGAGGAGACCGAGACCGACCTCTTCGGTGAGCAGACCGTCCTCTGCGGCGGCGTCTCCAAGCTCGTGCAGTACGGCTTCGAGACCCTCACCGAGGCCGGCTACCAGCCGGAGATCGCCTACTTCGAGGTCCTCCACGAGCTCAAGCTCATCGTCGACCTCATGGTCGAGGGCGGAATCGCCAAGCAGCGCTGGTCGATCTCGGACACCGCCGAGTACGGCGACTACGTCTCCGGTCCGCGTGTCATCACGCCCGAGGTGAAGAAGAACATGGAGGGCGTGCTCGCCGACATCCAGAACGGCGCCTTCGCCGAGCGCTTCATGAACGACCAGAAGAACGGTGGAGCGGAGTTCAAGGAGCTGCGCGCCAAGGAGGAGCAGCACCCGATCGAGTCGACCGGTCGCGAGCTGCGCAAGATGTTCGCCTGGCTGAAGGACACTGACGACGACTACACCGAGGGCACTGCCGCTCGCTGATCGTCGGCCACCCCTGCAAGACCGGCGCACATGGCCGGCGGAGACCATCGGGTCTCCGCCGGCCATGTGCCGTCTCAGGGCAGACGACCGAAGCCGGTCTGCCCAGGGCAGACATCGGCGACCGACGCCGGCTCGGGGGAGTCAGTGCGGATCGGCTTGTGTCGAGCCAGGCATATGTGATGTGCACTACTGTGGAAGCGTGACGAACTACAGATTCGAGACGTTCCGCCCAGCCTTCGACGAGATCACCGGGGCTCCCGATGGCCGGACGGCGAAGTACTTCTCCGCCACCAGTGTGGGCTTCCACGACGTGCGGTCGACCGAGGAGGGCCTGCGCAAGCGCGTCCAGCGGGCCATCGACGACGGTCGCGTCCTCACCGCGGTCTACGCCGAGCGGGAGTTCGAGCACGCCATCGACCCCGAGGTCCCGGTCGCGACCTTCGCGTGGTTCGAGAAGCTCGTCAACGTCGGCGGCGGCCGGCTGATCCCCGGGCACCTCATCACCTGGGTGACCGTGCGGCCCACCCATCGCCGGCGCGGACTCCTGCGCTCGCTGATGACGACCGACCTCGCCGAGGCGAAGGCCGGCGGGTACCCGTTCGCCGCGCTGACGGCGACCGAAGGCGGAATCTACTCCCGGTTCGGATTCGGAGTCTCCTCGTGGTCGCACACCATCGAGGTCGACACCTCACCCGGGTTCACGATGCTGCGCGAACCCGACCGCCGGGTCGAGATGTGCGACCCGAGCGTGCTCCGGGACCTGGCACCGGCCATCTACGATCGCTTCATGCGGACCTCCCCGGGAGCGATGGAGCGCCAGCAGACCTACGTCGAACGCGCCACCGGAGCCCTCGACCCGGCGACGGGGGAGGCCGACCGGGGAGTCAGGGCCGCGCTGCACTTCGACGTCGACGGGGAACCCGACGGCTACGTCTCCTACCGGTTCGCGGGCTGGTCGACGACTCCGCCGACCATCGAACTCATCGACTTCGTCGCCGTCACCGACGACGCCTACGCCTCACTGTGGTCGTTCCTGGCCGCCATCGACCTCTCCACCCGGGTGACGTTCAAGGAGTCGTCCGAGGACTCCCCGCTGCCCTGGCTGCTCACCGATTCGCGGCGGGTGAAGACGGTGGGCACGGAGGACAACATCTGGCTGCGGATCCTCGACGTCAGGGCCGCCCTCGAGGCCAGGCCGTGGTTCGTCCCGGGCACCCTCGTCATCGACATCGACGATCCGCTCGAGCTGACCGGGGGACGGTTCCGGATCACCTCCGACGGGGAGAACGCCAGCGTGGACGCGGCCTCGGCGTCGACCCCGGCCGATCTGGGGATGGGGATCGCCGAGCTCGGCTCGCTCTACTTCGGCGGCGCGGATCCGGTCATCCTCGCCCGCGCCGGACGGATCGACGAGTACGCGCCGGGGGCCGCCGTGCAGGCGAGCGCGATGTTCAGCCTCGGCCGGCTGCCGTACTCACCGAACGGATTCTGAGGCACGAACCCGGAACTCGATCCGGCATGTCGGATCATTCCCAAGATCTGAGACCTCGAGAAGGCCGGGGCGAAGTCTCATAAGATGGACACGTCCCAGACGCAACAGGAGGAATCTGTGCCCAAGCCCATCGTGCTCATCGCCGAAAAACTCTCCCCGGCCACCCTCGACGCACTCGGAGGCGACTTCGAGGTCCGCCACACCGATGGCGCTGACCGCTCCCAGCTCCTGGAATCCATCACCGACGCCGACGCCATCCTGGTCCGCTCGGCCACCCAGGTGGACGCCGAGGCGATCGCGGCGGCGAAGAGCCTCAAGGTCATCGCCCGGGCCGGAGTCGGACTCGACAATGTCGACGTCCCGGCGGCCACCTCGGCGGGGGTCATGGTCGTCAACGCCCCCACCTCCAACATCATCTCCGCGGCCGAGCTGACGATGGCGCACATCCTCGCCTCCGCCCGGTACCTCGGGGCCGGGAACTCCTCGCTCAAGGCGGGGGAGTGGAACCGCTCGAAGTACACGGGCGTCGAGCTCTACGAGAAGACGCTGGGCATCATCGGGCTGGGACGGATCGGCGGACTCGTCGCCGAGCGCGCCAAGTCCTTCGGCATGCGGCTGGTCGGCTACGACCCCTACATCAGCCAGTCCCGCGCCGCGCAGATGGGCGTCGAGGTCGTCGACCTGCCCGGTCTGCTGGCCGTGTCCGACTTCGTCACCGTGCACATGCCCAAGACCCCCGAGACGATCGGGATGATCAGCACCGAGGAGTTCGCGATGGCGAAGCCCGGCGCCCGGTTCGTCAATGTCGCCCGCGGTGGGATCATCGACGAGGAGGCCCTGGCCGAGGCGATCGCCTCCGGCCATGTCGGCGGGGCGGGAATCGATGTCTGGAGCACCGAACCACCGGAGCATTCGGCGCTGATGGACCTCGACTCCGTCAACGTCACCCCGCACCTGGGCGCCTCCACCGCCGAGGCGCAGGAGAAAGCGGGCGTGGCCGTGGCCAAGTCCGTGCGCAAGGCGCTGGCCGGGGAATTGGTCCCCGATGCCGTCAACGTCGCGGGCGGCGCGATCCACGAGGATGTCCGCCCGGGCATCCCACTGGCCGAGCGTCTGGGCCGCGTCGTCAACGCGCTCGCCCCGTCCTCCCTGACCCATTTCAAGGTCGAGGTCAACGGGGAGATCGCGGACAAGGACGTCTCTGTGCTCAAACTCTCCGCACTCAAGGGCCTGTTCAAGGACGTGGTGTCCGACCAGGTCTCCTACGTCAACGCGCCGCTGCTGGCCGAGGAGCGCGGGATCGGCGTCGAGCTCACCACCGACCCCTACTGCGAGTCCTTCCGCAACGTCACCCGCCTGACCGCGACCACGGACGACGGGCAGCGGATCTCGGTGGCGGGCACCGTGACCGGACCGAAGCTCGTGCAGAAGCTCACCGAGGTCAACGACTTCGAGCTCGAGATCGAACTCACCGATCATCTCCTCATCTTCCGCTACGAGGATCGCCCGGGCGTCATCGGCCAGCTGGGTCTCGCGCTCGGCGCCAATGACGTCAACATCGCGGGCATGCAGGTCTCGCGCTCGGCTGTCGGCAACGACGCACTCTCCGTCATGGCCGTCGACTCCGTCGTGCCCGACGAGGTGATGAAGGCGGTGGCCGGAGCGATCAACGCCTCGGCATTCGGCGCCGTGTCGCTGAGCGAGGACTGAGCGGCGGGCTCAGTCCGCGGCCGGGGGATGGAGGCGGCGTCGCACACGAGCGGACTCCCAGAGGCCGTCGGCGAGGATCGCGGCCGTGACGCCGAGGAGCGCCCCGGCGACGGTGTCGGTGAGCCAGTGCACCTGCAGCGCCGTGCGTGACCACATCATGAGCAGGATCCAGGCGAGGGCCGGCAGGAACGACCAGTGCAGCCCCCGCCGCAGCGGCGTCGCGGCTAGACCGTCCAGGGGTGCCGGGGCCTCGTCGACGGCCGGGGGCGTCTCGGGCTCGTCCGTCGGCGACAGCGCGTCGAGGTCCGTTTCCGGCTCCCCGGCCCGGGTGCCACGGGCCAGGATGATCGCCACGGCCGTGGCCATCGCCGCAGCCGCCATGGAATGGCCGGACGGATAGGAGTATCCCGTTGAGTCGTAGAGCTGCTCGACGGGGCGGAGCCGGACGAAGAACGCCTTGAACAGCTCCGAGCCGAGCACGCCGACAAGCATGCTCGTGACGAGCACACCCGCAGCGCGGATCCGCCCGAGCAGGAGGAGGAGACCGGCGAGGGCCGCGGTGGCGAGGGCTGCGCCCGTCCCACCGCCGACCTCGGCCAGAAGCACTGCCATCCGGTAGGCGGGGCTGCCGGGTTCGAGTCCCACGACGCCGAGCCACCACTCGTCGACCACGGTCGGTCCGGTCACGGTCAGGCGCAGCCACAGCCCGAAGCTGACGACGAGCAGGATGGCCGGGGCCGCGAACCACAGGAACCGGAGACCGCGGGATTCGTGCGGCGAGTCCGGTCCGGCCGGGCTCAAGCGTTCCAGAGTCCGTAGGTGTCGGCGAGGGAGGCGATCTTCTTCGCGCGGGTCAGACGCGGCAGGTACGAGCCGTCGGTGATCTCCGAACCGCCCTCTGCCGCCTCGAGCATCTGGCGAGCCCAGGAGCGCTCGTCCTCGCTCGGCGACATCGCATCGTTGAGCGTGTTGACCTGGTCGAGGTTGAGGACGAGCTTTCCCGTCATCCCCATCATGTGAGTGATGTCGGCGTCCTTGCGGACCTGCTCATCCGTGGCATCCGCGGGTGAGGGGCCGTCGATGGCGCCGGGCAAGCCGCCCATCCGCGAGGCGATCGTCAGGCGGGAGCGGGCGTAGGCCAGTGCCATCGGGTCATCGGAGAAGCCGGTGTCCTTGCGGAAGTCGTTGGTGCCGAAGGCGAGGCGGAAGGTGCCGGGCGCCTCGGCGATCTTGGTCGCGTTCTCCACTCCGCGCGCGGACTCGAGCAGCGCGATGACGGGAAGACCCGCCTTCGCCCGCATCGCGGTGTAGGAGACCTGTTCGGGGCGTTCGGTCTCGGGCAGCATGACGCCGCGGAGCCCGGGGAGCATGGCGATCGACTTGAGGTCGTCGTCCCAGAACTCCGACTCCATCTTGTTGATGCGGACCCATGCCGACATCCCGGAGTCCAGGGCGCGCACGACGTTGTCGCGGGCGGAGAGCTTGTTCTCCTCGGCGACGGAGGCTTCGAGGTCGAAGATGACGGAATCCGATTCCGACGCCTGAGCCGGTGCGAACAGCTCCTCTTTGGACGCGTTGA
Organism: Brevibacterium sp.; assembly: GCA_031179165.1. GTDB lineage: Bacteria > Actinomycetota > Actinomycetes > Actinomycetales > Brevibacteriaceae > Brevibacterium. The sequence continues at coordinate 7,605 of JAPSIC010000055.1, forward strand.
CCAGAAGCCAGGAACGGGAGAGCTTGGCGGGAAGTGAGGCGGCTCGCTGATTGCGGATGGTCTCTGGCAATGGTCCTCTTCCACGTGGGTTTTCCTGCCGCGTCCTGGTCTCGCCGGTCACCGTGAGCACGGAGAGCGGCTGGGATGGGCGCGGTCGTGGGCGGCCGGGGTCGGTCGCCCACCACCATTATATTCACCCCGGCGACGGGGTGCATTCCGTCCCTCGCCGAGGCGGCCCGGAGCCTCCGTGCACACCCCCGCCGAGGCGGTCCGGCTTAGGGTGCGCACCTTCGCCGAGGCACCCGGGTCAGTTGCGGATCGGTTCTCCGGCGGGGGTGAGCACCCACCACACCTGACCGACGCCCTGACCCGCGACGTCGCCGGGTGCGGTGTCATCGGCGAAGTAGTACAGCGGCCAGCCGTTGAGGGTGAGCTGGGGGCTGCCGTCGACGCCGGTGATCGTGTCGACGGTGCCGGTGATGCCGTCGAGATCCGCGTCCTCTCCACCGGGGACCGCCGGCCACTTCTGCGCGCACTGCCCGGTGCAGGTCGACGTCCCCGATCCCGCTTCGTCCTTGTCGTACTGGTAGATCGTCATTCCCTCGCTGTCGACGACGATCTTCCCGAACTCGCTGTCGGCGGTGGCCAGGCCGACCGCCGCCCCGGTGGTCTCGGCACTGGGCTCCGGTGAAGCCGGAGCGCCGTAGCCTCCCGAACCGCCGCCTTCGTCACCTCCGCCTTCGGGGGAGGAGCAGGCAGCAGCCGAGAGCAATGCGAATGCGGCCACCGCGATTCCCGCCGTGCGTGTGATGGACATCGTCCTACCTCCTGATCGGGCACCCGGATCGCCGGCCTCGGCAGAGAGGTATCGCTCGGGTGCGTCCTCTGCCCCGTCCACGACAGCGCGGGGCTCCGAGTTCAATCGGCGGCGGACTGGTCTCGTCCGGCACGCGTGACGAGCCCACGAAGATGTGCTCCGCGGGCGCCGGACCACCGTGCGATCACGGAGCCGGCGGGCGAGCATCAGCCGGCGGCCGATCATCAGCCGGCGGACGCGGGCAGCGTGGCGGCGAGCAGGGGCGTGCCCGTGGAGGAGACCACGGTCAGGTCGGAGATGTCCTCGAGCCGAAGGGACGTCGAGGCCTCAAGGCCGATGGTCCTGCCGGGCACGGCCGACCAGGTCGAGACGTCCCTGGTCGCCCCCGTGTCATCGGTGAGGATGAGCCCGTAGACGGGCGCAGCACCCGAATAGGCACCGCCGGGCGGGTACTCGCATTCGATGCGCAGCCGGGTGCCCCAGGCCACGGATTCGAGGCCCACTTCGACACTCATCCTCACCTCGGCGTCGTCGACCGGGGTCAGCGCCACGGTGACCGACTCGGTCGGCTCGGTGGTCCCATTCCGGTCGAGGAGGGCGGTGGGGATGACGAAGGCGAGGACGAGTGCGACGACCGCGGCGATCGCGGCGACGACGAGAAGGCGGCGACGCACCGGACGTCGACGATCAGGGGCGGCCTCGGCGACCTTCTTCCGGTCCGGGGGACTCGCACCATCCGCGCCTGCGTCGCTGGTGGCGCCATCCGCACCTGCGCCGGTGCCCGCACCATCTGCGTCAGCGCCGGTGCCCTCTCCGTCCGCGTCTGCGTCGCTGTCGATTTCCGTCTCGGCCGGCTCCGCCCGCGCGATCGGCTGCGACTGCGGGCGGATGCGCGCCAGGAGCCCGGGCATGGGCGCCAGCTCGCCCACCGCCGCGCGGCACTGTTCGCACGTCTCCAGGTGGCCTTCGAAGGCACGACGGTCCTCCGCCGTGAGGGCGCCGAGGATGTAGGTGGCGTCCCATTCACGGAAGAACTCGTGATCCTGGCCGCTCATCGTGTCACCCCTCTCTCCTGCACCGCCAGGCGCAGCGCCCGCAGACCGTAGTGCAGCCGCGATTTGACCGTCCCCTCGGGAATGCCGAGCTCGCGGGCCAGCTCAAGTGTGCTTCGTCCCCCGTAGAAGGAGCGCACGATGACCTCCCGGTGGTGCTCGGACAGGCTCGCCAGGGCATCGGTGAGCAGCATCTCGTCGAAGAGCCGCTCGACCCTGTCCTCGGTGACGTCCGCATCCACCTCGGCGTTCGCGGTCTCGTGACGACTGTGGGCGCTGCGCCGCTCGTCGATGACGAGGTGCCGGGCGACGGTGAACAGCCACCCGCGGACCTCGCCGGGATCCTCGTCCAGGAGACCGGGGGAGCGCCAGGCCCGCAGCAGGGTCTCCTGCACGATGTCATCGGCGTCCGCGGGGCGGCCGGTGCGGGAGACGACATAGCGCCACAGCACCAGGGCGTAGCGATCGTGGAGACCGCGCAGCGCCTCCGCCCGGCTGGTGCCGTCGACGCGCGGGTCTTCGGCGCCGCCGACCCGTGAGTCCTCGGCACCGTCACCCGGAGCGCTCCCGCCGGGCGGCGAACCGCCGGCCGAAGCCGGCCGCACGGCCGCGGTTCCCGGCGAGTCGTCACTGACTCGGTCGTCGTCCATGCCCCCTCCACGTCGGTCGGGCTCGGAAAGTTCACGCGCAGCGGTGAACTCCGTTCCCGCGGGCATCGTTGTCCGGGCATGAACCTCATCGCCGGACTGATCGGACTGCCCCTGCACCCGCTGCTCGTCCACGCCGTCGTCGTGCTGCTTCCGCTCGAGGTCTTCGCCCTGCTCCTCGTCCAGTTCTGGCCGCGCACCCGGCGCTGCCTGCAGCTGCCCGTCCTCCTCGGCTCCGTCCTCGTCGCGGCGCTGGTCCCTGTCACCATTATCGCCGGCGAAGCGCTCGCCGCCAGGGTGGGAGCGCTGCCGAGTGTGGCCGTGCATGAGGCCTATGGGAGAATGCTGGTGCCGTGGACGATCGGGTTGGTTCTCATCGCCGTGATCCAATCGGTCTGGTTCCGGTGGGCGCGTGACCTCCTCACCGGCGCGGGCGGGACGCGCCCGGCCAAGCTGGGCTCGCCGACGGTGACGGCGCTCGGGATCGGTCTGGCCGCGGGCGCCGTGGTCGTGGCCCTGGGCGCCCTCACGGTGCTCGTCCTGACCGGGGACTCCGGCGCCCGGTCCGTGTGGAGCGGCTACGCATCCGCGATGTAAGACGTACTGGTTGCATGATGAGATGCGTCCTAGTCTGTGACCATGAAGTTCTCAATTGCGGTCATGCCCGGCGATGGAATCGGCACGGAAGTCGTCCCTGAAGGCCTCAAGGTGCTCAGGCGAGCCATCGAGGTCTCCGGAGAGCCCGTCGAACTCGTGCTCACCGACTATGAGGTCGGTGCCAAGCGCTGGCACGAGACCGGCGAAACCCTCACCGATGACGAACTCGAGTCGTTGCGCAGCCACGACGCGATCTTCTTCGGCGCCTGCGGCGACCCGAGCGTGCCCTCGGGAGTCCTCGAGCGCGGCGTCATCCTCAAGATGCGCTTCGGCCTCGGCCACGCCGTCAACCTCCGTCCCGCGAAGCTGTTCTCGGGAATCACCAGTCCGTTGGCCGACCCGGGGGAGATCGACTTCGTCGTCGTCCGCGAAGGCACCGAGGGCTCCTACACGGGGATGGGCGGGTCCGTGCGCACCGACTCTCCCCACGAGGTCGCGACCGAGGTCTCGGTCAACACCTGGTACGGCGTCGAACGGGCCGTCCGCGACGCCTTCGAGCGGGCACAGTCGCGCCGCCGGAAGCTCACCTATGTCCACAAGCACAACGTCATGGTCCACGCGGGTCACCTGTGGCGCCGGGTGGTCGAGAAGGTCGGCGCGGAGTATCCGGATGTCGCCGTCAACTACGAGCACACCGACGCCTGCACCATCTACATGGTCACCGACCCGTCGCGCTATGACGTCATCGTCACCGACAATCTCTTCGGCGACATCCTCACCGACCTCGCGGCCGCGGTGACCGGCGGCATCGGCCTGGCCGCCTCGGGCAACCTCAACGTCGAAGGCACCGCGCCGAGCCTGTTCGAGCCGATCCACGGATCGGCGCCCGACATCGCCGGTCAGCAGATCGCCGACCCGACGGCGTCGATCCTCTCGGGTGCGCTGATGGCCTCGCACCTCGGTCTCGATGTCGTCGCGAAGTCCATCGAGGCCGCCGTCGAGGCGGACCTGGCCGCTCGCGGCGATGAGCGGCGGACCACCGCCGAGGTGGGCGACGCGATCGCGGCACGACTGGGCTGAGCGACACCGCTGGCACCTTGGCGCGAGACCGGCGGTCGTGCGGTCGCCTCGGCGCGAGACCGGCGGTCGTCTCGCTGGGACCCGTGCGGTCGCCTCGGTGAGGGCGTCACCCGTGATGAGCGCGCCTCCGCGGGGGGCACGGAAGATCGCGGCGATCCGTCCATCACCCCGGTGCCCTGGGCGCCGGGGTGATGTATTAACCTACAAGTGTCACTCATCACAAATGGGAAAAGAGTTCTGATGCATAAGTTTGCCGTTCTTAAGAACATCCAGCCGCAACCCGAGCTGGTGCGCGAGAACATCAAGAAGAACCCCGGTTTCGGGCTCTACTTCACCGACCACATGGCGCACGTCCGCTACACCATCGACGATGGCTGGCAGGCTCACCAGGTCAAGCCTTATGCTCCCCTGCAGCTCGATCCCGCCGCCGCGGTCTTCCACTATGCCCAGGAGATCTTCGAGGGCCTCAAGGCCTACCGTCACGCCGACGGCTCCGTCTGGACCTTCCGGCCCGACCGCAACGCCGCTCGCATCAACCGCTCCGCCGAGCGCCTCGCGCTGCCGCAGCTGCCCGAAGAGGACTTCATCGAGTCCCTCAGGGCCCTGGTCCGCGTCGACCAGGAATGGGTGCCGACGCCGGGCGAGGACGCCGACGAGTCGAGCCTGTACCTGCGTCCCTTCATGATCGCCTCGGAACGATTCCTGGGCGTCCGGGCCAGCCACGAAGTCGACTACTACGTCATCGCCTGCCCGGCCGGGCCCTACTTCGCGGGCGGCATCAAGCCGGTCTCGATCTGGCTGTCCCAGAGCCTCAAGCGCGCCGGTCACGGCGGCACCGGATTCGCCAAGTGCGGCGGCAACTACGCCGCGTCGCTCGTGGCGCAGAACGAAGCCGCCGCCCAGGGCTGCCAGCAGGTCCTGTTCACCGACGCCGACGAGAACAAGTACATCGAAGAGCTCGGCGGAATGAACCTGATGCTGGTGACCAGGGACGGCCGGCTGCTGACCCCGGAGCTCAGCGACTCGATCCTCGACGGCGTCACCCGCCGCTCCCTGCTCGACCTGGCCCCGCAGCTGGGCCTTGAACCGGAGGAACGGCGCATCACGATCGACGAATGGCGCGAAGGCGCGGCCAACGGCGACATCGTCGAAGCCTTCGCCTGCGGCACGGCCGCGGTGATCACCCCGATCGGGCGGATCGTGGGCCCCGACTTCACGATCGACCACGGTGAGGAGCCGGGGGAGAGGGCGATGGAGTTCCGCAAGACGCTCCTCGACATCCAGTACGGCCGCGTGGAGGACACGAACAACTGGCTGGTCCGGCTGGCCTGAGCACCTGGCGATCGGGGTCGAGGAGCATCCTCGGCCCCGATCGCCTTCTGCGCGAGCCCGCCGTGCTGCGCGCGCCCGGCAGTGCTTGCCCGACCGTCCTGCGCGAGCCCGACCGAATTTTGCGCAAAGCTGCGCTAATAGCGGTAAGGTGTGCTCGTGCCTATTACGACCACGGCGAACACGCCGACAGCTGCAGAGGTCCTCGCCAGCCTTCCGTGGAGATGGAACACACAGGGTGCCATCTTCCTCATCGGCGGACTCGGATTCATGTTCGACGCCTGGGATGTCGCCCTCAACGGGTTCCTCATCCCGCTGCTCAGCGACTACTGGGACCTGTCCGTGGGCCAAGCGGCCTGGATCGCGACGGCCAACCTCATCGGGATGGCCCTGGGCGCGTTCGTCTGGGGCGGCATCGCCGATGTCGTCGGCCGAAAGAAGGCCTTCACCCTCACCCTGCTCGTCTTCTCGATCTTCACCGTGGCCGGGGCGTTCTCCCCGGATTACGCCTGGTTCATCGTGTTCCGGTTCCTCGCCGGGTTCGGCCTCGGCGGCTGCATTCCCGTCGACTATGCCCTGGTCGGGGAGTTCACTCCGAGCAGGCACCGGGGCCGGGTGCTCACCGCGATGGACGGATGGTGGCCGATCGGCGCCTCCCTGTGCGCCTTCGTCTCCGCCTGGCTGCTCGGCGTGGGGGACTGGCGCCTGATCATGCTCGTGATGATCGTCCCGGCCCTGCTGACCGTGGCCGTGCGGTTCGGCATCCCCGAATCCCCGCTCTACCTCGCCTCCGTGGGCAGGTATGCCGAAGCCGACGCCGTGATCGCGAAGCTCGTGAAGCGCACCGGCGCCGAGGTGGAGTCCTGGACCCATGACGTGCCGCGTTCGACCGCGGCCGAGGAGCCGCTGGCGAAGTCGTCGAAGGAGACGGTCACCTCGGCGGGCCCTCATCCCACGGTCAGCGCGCAGCTGCGTGCCGCCAGCGGGCAGCTGGTGCAGCTGTGGCAGCACTCGGCCAAGACGACCCTCGTCTCCTGGACCCTGTTCGTGTCGGTGCTGCTCGTCTACTATGCCGCCCTCACCTGGCTGCCCGGAATCCTCAAGAAGCAGGGCATGGGCGACCAGGCCGCCTTCCTGGTCACGGGGTCGATGACGACCGTGGGCATCCTCGGGGTGGTGATCTCGGCGCTGGTGGTCGAACGCTTCGGCCGCAAGTGGGTGCTCGGGGTCTCGGCGCTGCTGTCGGGAATCCTCCTCGTCGGCGTCGCCGTGTTCATCGAGGCGTCCGGGGCGGATCTGAGCTGGGCGGCCCGGGTGAGCATCATCGCCTTCGGACTGGTCGTCCAGATCGCGATCCCGACCCTCTACACCTATGTGTCGGAGCTGTACCCGACCCGTCTGCGCGGCTCCGGGTTCGGTTGGGCCTCGGCGGCGTCGCGGGTCGCCACGGGAATCGCTCCCCTTGTGTTCGGGGCATTCATGTGGCCGGTGCTCGGGCTGACACTGACCTTCGTCCTCACCGGGCTGCTGGTGATCGTGGCGGTGGCGATGATGGCCCTGCTCACCCGCGAGACCGCCGGGGAGAAGCTGGTGTGATCGGCGGCCCAGCGTTGGGTCGCGCGGGTGCAGAGGTCGTGCTTCTCGGTCGTGTCAGGGCCGACGTCTACAGTGAATGTTATGGATCCGAAGACGGTTTCCCACCCTCTCGCCAAGATCGCTCGGTGGCGGCAGGAGCTGTCAGCTCTGCCTCCGGCTCTGACCGAGGATGAGGCGATCGACCGGATCACCGCGTTGGAGGAGCTGACGGCGGCCTGTGCCGCTGCCCAGGCACGAGAGACACTGACTTTCGACATGCGTCGGCGCAACCGGGAAGCCGACGAAGGAATGCCGAGCAGCAGACAAGGCGCCGGCGTCGGTGCCGAGATCGGACTGGCGCGACGGGTCTCGCGATCGCGCGGGAGCGCACTGCTCGGCTTCTCCCGATCGCTGATCCTCGATCTTCCCCGCACCTATGCGGCGTTGAAGACGGGCATCATCTCCGAGGAGAAGGCTCAAGTCGTCGCCCGGGAAGTCGATTGGCTGCCGAGGGAGAAGCGCCGGCAGGTCGACGAACGGATGGCCGAACGACTCGGCGAAGTGGGGACGCGGCGGCTCGGCAATGAAGTCAGGGCTCTCGCGCAGCAGCTCGATCAGACTGCCGCGGTCGAGCACCTCGACCGGTGCACGAAGGAACGAGCCGTCACCGTCCGTCCTGCGCCGGGCAACATGGCCTATCTGACGGCGCTGCTGCCTCTGCCGCAGGCGGTCGCCGTCTATGCCAACCTGTCGAGGTCCGCACAGACGATGATCGGGACGGGCCGTGCCGACGGCCGCAATCGGAGCCAGTTGATGGCAGATCTCTTGGTCGAGAGAGCAACGGGCCAGGAGTCCGCGGACGCTGTTCCGACCGAGCTTCACCTGGTCATGAGCAGCGAGAGCCTCATCGACAGTGACGATGCCTCGGCGTGGCTGCCGGGTTTCGGGCCGCTGCCCGCTGGTGCGGCACGCACGTTCATCGCCGAGAACGAAGCCACGGTCTTCCTGCGGCGCCTGTATTCGCGGCCGGTGGACGGACAATTGGTGGCGATGGACTCACGGCGGCGCGAATTCTCTGGTCTGCTGCGACGCATGATCGTGATTCGGGACGGCGTGTGCCGGTCACCCTGGTGCGACGCACCGATCAGCCATGTCGACCACGCAGTGCCTGCGGTCGCTGGCGGAGCCACCAGCTGGAACAATGCTTCCGGTCTGTGCGCCGCGTGCAACTACGCGAAGGAACGTCCCGGCTGGAGACATGAGGCCAGTTCGGAGAAGCTGGTGGTGACGACGCCGACAGGGCACAGGTACGAAGTGCACACCGGACCGTTGATCACCCGAATGCCGAACAGCGATGAGTCGCCTCCTGGTCGATGCGGACCGCAGGCCAGGGAGGGTCCGCCGGGTGACGAGGGTCAGTCGGGTGGCGAAGGTCCGCCGGGTGACGAAGCTCAGCCGGGCGGGGAAATCGCGTCGGCCAAGGAGGGTCCGCCGGGCGACGGCGCTCCCAGTGCCGTGGAGGCACACTTTCGCGCCCAACTGATGGACTTTCTGACTGCTGCCTGACGCCTGGCGAATGCGGCCTGCCCGCGTCGTTAGAATTGATCTCATGAATGACCGGCCTGCGGGCACCGACCTCGATGTCCCAGACGCTCAAGCGCGAGTGGAACTGGTCTGGGGCATCCCTGGCGGGTTCGGTCAGCCCTGGACTCCGGTGCCGGCAGCGGAAGCGGTGCCGGCAGTGGAATCGGTGCCGGCGGTCCTGCCGATGCCCAGCGAGGTCGAGGCACTCTACGCGGCCGCCTCGGCGGAACCTCCATTGAGCGAGGATCCCTTGTTCGCCGCCTGGTTCGCGAGCATCTATGGCGCAGCCGTGAACGCGGGACAGGTGCTCATCGCATTCTCGCGTCACGAAGGTCGACTGGCGTCCTTCGCCTACGGTCATTTCTGGTCCTGGGCCGAGCAGACCAATCCCTGGGCCACCGAACTGCGACACAGGCTGGGTTCCGCTGCGCCGACGATCGAATGGACGTACACGCTCAGCCTGCTGGCCCGTGACCCGGCGCTGCGCGAACGCGGAATCGGCCGACGCACCCTCGAGACCTGGCTGAGCGGAATCGCGGGCTGCGGATGCTGGTTGCAGACCGATGACATCGCCAGTCCGGCCAAGAACCTGTATGACAGCCTCGGCTTCATTGCGATCGGCCACGGCCCTGAAGCCCCCAACGGCCAGCCCGGCTTGGTGATGTACCGCCCGCCGAACTGACGATCACACCCGAGACGACGGAGGCACCTCTCAGCCGTCAGTGCCGGGGGAGTCCTCGACATGCTGGGCGATGTTGAGCACGGTTCCATCGGGCGCGCGGAGGAAGAACCGAGTGATGCCCCACGATTCGGTGCTCAGCGGATGCACGATGTCCAACCCCTGCGAGATCGCGTCGTCACAGGCGGCGTGAACGTCGTCGACCTTGAGCGAGACGAGGGGGTTGACGGGGGCAGTCGCATCCCGGGTGACGAGCTGGACCTTGGCCTGGGTTTCGGGTGAGGTGAAGCGAGCCACCCAACCCAGACTGAATTCCTCGACGCTCAGGCCCAGGAAGTCCCGGTAGAAGCCGCTTGCCGATTCGATGTCGTCGAGCGGAATGTCGACGATGATCTCGAGGACTCGCATCAAATGTCTCCTGCCGTCGGACCGCTGTGCTGACGCGTCTTCGTCGTCGATCACTAGACTGACCATATGCGCAAAGAATCCCCAGCGGAACTCCCGGATGACGGTTCCTCGGACCGCACCGGACCCGATGCCTCATCCCCGACCCCCACGTCATCCCCTGAGCCGCACGACGAGAACCTCTGGCTCGAGGACATCCACGGCGACGAGCAGATCGCCTGGGTCAAGGAGCAGAACGCGAGGACGATCGCCCGCTTCCAGGACGGCGAATTCGACGCGATGACCCGCGACATCCGCGCGGCCCTGGACGCCGACGACAGGATCCCGATGGTGGCCAAACGCGGGGACCACTACTACAACTTCTGGCGGGACAGGGCTCACCCCAAAGGGATCTGGCGACGCACCACGTGGGACAGCTATGTCACCGAGTCTCCCGACTGGGAGGTGCTGCTCGACCTCGACGCCCTGGCCGAGGCGGAGTCGACCCCGTGGGTGTGGGCCGGCGCCTCCGTGCGCCGCCCCGATCATTCCCGCGCCCTCGTCTCACTCTCACCCGACGGCGGCGACGCTCACCGGGTGCGCGAGTTCGACCTGACCACCAAGACCTTCGTCCCCGACGGCTTCGATCTGCCCGCGGCCAAGACGCGGTTCGCCTGGCTCGACGACGACACGCTCATCGTCGCCACCGACACCGGCCCCGACTCCCTGACCACCTCCTCGTACCCGCGGCAGGCCCGGGTGCTGCGAAGAGGGGAGGCCGCTGGCGACGCGCCGACCGTCGCTGAGGTGCCCCACGACCACGTCGCCATCTTCGTCGGCAGCGACATCGGTTCCCCCTTCGCCGCGGACCGAGCGTTCGTCGTCGACGCTCTCGACTTCTTCAACTCCCGGCTGCGCTTCCTCGACCTCGACGAGGTCAGGGACAGCGACGGGGCGATCTCGACGACCGCCTCGGCGTGGGACGACACATGGACGGTCGTCGACGTGCCGACGGACGTCGAGGTGGGGTTCGAGAAGGACTTCGTCCTCTTCAGGCCGCAGTCCGACTGGGCCGAGAAGAACGTCCCGGCCGGCGGGCTGGCTGTGGCCGACATCGCCGAGGTGCGGGCTGGGACCGTCGAACCGCGAGTGATCTTCGCCCCGGACCCACACACTTCCCTGCAGTCGTTCACCTGGACCCGGGACTTCCTCGTGCTTGAGCTGCTGCGTGACGTGCAGTCGCGTCTCGTGGTGCTCGATCCGCGTGACGACTTCTCCGCCACCCCGCTGTCCGGAATCCCGGCCAACCACATGGTCACCATCGGCGCCGTCGACAAGGACGACGAGGCGACCGCCAATGACTATTGGATGGTCAGCACCGGATTCCTCACCCCCTCGACACTCTCGTACGGCACTCTGGACCCAGGCGCCTCCGGTCGTTCCCCGGGTGCAGGCGCCGCCGCGCAGGGGACAGGCGAATTCGGCCGCGCCGAGGTGATCAAGACGGCCCCCGCCCTGTTCGATGCCGAGGGCTTCGCGGTCGAGCAGCACTTCGCCACGAGCGCGGACGGAACCCGGGTCCCCTACTTCCAGATCGCGGCCGCCGATCTCGACCTCGACGGCGAGAACCCCACCCTCCTCGACGGCTATGGCGGCTTCGAAGTCAGCCGCACCCCCGGCTACTCGCCGATCGTCGGCATCGGCTGGCTGAGCCGGGAGACCGCGACCGGACGTCGAGGCGTCTACGTCCTCACCAACATCCGCGGCGGCGGGGAGTACGGGCCGACCTGGCACACCTCGGCGATCCGGGAGAGGAGACCGCGCGCCTACGAGGACCATGCGGCGATCGCCCGGGACCTCATCGACCGCGGAGTCACCCGACCAGACCGCCTCGCCTGCGCCGGCGGATCGAACGGAGGACTGCTCGTCGGGAACATGCTCACCCAGTATCCGGACCTGTTCGGGGCGGTCTCCTGCGGTGTGCCGCTGCTCGACATGCGCCGCTACACGAAGCTGAACGCCGGCTACTCGTGGAAGGCCGAGTACGGCGACCCCGAGGACCCCGAGGACTGGGCATTCATCCGCACCTTCTCGCCCTACCACCTGCTCCGGGAGGGGACGGAGTACCCGCCCGTCCTGTTCTGGACCGCGACCTCCGACGACCGAGTCGGCCCGGTGCAGGCCCGCAAGATGGCCGCCCGGATGCAGGGCAGGGGCCTCGAGAACGTGTGGTTCTTCGAGGACACCGAAGGCGGGCACTCGGCCGCCTCGGACAACCGCCAGGCGGCATTCACCCGGGCGCTGAGCTACCGGTTCCTGTGGACCGCGCTGACGGGGGAGTGAGCGGGATCATGGCGGCAGAGCCACGTCGAGGCGTAGCGTGATGATCATGACGAACGAATCGCCCCAGCACTTCCACGCCGAGTACAAGGTCATCGGCGGAAAGCTCGTCGTCGCCGACGTCGAGACAGACGGGAAGGTCATCACCGGAGTGAAGGTCTCCGGCGACTTCTTCCTCGAACCCGAAGAGGCGTACTTCGACCTGGCCCCCGCGCTCGTCGGCGCAGCTGTCACCGCGGACAACGCGAGCCTGCGGGCTCGCCTCGACGGGGCACTGGCCGGATACG
>JAPSIC010000192.1 GCA_031179165.1 Brevibacterium sp.
GCGGCGCAGATGTGCGGCCAGGGTGATCGCGTTCGCGTCGTGGATCCGCGCCGAGCCCGTGTCGCCCGCATCACCGGCGTCTCCGGCGACCTCATCGCCGGTGCTGACCAGGAGGATCCGGGGCAGCCCCTGGACCGGGAGCTCGCCCACTCCGCAGGCGGCCGCGACGCCGAGGCGGGCAGGCGTGAGCATCTCCCCCGCCCTGAGCACGGTGGTGCCGGCGGTGACGTCGCTGCCGCGCCGGCGCACGTAGGCGCCGGTCGCCACATCCGCGCTGACCGTGATCTCGGGAGCCTCGAAGCGGCCCGGCTCGGTCGCCTCGACGGGGACGATGAGTTCGGCCCCCGGCGGCAGGGGCGCCCCGGTCATGATCTCGACCGCGGTGCCGGCGGCCACCTCGGCGCCGAGGGAACCCGCCGCGACCCGGCCACGGACGGGAATCGGACCGCGGATGCCGGCGAGGGTGTCGGCGGACAGTGCATACCCATCCATGCTGGAATTGTCGAAGCCGGGCACGTCGATCGGCGATCGGACGTCGGCGGCCACCCGGCGCGGATGCTCGAGCAGCTGCGTGAGCCGAAGGGTCTGCGTATCAAGCAGCGGAGAGATCAGCTCGCGCACACGTTGCCGGTGCATGATGGGAGTGGTCATGGGACGATACTATCCAAGGTGTCGTTGACAAGGAGGTGGACTCGAATGGGCAGGATCAGCTTGCCGACCCCACTGGTGCGGACGCCCACCGTGGACCCTGGTGAGACGTTCGACGCCCACCGGGAGGACTCGCTGCTCGACACCTTCGGGCGGCGCGCCCGCGACCTGCGCGTGTCCCTGACGGATTTCTGCAACCTGCGCTGCAGCTACTGCATGCCCGAGGAGGGCGTCGAGTTCATGTCGCGCGATGCGGCCATGAGCGCTGCCGAGATCGTGAGATTCGTCCGCATCGGCGTCGAGAGGTTCGGCGTCGACCAGGTCCGGTTCACCGGCGGCGAGCCGCTGACCCGAGGCGACATCACGGACATCATCGCGGGAGTGGCAGCGCTGAGGCCGCGCCCCAACATCGCGCTGACGACGAATGCGATCGGCCTCGACAACCGGGCCGCGAAGCTGCGCGCCGCGGGTCTCGACCGGATCAACGTCTCTCTCGACACCGTCGACCCCGACACCTTCGCCGAGATCACCCGCCGGCCGTTCCTCGACCGGGTCCTCGCCGGCATCCGGGGCGCCCAGGAGGCGGGTCTCGACCCGGTGAAGATCAACGCCGTGCTGCTGCCGGGCATCAACGACCACCAGGCCCCTGACCTGCTGCAGTGGTGCCTCGAGCGGAATCTGCGGCTGCGGTTCATCGAGCAGATGCCGCTCGACGCCGGACACTCCTGGCAGCGCACGTCCATGATCACCGCCGCCGACATCTTCGCCCTGCTCGAACCCCGCTTCGTCCTCACCCCCGACTCGGCCCCTCGCGGCGGTGCCCCGGCTGAGAAGTTCCTCGTCGCCCGGCGGGAGGAGCCCGACCTCATCCTCGGAGACGTCGGCATCATCGCCTCGGTCACCCGCCCGTTCTGCGCCGACTGCACCCGGACCCGGCTGACCGCCGAGGGCCGGGTCCGAACCTGCCTGTTCTCCCGCACCGAGGTCGACCTGCTCTCCGCCATGCGCGCCGGCGCCGACGACGAGTCCATCGCGAACCTGTGGAAGGGCGCGCACTGGGCGAAGCTGGCCGGGCACGGCATGGACTCCGAGGATTTCGAACAGCCCCAACGACCCATGAGCGCCATCGGAGGATAAGTGTCACAGGTCAGCGTCCGCTTCTTTGCCGCCGCCCGGGAGGCCTTCGGGACGAGGGAGCGCTCCGCCTCCGGCGAGACCCTCGCCGAGGTGGTCGCCGCCCTCGGTGAGGGGGCCGGTCTCGAGGCCGAGACGGTGCTCTCCCGCTCGAGCTTCCTCGTCAACTCGGTCGCCGCGACCGATCACGACCAGCCCCTGGCCGACGGCGACACCGTCGACGTGCTCCCGCCCTTCGCCGGCGGCTGAGCCCGCCGGCCGAGCCTTGGCTGCCCCGCATCGGGCCGGGAGTCAGGGCCGGGAGAGGTAGGCGAGGTAGCCGCCGGACACGGAGCGGACGTCGTAGCCTCGCGCCCGCAGCGCCGCACAGGCCCGGGCCGAGCGCGCCCCGGAGCGGCAGTAGAGGGCGACCGGCCGTCCGGCGAGGAGGTCCGGGGTCTCGAGCAGCTCGTCCATCGGCAGATGCTCGGCGCCCGGGACCATCCCGGCGGCCACCTCGGCGGCCTCCCGGATGTCGATGAGATCGGTGTCGGCCGTGATCTGAGCCCAGGTCACGGTCGGAGTCTCGGTCGCGGTCGTCGGGCTCTCGCCCGGTGCCGGCTGTCCCGCGCTCGCCTCGGCGCCCTCGGACCCGTAGTCAGCGAAGTGGCTGTGCAGGTCCGTGACCGGCCGGCGCTGCGGGTTCCGGGCGACGGGGATCGTGTCCCAGGAGGCCGTGAGGCTGTCGTGGATCGACACGGCGTTGTACAGCGGTGTGCCGATGCCAGTCAGGACCTTGATCGTCTCCATCGCCATGGCGGCCCCGATGCTCCCGCACAGCGCCCCGAGCACACCGGCGGTGGCGCAGTCGGGCACCGAGCCGGGGGCGGGCACGACCGGGTAGAGGTCGCGCAGGGTGGCGCCCTTCTCGGTGTCGAAGACGGCCACCTGACCGTTGAAGCCGAGGATGGTTCCCCACACCAGCGGGGTCCGGGTGATCTCGCAGGCGTCGTTGGCCAGGTAACGGGTGGCGAAGTTGTCGCTGCCGTCGACGACGATGTCGACGTCCCGCACGAGGTCGAGCGCATTGTCGGGCGTCAGCAGGACGGGGTGCGTGACGATCTCGACGGTCGAATTCAGCTCCTGCAGCCGGTCCCGGGTGGAGTCGACCTTGCGCCGGCCGACTCCGGCCTCGGAATGGATGAACTGCCGGTGGAGGTTGCTCAGCTCGACGACGTCGGGGTCGACGATGCTGATCCTGCCCACGCCGGCCGCGGTCAGGTAGGTGAGCACCGGTGCGCCGAGACCACCGGCGCCGATGACGAGGACGTGGGCGCGCAGCAGCGCCTCCTGGGCCCTGGAGCCGAAGCCGGAGAGACGGATCTGCCGGGCGTAGCGCTGCCGTTGGGCGGTGGTCAGGGGTGACATGCCTCCAGTCTAGAGCGCGGGCCGATCAGCAGCAGAGCACCTCGACGATGTCGCCGACGCGGACCGTGGCCGGGGCCGGGGGCACCCGGATGATCGCCTCGGCCCGGGCGAAGTCGGGCAGCCGGGCCCGCCCGGCGGCCTCCACCTCCCCGGTGGAGGTGAACCGTCCGGGCAGCAGCGTCACTCCTCGCCGATGACCGGCCAGGTCCCGGCCCGTGAGCACGGTCCGCCGCCACCGCTGGGACAGCGCCCGTCCCTCGAAGAAGGTGCGGGCGAAGAGATGGAAGGACAGGTGCGCGGCGGCGGGTGTGCCCGGGAAGTGCAGCAGTGGTGTTCCCCGGAACCGCCCGTGCCCCTGCGGCCCGCCCGGTTTCATCGCGACCCGCCCGAACGTCGAGTGGGAGCCTTCGAGCGCCGTGCGCACGACTTCGTAGGCGCCCTGGCTGATCCCTCCGGTGGTGATGATGAGGTCGGTCCTCTCGGCGAGTTCGGCAAGGAGCGCTTCGAACCTGGTGGGGTCGTCGTCGCAGACCCTGGTGTGGGCGATCCCGCCGAGGCCGCGGATCGCGGCGGCGAGCATGGGCAGGTTCGAGTTGTGGATCAGTCCCGCCGGGTTCGCGGCCTGCTCGTCGGCGGCCACCGACTGCCCGGCACGGAGCTCATCACCGGTGACGATGAGACCGACCTCGAGCGGGCGGATCACGTCGAGGGCGCCGATGCCGAGCATCGCCAGGGTCCCGATCCCCGCGTCGGTGATCGGGTCTCCGGCGCTGAGGATGACGTCTCCGACGGCCGTGTCCTCGCCGATGGCCCGGATGTTCCATCCGCGTCCGATTCCCTGGGGCAGGTCGGAGAACCGGATTGCCGCGGGTGCCGTCCCCGTCGGCTCGGCATCGGTGCACTCGACCGGGACGACCGCCTCGGCGCTGTCGGGCACGTGCGCGCCCGTCATCACCCGCAGCGCGGTGCCCGGCTCGAGTCCGGGCGCCGGGTGGCCGGCCGGGACATCGCCGACGACGCTCACCTCCTCCCCCGCGCGGGCCGCCGCCAGGGCTGCCGCGTCGAGGGCGAAGCCGTCCATCGCCGAGGTGGGGAACCGGGGGACGGGGTGCCGCGCACTCACCTCATGGGCGCAGCGGCGTCCTGCCGCCGTCGCCAGCGTCACCACCTCCGAGGGCAGATCCGGGGCCAGTTCGGCGAGCAGGCGATCATAGTCTTCGGGTTCCACGGAGCTCCTTCCAGTCCTCCCCCGATCCTACGAGGTGACCTGCCGGTTTTCGCCCCGCCATCGTCGGCGACGGTGTTCTAAGGTGAGAGCGTGGACAAGGACCTCACGGCCGCAGCGGACGCGGGCTCGCGGCGGCGCTTCAGCATCGTCTCATGGCCCGGCTGCGCCGCGCTGCTGCTCGCCGCCGCCGCGGTCCTCATCTTCGGCGTCGGCACCTCGGCACCGGGGTGGGGCGGTCTCGGCTACGCTCCGATGCTCGGTGCCGTCCTTCTGGCCTGGTGGACCGACCGCGAGTTCGGCCGCGATCTCACCGTCATCGCCGCCTGCCTGGCCCTGATCTCCTCGATCTCCGTCGAGGCCGACATCTCGTGGACGAACATCGCGCGGATGGGGGCCGTGCTGTCCGCGGTCGTCATCGGTCCCTGGCTGGTCACCCGGCACTGGTTCGGCGATGACACGATCGTGTTTCCGCGCCGCCGCGGTCAGCGCTGGTCAGGTCTCGAATGGTCGTGGCTGCTGTTCGTCGTCATCGTCGCCTGGCTGGTCCTCCCCCTCTACTTCATGGGCACCGGGGTCTATCGCAACTGGCCGCCGGTTTCCGAGTGGCACGAGATCCTCCGCCTGTTCGTCGGCGTCAACGCCGTCGGGATCTGGGACGAGCTGTTCTTCATCTGCACGGTCTTCGCCCTGCTGCGCAAGCACTTCTCATTCTGGTCGGCGAACGTGGTGACCTCGATCATCTTCGTCGCCTTCCTGTGGGAGCTCGGCTACCGGTCGATCGGGCCGGCGCTGACGATCCCCTTCGCCCTGATGCAGGCGTTCATCTTCACCC
>JAPSIC010000056.1 GCA_031179165.1 Brevibacterium sp.
GGTCTCCGTCGCCGAGGTGGCCAGGAAGTCGATCTCCTCGCGCGGTCCCAGCGCGGTGATCCGACCGCCGGTCACGGCGATCGCGACCGGCCCCTCCAATCCTGGTGAGGTGGGGCTCGCCTCGGTCATCGGATGCATGCGCTGGGCACGGACGATGAGATCGGGACCGGTCGGGGATGCGTCGTTCATTCTTCCTTCACCATTCTTCGTCGTTGTCGTCAAGGGTCTGTGATCGCCACCTCAATGATGGCGGATTGAGCTGTGAGGACCGCCGAGGCGGCGCCGGGTTCGACCCCGGCGCCGCCTCGGCGGCCGTGGAGTTCAGCTGCGCACGACGGCGTCGGGGTCTGCCGCGTCGGGATCGAGCTCGGTGGGGTCGACCTCGGAGAAGTCCATCTTCGGCACCGGGCGGGAGAAGAAGCGGGTCTTGGCCGCGATGATCGCAACGCCGATGGCGGCCCAGATCGCCCCGATCACCCAGGTGAACGGTTCGAGCGAGGTCCACAGCCAGATGCACAGGACGAAGCCGATGAGCGGCATCAGACCGTAGCGGATGACGCCTCCCGCGGTGCGCACCCCGTCACCGGACTTGGGGAAGAGGTAGGTCCTGATGACGGAGAGGTTGACCATGCTGAAGGCGGCGAGCGCGCCGAAGCTGATCATGAAGGCCACCTGGTCGAGGGACAGGAACAGGCAGGACAGGGCGATGATCGACACGGCGGTCGTCGCGACCACCGGGGTCTTGAACCGCTTCGACAGCGTGCCGAGCGGGCGGGGCAGGATTCCGTCGCGGCCCATCGAGTAGAGGATGCGCGAGACCGAGACCTGACCGGCGAGCCCGGAGCCGAGGCAGCCGGCGATGGTCGCGAAGACCATGATGACGCCGAAGACCTCGCCGCCGACGATGTTCGCGAGGACGACACCGGCGGAGTCGAGCATCTCCTGGGGCACCGTCGCCCAGTTCTCCGGCTGGTAGGCCATGGCCCCGACCCAGGAGATGAGGATGAAGATGCCGCCGCCGAGCAGGGTGGTGAGGATGATCGCCCGCGGGATGTCGCGGTTGGGGTGGCGGGCCTCCTCCGACAGGGTCGAGACGGCGTCGAAGCCGAGGAAGGACAGCGCGAGGATGCCGGCACCGGTGAGGATCGGGCTGAAGCCGTCCGCGCCGAACAGGAACGGCTCGAGCAGCCCGGGCGC
This sequence comes from Brevibacterium sp., assembly GCA_031179165.1. Classification (GTDB taxonomy): domain Bacteria; phylum Actinomycetota; class Actinomycetes; order Actinomycetales; family Brevibacteriaceae; genus Brevibacterium. The sequence continues at coordinate 1,198 of JAPSIC010000056.1, forward strand.
ATCGGGGTCGCCGACGGCCATCTTCAGGGCGAGGATGCCGAAGACGAAGACGACGGCGGTGGCGAGGACGACGATCACCATGTTGACCCGGCTGGCGAGCTTGATCCCGAGCACGTTGAAGACGTAGACGAGGACGACGGCGATGAAGGCGGGGATCTGCATCGGGATGCTCGGGAACTGGGTGCCCACATAGAGCCCGAGGATGAGGAAGTTGAGCATCGGGATGAAGAGATAGTCGAGCAGGAGCAGCCACCCGGTGAGGAACCCGGCCGTGCCGCCGTAGGACTGCTGGGCGTAGGTGTAGGCCGAGCCCGCGACGGGGAACTTGTGGACCATGGCCGCATAGCTCAGGGCCGTGAAGAGCATGGTGATGAGGGCGACGACGTAGGACAGGGGAAGCCTGCCGTCGGTCACCTGGTTGACGATGCCGTAGGTCGTGAAGACCGTGCCGACGGCCATGTAGGACAGGCCGAACAGGGTGATCCCGACGAGGCCGAGGGCCCGCTTGAGCTGCGGGGCTGGTTGCTGGGACACGTTCTCTCCTTTGAGGCGGACTGCGGACAGAATTCCATGCGCATCCGTCTCGAGCATGAGCCTGGGACGACAGCGCCGGGGACAATACTAAATCGGTTAAGTGATCTGCGCAATAACGTCGGTCCGTTCTGCTACCGTCGATCTATGCCGAAGAAGAGCCCCGTCACCCTGAAGCAGGTCGCAGAGCGGGCCGAGGTGTCGAGAGCCGCGGCCTCGTTCGCCCTGTCCGGGCGGCAGGGGGTCTCGGAGGAGACCCGGTCGCGGGTGCTGCGCATCGCCGAGGAGCTCGGCTACTCCCCGAACCAGACCGCTCAGAACCTGCGCTCCTCCCGCACCGGGGTCATCGCCGTGTACCTGCCCAAGGACGTGTCCACCCTCAGCTACTACATGGAGGCGACGTTCGGCATCATCGATGAGGCCGAGCAGTCGGACCACATCGTCACCCTGGTCCCCCACCACCGGACGGTGAAGTCCCTCGGTCGGCTCCACGCCGATGGGATCATCATGCTCGACCCGACCTTCGAGGACCCCTCGATCCCACGCCTGCTCGGCCTCGGCCTGCCGGTCGTCAGCGGGGAGGAGATGCCCGATCCGAGCGCCGAGGTGGCCGGACAGGTGACCTCGGACCATGTCGGCTCGACGGTCGAGCTGCTCGATCATTTCGAATCCGCCGGTGCGCGCTGCCCCGCCATCATCGCCCCTCGTGAGCGGATGCCGTGGGCGATGTCGGTCGAGGACACCTACCGGCGGTGGTGCGAGGACCGGGGCCTGACCCCGCGAATCGAATACGCTGCCCTGGCCGGGATCGAGGAATCGACCCGCCGGGTCACCCGCACCCTGCTCGACTCCGGTTCCGTCGACGCGATCATCGCCCTCACCGACGGCTCGGTGCTCAACGTGCTCACCTCCGCCGCGGAGTACGGGCGCACGGTCGGCCGCGACCTGCTCGTGGCCGCGGCCGTCGACTCTCCCCTGCTCGGCTACACCGACCCGGCCGTGACCGCGGTCGATCTGCGGCCGCGCGAGTTCGGGCGCACCTGCATGTCCGTGCTCAACCGGGTTCTCGAGGGAGAGGGGTCCCCGCAGGAGCCCCTCGCCGAGGCGGTCGAGACCACGGTCGTCTACCGCGCTTCGACGGCCGGGGCCCGCTGAGATTCGGCCGCTTCCCGGTCTTCCAGGACCTCAGGGGGCGTCGGCCGCTTCCCGGTCCTCGAGGAGGCGGCCCACCACCCGGAATCGGGCGGTGATGAAGGCGCCGTTGCGGCCGGTGTCGATGAGCTCGAGGTCGAGTCGGCGCGGGAGGAGAGGACGGCCCGCCCCGAGGGTCACCGGCGCGATCGAGGTGATCACCTCGTCGAGCAGGCCGGCCTCGGCGAACTGACCGGCGAGATCACCGCCGCCGACGACCCAGACGTCCTTGCCCTCGGCGTCGGCATCGGAATCGGCCTCGGCGGCGGCGAGCATCTCGGCATGCACCTCGGCGACGCCGCCCTGGGCGAATCGGATCCCGAGGTCATCGTCGGCGGTGGCGTTGACCGGCCGCGGCAGTTCGCGGTGGGTCATCACCCACGTCGGCAGCCGGTAGGGCCAGATGCCGGATTCGTGCCGGAGCACCCATTCGTAGGTCGTCGACCCCATCACCAGGGCCCCCACCCCGGCGATGAATTCCTCGTAGTCGCCCGGGTCCTTCCGGCTGGGAGCCGCGTCCTGAGCCTGAGGGTCGTCCGCCTGCGGGTTGTCCGCTTGCGAGTTGTCCGCCTGCGGGTCGTCTGGCTGCGCCTGCGGTTCCGCCTCATCCTGCGGCTGGCGGAGCAGCCAGTCGAGTGAATCGTCGGGGTCGGCGAGATAGCCGTCGAGGGTGGTGGCCGTGTAGTAGACGGTGCGGGTCATGATCATCCTTCCGTGTCGTCGACAGTCGGCGCGGGCTGGACTTGAGTCGTCGCCACGCCGTCGTCCGTGTGCTCGCCGCGCAGCCGGCGCAGCCAGAGGATCGGGTCCCCGTCGTCGATGCGGTGTCCGCGCGCCCGCATCATGTGCCGGACGAGCTGTCGCCTGTGAGCGGAGAACGTGAGCACATGAGCGAACACGGCGCTGATGACGAAGCTCTCCGGTGGATCGCAGAGGGCGTCGACGAGCCGGTCGTCCCACGCGCCTCGGCGCTCGATGTCGCGGACCGCGGCGAGCCAGCGGCCGGTCACCTCGTCATGCCGGTGGAGCAGGGATTCCGGCGTGGCCCGGGTGGGCCGCTCGGGGAGGTCGAGTCCTTCGAGGGAGGCCAACCACACCTCCTTCGTGTAGACCAGATTGTCGAGAACGGCTCCGATCGACGCCTCCTCGCCGTCCCAGTCGAGGACGACGGTGCCGGGGAGCACCGGACGGTGGAGCTCGTCCTCGCCCAGCCGTGCCGCGGTGCGGATGAGGTGGGCGGTGTCGTCGAGGTCATGCCGGATGAGCTGTTCGCTGAGGGGATTCATCGGGGACTCCGGGGAGTGGACCCACAGCGAGGTGGGCGGGTGGAAGTGGATGCCGTTCGGACTGGGCAGCCAGTGCCCGGACGTCTGCCGGCTCGGCGGGTGGCCGAAGGCCCTGACGAAGGCGCGGCTGAACCCTTCGGCCGATTCGTAGCCGGCGGTCCACGCGGCGTCGGTGACGCTCGCACCGCACTGCAGCTGCCAGGCCGCACGCTCGAGCATCACCCTCCGACGCATCGCCATCGGCGACTCCCCCGCGGACCGGGAGATCGTGCGGGCGAAGTGGAAGCGCGAAGAGTGGACGTCCTCGGCCATGTCATCGAGCGTGTCGTGGCGCTCGTCGAGCACGGAGTCGAGGAGCTCGCGGAGCCGGTCGCGCCTGTTCGTCGTCATGTGACCAGTGTGGCCTCCCGGGCAGAACTGCGCATGACCGATCTTGCTCGGATCCCAACCAGCGCCGCCCGCGCTTCAGCTGCGCGGGGGCGGCCGGCTCCTCAGGTGCTCAGGAGTGGCCGGTTCCTCGGCTGCGCTGGCGGGCGGCCGGTTCCTCAGACGACGGCGGTGAGCAGTCGGTCGAGGGCGGCATGGGCCTGTTCCCTGGCGGCCCCAGCGTCCGACTGCCGGGCCACCCAGAGCGCGGCTTCGTTCATCGCCCCCGACAGCTGTGCGGTCATGGCCTCGAGCACCTGCTCATCCACACCCACATCCTGGAGCGCCTCCCGCAGATGCACGGCCGAGTTCTCCTCATCGAGGCGGCGCCAGTCCTCCCACCCGACGACGGCGGGCGCATCGGCGAGCAGCACCTGGAGGGCAGGACCGGTGGTGACCGCATTGAGGAAGGCATGGGATCCGGCTCGGAGCTGCTCTGCCGGATCGGGACCGACGGATTCCGCGGCGGCGACCACCGCCTCGGCGACCGTGGACTGCAGCCGCGAGACGACCGCAGTGAACAGCCCCGACTTGTTCCGGTAGTGGTGGTAGACGGCGCCGCGGGTGACGCCGGCGGCAGCGGCGACGTCGTCGAGCGAGACTCGCGGGTACCCCTGCGACCCGAACAGCTCGGTGGCCGATTCAAGGATCTGCTGCGCAGTCTGCGCCGCCGCGGCGGCTGTTGCTCGAGGCATGGACCTTCCTTTACGTACGGCGTGTATGTATATTGGCATTTACATGCACAGTGTACGTAAAGGAAGGCGTCCCATGTCTGTTCAGAGCTTCTATCCGGTCCTCATGTCCTCCGACGTGGAGTCCGCCACGGCGTTCTACCGCGATCTGGTCGGATTCGACACCGTTTTCGTCTCGGATTGGTACGTCAGTCTGCGCCTCGGCGATTTCGAACTGGCGCTCCTCTCCCATGATCACCCGACGGTTCCCGAGAAATATCGGGCCCTGCCGCAGGGAGTCATCGTCAATCTCGAAGTCGACGACGTCGATGCGGTCCATGAGCGGATGCTCGGCCAAGCCGACGTGAAGCCCGTCCTGGCCCTGCGGGACGAGGACTTCGGCCAACGCCACTTCATCATCGCCGCGCCAGACGGAGTCCTGCTCGACGTCATCCAGCCGATCGCGCCCAGCGCCGAGTTCGCGGCCGCCTACCTCGACTCCTGAACGCTGCCACCGGGCTGACGTTGACCGCCCGACTCCACCGCCTCGGCGAGGATCTCGAGGATGTGGCGGTAGGGCCGGCCGGTCGCCCGGGTCATCCCGATCTCGCAGGTGCGGTTCGTCGACGCGTGCTCAGAGTCCCCGATCGCCCTGACCTCGGCGGCCTCGGCTGCCGTCGCCGAGGCGGTGAGCTCGGGATGGAGCATCCCGCGGTCCCCGGCGAAGGCGCAGCACCCCCAGTTGAGCGGGGTGATGACGGGGTCGGCCACGGCCTCGGCGACGGTCTGGAACGCCTCGGCGAGGCCGAGCTGAGTCGATGAGCACGTCGGATGGAGGACGAGGCTGCCCACGTGCGGCTGCTCGGGCAGGGCGCCGCGAGCGCGCAGAGCGGGCAGCAGGGTCTCGGCGGCGAACGTCACCGAATCGATCACGCGCACGTCGCGCCCGCCGAGGTGCGAGTGCCGCAGGGTGCCCGTCGAATCGGCGTCTCCGCTGCCGAGGAGGACGCGGAGTCCCTCCGTGCACGAGGACGCGTCGCAGACGACGGTGAGCTCGCCGTCGATCCCGGAGAGGGAGTCGACGACCCTCCGCCGCATCACCTCGTGGCCGTCGAGGTAGCCCTTCGACTTCCAGGGGGTGCCGCAGCACAGACCCCCGATCCCCTCCGGGGTCCGGATCCTCACCCCGGCACTCGCGCACAGCTCGAGGAACGCCTGCGCGACGCCGCCGGCATGGTCACCGGCCGGGCCGAACATCGTGTTCGTGCAGCTCGAGAACCACACGATCGGTGCGGCGCCGGCGGCGATCTCCGTGCGCTCCTGCCCGCCCGCGGGCAGGTCCGGCGTGTACTTGGGCACCGACTCGTCCCCGACGAGCCCGCGCGCGAGAGCCGTCGCCGCCTCCGGCAGCAGGCTCGGCACGCGGTTGGCCACACTCAGCGCCGTCCGTCCCGTCTTGGTCGCCAGCTCCCAATGGTCGGCCGCCCGCGCCCACATCCGCCCCTCGGGTCGCGACACCTCCTCCGCCCGCAGTCGCCGGATGAGGTCACCGGTGTTGATGGAGACCGGGCACGCGGTCTGGCACATTCCGTCGGCGGCGCAGGTCTCGATGCCGTCGTACTCGTATTCCTCGCGCAGCTCCCGCACCAGGGCGTCGTCGCCGGCCTCCTCAGCTCGTGCCATCTCCCGGCGCAGGACGATGCGCTCGCGCGGAGTCGTGGTGATGTCGCGGCTGGGGCACACCGGCTCGCAGTATCCGCACTCGACGCACCGGTCGACTTCCTCCTCGACCGTCGGCGTCGTCTTGAGGTTCTTCAGATGCGCCCGCTCGTCGTCGGTGAGGACCACTCCGGGGTTGAGCAGCGAGTCGGGGTCGACGAGGGCTTTGACCTGCTTCATCACCGAGTGGAGTTCGTCGCCGACCTGCCTGCGGACGAACGGTGCCATGATCCGGCCCGTCCCGTGCTCGGCCTTGAGCGTGCCGCCGCGGTCGAGGATGAGGTCGACGAGGTCCTCGGTGAAGGCCGCATAGCGGTCGAGGTCGCCGGATCCCGCGTCGCCGCCGGCTCCGAACTCCTCGGTGATCATGAAGTGGACGTTGCCGTCCTTGGCGTGGCCGAAGATCACGGCGTCGGTGTACCCGTGCGTGTCGAACAGCTCGGTGAGGGCCAGGCAGGTCTCGCCGAGGCGGTCGACGGGCACGGCGACATCCTCGAGCAGCGCCGTGGTCCCGGAGCGCCGGTTGCCCGAGATCGACGTGAACAGTCCCTTGCGCACCTGCCACAGCGCCGCCCGCCGACCCCGATCCCGCGTGAAGTCGACCGGCCGGTCGAGGGTGAACCCCGCCCACACCTTCTCCGCCGCGGCGACGCGATCGGCCAATGCCTCCTCGTCCTCCTCCTGGAATTCGACCAGCAGGGCGCAGTGTTCGTCGACATCGATCTCAGCCACCTCGGCGGGGCAGCTCCGGTCCCGCTGGGCGACCCTGAGGCTCGTCGCGTCCATCAGCTCGACCGTCTCCGCCCCGGTGGCGACGACCTCGGAGAGCACCGAAGTCGCGGCGGTGAGGTCGGAGAACACGAGCAGCCCGGTGGCCGCGTACGGTCTGACGGGCACCGTGCGGAAGGTTGCCTCGGCGATGAACCCGAGGGTGCCCTCGCTGCCGACGGCGAGGTGCTCGAGGATCCGCACGGGCTCGTCGTGGTCGAGGAAGGAGTTGAGCCCGTAGCCCATCGTGTTCTTGATCGAGTGGAGCTCGGTGATCCGCTCGACCAGGCTCGCATCCCCGCGGAGACGGTCCCTGAGCTCGCCGAGGCCGCGGTGGAGCTCCGGTTCCACGCCCCTCAGCTTCTCGTCGGCGTCCGGCCGACCGGTGTCGACGATGGTCCCGGCGGGCAGGACGAGGACGAGCGAGTCGAGGGTGCGGTAGGTGTTCTTCTCGATTCCGCAGGCCATTCCGGAGGAGTTGTTGGCCACCACCCCGCCGACGGTGCAGGCGATCTCGCTGGCCGGGTCGGGGCCGAGCTTCCGCCCGAACCGGGCGAGCGCGGCGTTGACGGCCCGCATCACCGTCCCGGGCCCGCAGCGCACGTGCGCCCCGTCGTCGAGGATCTCGATCGAGCGGAAGTGACGGCGGGTGTCGACGAGCATTCCCTCGCAGACCGACTGCCCGGACAGGCTCGTCCCACCGGACCGGAAGGTCACCGGCAGGCGATGGTCCCGTGCGACCGTGAGCAGTGCGGCCACCTGCTCGAGGGTCGACGGCCGCACCACCACGTCCGGCGTCATCAGGTAGTGGGAGGCGTCGTGGGCCGCGGCCAGCCGGTCGCTGACCCTGACTCCGAGGTCATCGGTGATCGTCCGGAGCGCTTCGACCAGGTCGTCCTCCGCGAAGAGCGTCGTCGCCATCTCAGCCTCCTAGAGTGATTCACTCATCCTGGCAGGTCCGAGGTTGTGTGTCGAGGGTGGCGGAGACCGCGCTGACGAACCCTGGGTGTCACAGAATCCCGGCGGCCGGTGTCTCCATGGTGAAACCACCATCAGAAGGGACACCAGCCATGAACACCCCCACCTCTCCCAGCCGGCCCGCCCGTTCGACAGCTCGGATACCGCTGGACAAGACGGGCCCCGTCGAATCCGCGCTCGGCTGGGTGTCGCGGAAGATGTACGGCAAGGTCCTCGATCCAGTCCGGGCCGCGTTCCACCATCGCCCGGTCCTCTTCTCCTACATGGGATTCGAGCTGGCGGCGATGCGGTGGAAGAAGCTGCCGCAGCACCTGCAGGCCCTCGCCGTGATGACGGTCGCCCAGGAGATCGGATGTTCCTGGTGCATGGACTTCGGCCATTGGGAGAACCACCACAAGGGAATCGATGCCGCCAAGCTGCGAGATGTTCCGCAATGGCGCACCAGCACCGTCTACACGGACCTGGAACGGGCGGTGATGGAATACGCCGCTGCGGCGACGGCGACTCCGCCGACGGTCACGGACGCCATAGTGGACCGCCTCCGTGAGGATCTCAGCGATGCCCAGGTGGTGGAGCTGGCCAGTCTGGTCGCGCTGGAGAACTACCGTTCGCGAGCGAATTCCGGCATCGGCCTCACGAGCCAGGGATTCAAGGCAGAATGTGAGGTGCCCCCACGCGAAGGTGAGTGACGGATGATCGGGAATGAACGCCACGCGGAAGTGTTCGAGGAGCACCGCACCGCGCTGCTGGGTGCGGCCTACCGGGTGCTGGGCACCGTCCAGGACAGTGAGGACGCCGTGCAGGAGACCTGGCTGCGCTGGGTGGATGTCGATCTCGACGACGTTCGGCAGCCCCGATCGTATCTGCTCAAGGCGGTCACCCGGGTGGCGCTGAACCTCGCCCGCACCCAGCACCGGCGGCGGGAGGAGTATTCCGGTCCGTGGTTGCCGGAGCCCGTCTCGACGGACGCGGAATCCGATCCCGAGCACATCGCCGAGGTGGCCGACGAGGTGTCCCTGGCCCTGCTCGTCGTGCTCGAATCCCTCACCGACCTCGAGCGTGCGGCGTTCGTGCTTCGAGAGGTGTTCGGGCTGCCCTATTCGGAGGTCGCCGAGGCTCTGGGCCGCTCCGAGGCGTCGGTGCGGCAACTGACGAGCCGAGCACGGGGCGCCGTCCAGGCGCGAGCGCCCCGGCAGTCCGCCGATCCGGACACCCACCGGACTCTGACTCAGCTGTTCCTCGCCGCTGCTGAGGGGACGGTGCCGCTCGAGGAGGTCATGCCCGTGCTCGCTCCCGATGTCGTGCTGACCACGGATGCGGGCGGACGGGCGAAGGCCGCGCTCAAGCCCATCACCGGCCCCGCGAAGGTGCTCCGATTCATCGCCGGGGTGCTCAGCAAACCTGAGACCGCCGCGCTCAGCTGGGAGGCCTGCGAGGTCAACGGCATACCCGCATTCCTCGCCCGTGGCGAGCACGGCATCGATTCGGTCACCTGGCTTGAGGTCGAGGAAGGTGTCGTCACCGGCGTCCAGCTGATTCGGAACCCCGAGAAGCTCCGGGCACTCCGACCGCGCTGATCTCGACTCGTCAGCGATCGTTGGAAGCCCCGTCGTATGACCGTTCTTGCTCAGTTCCGGCAATCGGGGAAGGATCGCTGGACCGGCTCGGCTGGGGATCATAGTCTGTGGTGACCGAGAGGAGCAGCCATGAGTCCCCTGTCACCGCGTCTGGCTGCCGTCGTCGATGCCCTTCCGCTCAGACCCGGCATGCGAGTTCTCGAGATCGGTGGAGGACCCGGTGCCGCGGCCAAGGAGGTGGCAATGCGTGTGGGTCGGGGGCACATCCTCATGATCGACCGCTCGGCGAAGAGCGTCGCCTTGGCCTCGAGCAGCGCCGCCGAGGTGATCGCTGCCGGACGCATGAGCGTGCGTCACGTTGCCGTCGAGGACTTCGCGTTGGCCGAGGGCGAGGAGCCCTTCGACCTCGCCTTCGGGATCCGGGTCGGCGCCCTTGACGGCAGGCGCCCGGAGCTCACTGGCTCGGCCCTGCAGCGGATCGCGAACGCTCTGGCTCCCGGGGGCCGGCTCTTCATCGACGGCGGGACACCCCTCCGCGAGATCCGCCTGCCGCAATCCTCACCACGCTTCGCCGTGTAGAGGATGAACCCTCAATCCGCGGTGGTCGCCTCGGCGAAATCAGCCATCGAATCGAACGTCCAGCGGGGAGTGATCGTCGCCCTCGGGTCCGGCGTCGCTCCCCAACCGGGTTTGTCGTGTCGGCGGTTGATCCACACGCATGGGAAACCCGCTTCCCGGGCCGGGACATGATCATGGAACAGGCTCTGGGCGACGTGGAGAACCCGGCGGTCCTCCGCGGCGGCGAACTTGTTGAGAGCTTCGAAATGGTTCGGGGCGGGTTTGTAGGCGCCCACATCCTCGGCGGTGATGACGTGCGTGAAGTCGGTGCCGAGCCTGGCGCTGCTGCCGGCGAAGCTCCGGTTGTCGACATTGGACACGATGACCAGGTCGAAGCGCTGGCCGAGTTGCGCGAGTGCCGCGGCGGAGTCATCGAAGGCCGGCCATCTCGGCACCGAGGTCGCCAGGTCCTTGGCCTCGGCGTCCGGCACATCGAGCCCGAGGACATCTCCGGTGGCGCGGAAGGCTCGAGCGAGGATGCGAGGGTACAGCTCTCTCGGGTGCTCGCGGGCGGCTCGGGCCTCCTGCTCGGCATAGGCGACGAGCAGGTCCTCGTCGCCGAGATCCTTGCCGTGGGCTCGAGCCCAGGGCCGAAGCACCTCGGCGATCCCGGATTCCCAGTCGATGAGGGTCCCGTAGCAGTCAAAGCTCAAGGTGTCGTACTCGCTGAACATGTCCGTGCTCCTTCCGTTCGTTGGGGATTCGGTCTTCGCACTCCGGCCGCCGCCACCGCGCCCGTCGGCGCACCGGCTGCCGCCACCGCGCCCGTCTGCACATCGGCCGCCACCGCTCCCGCCGCCTACGCTCCGGCCGACGACTTCTTCGCTCCCACCGCCAGTCGCGCGATGTCGCGGAGGACGCTGAGCTCCTCACTGCGCTCGAGGACCTGTCGCAGCTCGCCGGCGGCCTGGGTGAGCTGCCCGCGATAGGCGCCGGCGACGTTCTCCGGCTCCCTCGACAGCGGGTAGGACACGCAGAGCGCGAACACGGTGGCCCCGACCGTGAACGCGACGCTCGCCGAGGCGGTCCCCTGCACCCGTGCCTGCTTCGTCGCGTAGAACTCGTGGGGGCTGCCGGGACCGCACAGCGCCAATGCCCCCGAGCCTCCGTCGACCAGGGGCAGGATGGTGCCGACGCTGCGGGAGACTCGCAGCTCTCGGTCGGCCTCGGCGGTGCGCACGCACACCCGGTCCTCGCCCACCCGCACCCACAGCTGCACGGACTCACCCGTCAGTGACCGCAGATGCTCGAGCACCGAGGTCGTCGTCGCGATGCTGCGACGGCCGGGGAAGGGCCCCAGTCGCAGCAGCCCCGAGGAGTCACGGATGATGAACCGGTGCGCGCGCAGATCCGCGAGCAGCCGATAGGTCGTGGACTTCGAATACCCCAGACGGCGGCACACCTCGGCGGCGGTCATCGGGGAGTCCTGCAGGGCGGTCAGGATCGCGGCGCTGCGATCGATGACTCCGATCTCATTCATGCGACAGTGACATCCATCAGGAGGTGGCGCCGGCGAACCCACCAGCGGAACACGATTGGGCCGATGATGCCCAGCAGCATCAGGACGACGATGCTCAGGGACACCGGGCGGGTGATGAGCGGCAGGAACGATCCGCCCGAGATCTGGAGCATCCGGCGGAAGTTGTCCTCGAGCAGCGGGACCAGCACCAGTGCCAGGATCGACGGCGCGAGCGGGATCCCGCCCTTCTCCATCAGATAGCCGATGACGCCGAAGAGGCCCAGCAGCATCAGCCCGAAGAGGCTGAACTCGATGGCGTAGGCCCCGATCGTCACGAGCACGAGGATCGCGGAGAACAGGATCTCCTTGGGCATCTTCAGCAGTTTGACGAAGACTCCCACCAGCGGCAGGTTGAGCACGATGAGGGCGATGTTGCCGATGTACATGCTGGCGATGATCGCCCAGATCAGGCCCGACTCGTCCCGGAAGATCAGCGGTCCCGGCTGGAGGCCGTACATCGTGAACACGAACAGCAGCAGCGCGGTGGTCGCCGACCCCGGGATGCCGAGGCTGAACAGCGGGACCATCGCCCCGCCGACCCCGGCGTTGTTCGCCGCCTCCGGCCCGGCGACTCCTTCGATGGCACCGTGGCCGAATTCGTCCTTCCGCTTCGAGAGCCGCTTCTCCATGATGTAGGACATGAACGAGGCCAGCGACGGTCCGACTCCGGGCAGGATGCCGATGATGAAGCCGAGCACCGAGCCGCGCGCCCAGGGCCCGGTCGAGCGCTTCCAGTCCTCCTTCGTCATCCACTTCGCGTCGCCGAACCGCTGGATCTCCTCCTTGGCTCCGCGCCCGAGCGCGAGGTTGCGGATGGCCTCGGGGATCGCGAACAGCGCCATGGCGAAGATGGTGAAGTCGATGCCGTCGGAGAGCAGGCTGATCCCGAACGTCTGCCGGGGCAGCCCGGTCTGGAAGTCGAGTCCGACGAGGCCGACCGCCAGGCCGATGAACACCGAGATCAGGGCCTTGGTCCGCGATCCCGATGACATCGTCGAGGCGAGCAGCAGAGCCGTGGCCATGAGCAGGAAGTACTCGGTGGCGCCGAACACGGTCGCGAGCCGGACGAGCACCGGGGACAGGAAGGTCAGCCCGATGATCGCCAGCGTGCCAGCCAGGAAGGAGCCGATGGCCGCCGTCGCCAGCGCCGTCTTGGCCCGACCCCGCCGGGCCATCTCGTAGCCTTCGATGGCCGTCACCGCGCTGGATATCTCACCCGGGGTCTTGATCAGGGTGGCGGTGATCGATCCGCCGTACATCGAGCCGTAGTAGATGCCGCAGAGCAGGATCAGCCCGTGCATCGGCTCCATCCCGAACGACACCGGGATGAGGATCGCGATCGCGGAGATCGGGCCGATCCCCGGCAGCACCCCGACGACCGTGCCCATGAGCACGCCGAGGAGGGCGAACGCGAGGCTGGCCGGCTGCAGGGCGGTGGCGAAGCCGTTGCCCAGATCGACGAGAGTGTCCATCCCCGCCCCCTATCCCAGGATCCCGGCGGGCAGGTAGACCGCCAGCCCGTAGACGAAAGCGAAGTACACGACAGCGGCGAACAGGACCGAGAACACGAGGTTGCGGATCCACCGGTCGGGAGCGTAGAGGCTGGTCAGGCCCATCAGGAACGCGGCTGTGGAGAGCAGGAACCCGACCGGGATGAGGATCGCCAGGTAGACGAAGAAGATCGCGAACTGGAGCACGACCTGCTTCGACCTCGGCTCCGGCGGCGCGGCGATGACCACACCAGGCTCCCCCGCCGAGGCGGCGGCCCCGGCGGTGCTCGAGCTGCCCGGGACCGCCTCGGCGGGGGTTTCCCTCCGCATCAGGGCCTGGGTGACGAGGATGCCGCCGAGGAGGATGAGGGCGATGCCGACGATCGCGGGGAAGGTCGCCGGGGTGACGATGTCGTCGGTGCGCCGGATGGCGAAGGTCGCACTGTAGTAGACGACGCCGACGAGGACGATGGCACCGCCGGTGATGAGGTCACGCCGATGCGATGCGGTCAGGGGCCGGGCCATGGTTCGAACTTTCTGCTGGGCGGAAGTCGGGGCGGCCGGTGACCGGCCCGAGGGACAGGTCACCGGCCGTCAGCTCACTTGCTGCCGATGTCGGTTTCCTTGACGCCGGCATCGACCGTTGCGCCGGCCTCCTCGACGTACTGCTGCGCATCCTCGCCGGTGCGGAACTCCGGAGCCCACTGGTTCTTCTCCAGTGTCTCCTTCCAGGAGGCGGACTTCGACAGGTCCTCGAGCGCTCCGGCCCAGTAGTCGACCGCGGCCTGCGGCATCTCGGCGGGGCCGTAGACTCCGCGCCAGTTGCTCAGGGTCACGTCGTAGCCGGAGTCGACGGCGGTCGGCACCGACTCGAACGGGGCCGCGAGCGGAGCGTCGGCGAAGGTCACGAGCGGTTTGATGTCGCCGGATTCGAGCACGGAGCGGAACTCGCTCATACCGGCGATGGCGACGGTCGCGTCGCCGTTGAGCATGGCCGTGGTCTGTTCGCCGCCGCCGTCGTAGTTGACGAAGTTGATGTCGGCCGGTGAGATGCCGGCTTCCTTGGCGAACAGCGCGAACGGCAGGGTGTCGTCGCCGGCGGCGGCCACGGCCACCTTCTGCGGGTCGTCCCCCAGCGCCTTGACCAGGTCGTCGAGGTTCTGGATGTCACCGTTCGCGGGGCTGACGACCATGAAGTCCTCGACGTAGAGGGTGGCGATGAGCGTCGTGTCCTCCGGGCCGTATTCGCACAGCCCCCGCGCCTTCATGGTCTGGCTGGCCAGGGAGGTGATCGCGATCTGATCGTCCTTGCCCTTCTCCTGCTCCATCATCGACGTCATCCAGGTGCAGCCGGTTCCCCCGGGCCGGTTCTGGACCGGCAGCGGAGTCGTGACGATCTCCTCCTTCTGCAACGACTCGGTGACGGCGCGCGCTGTCGTGTCCCAGCCGGATCCCGGTTCGGCCGGGGCGGTCACCGTGACCGGGCCCTTCGGGTAGTCGCCGCCGCCCTCGCCGGGAGGCTGGGCCTTGCCCCCGCACCCGGAGATGACCAGGGTCAGTGACGCGAGGACCGCGCCGACCGTGAGTGCTGCGGACTTCGGCGCCGAGGTGCCCCGGCGTCCTGATGCGATCATCATTGATCTCATTGCTGCTCCTAGATTCCGTGCTGAGAGTTGTCGTTGCAGGTGCCGGTGGTGCTGCTGGTGGTGCTGGTGCCGACGGGTCCCGCCGGATCCTCGGTGCGGGGTCCGGCCGGGTCCTCGCCGAGGGTGCCGCCGCGGTAGACGTCGTTGTGCTCGCCCGGGGCCGGCACATCGCTGCGCAGGCCCAGATGCCTGCCGTCGAGGGTCAGCGGCAGCAGCGGCAGGTCGATCCGCTTCCCGGCGTCGGCGTCCGGTGGCGGCGGCAGACCGGTCGAGGCCAGGGCCCCGGAGGCGACGAGGTGCTCGTCGGTGGTGAGGTCCCCAGGAGTGTTGACGCGGGCCACGGGCAGGCCCCGGCGGGTGCACTTCTCCTCGATCGCGTCGAGGTCGAGTTCCGACAAGGCCGCCTGCAGTGTGCGGTGGATCCGCTCGCGCTGGTCCACGCGGCCCTGGTTGTCCTCGAGCGCCGGATCGGCGAGCAGGGTGGTCAGTCCGAACTCCTCGCAGAGGTCGCGCCACTGCCCGTCGCTGACGGCGGCGACGAAGATCTGGCTGCCGTCGCGGTCGCGGAAGATGTCGTAGACCGCCCAGGTCGCCATCCGGGTCGGCATCGGCCGCAGGGGTTCGTCGGTGAGCTGGGACTGGGCCATGTGGGTGCCGACGAGGAAGGCGTTGTTCTCGAACAGGGCCGAGTTGATGACCTGGCCGCGGCCCGTGCGCTCCCGCATCCGCAGTGCCGAGAGCACGCCGATGACGCCGAACATGCCGCCCATGATGTCGTTGACGCTGGCGCCGGCGCGCAGGGGCTGTCCGGGCGGTCCCGTCATGTAGGCCAGTCCGCCGAGCATCTGGACCACTTCGTCGAGGGCCGAGCGTGTCCCGTAGGGGCCGGGCAGGAATCCTTTGAGCGAGCAGTAGATGAGGCCGGGGTTGTGGGCCGAGAGCTCCTCGTAGCCGTACCCCATCGACTCCATCTTCCCGACCCGGAAGTTCTCGAGCAGGACGTCGGCGGATTCGATGAGGGACAGGGCGACCTCGCGGTCGGTCGCCTCGGCGATGTCGAGCTGCACGCTCTTCTTGTTCCGGTTGAAGGCGGGGAACAGCCCCGAGCCGGACCCGGGCAGGTAGCGGGTCTTGTCCCCGCGCCCGCGCGGCTCGACCTTGATCACCTCGGCGCCGAGGTCGGCGAGGATCATCCCGCAGCTGGGACCCATCACCATGTGGGAGAACTCGATCACCCGGATGCCCGCCAAGGGCAGGTGCTCCTCGTCGACGATTGCCGACGACGTGGCCGAGGTGGTGGTGGTCGAGGTGGCCTCTGGGCCCGGGCGGGACGCCCCCGTCGCGGCGGTCACCGGCTCGCTCCGGCGAGCGCCGCGGGCACGGCCGGGATCTGGGACAGGCTCGAGCCGAGCTCATGACCGACTGCGGCAACGAGGGGACCTCGCACCTCGGCCAGCGCCTCGACGTCGACGCCCGTGGCCACCCCTTCCCGGTGGAGGAGGTGGACCAGGTCGTCGGTGCCGATGTTGCCGGCGGCTCCGGGCGCGAACGGGCATCCGCCCAGTCCGCCCATCGCGGAGTCGAAGGAGGCGACGCCGAGGTCGAGGGCGGCGATGACGTTGGCCATCCCGAAGTTGTAGGTGTCGTGCAGGTGCAGGCCCAGCGGATGGTCTGGGAAGGCCGCGAGCACCGCCGAGGTGTTGGTGCGCACCAGCGAGGGGTTGGCGTTGCCGATGGTGTCGGCGATGCCGATTCCGTGGGCCCCGGCCTCGACGAAGGGGCGCAGGACCTCGACGAGGCGGTCGGCGGGAGTGATCCCGTCGAAGGGGCAGATGAAGCTCACCGCGGTGGTGATGTCGAAGCGGATGCCGTGGTCGCGCGCATAGTCGGCGGCGGCGAGCAGCCGTTCGGTGGCCTGGGCGATCGGGGCGTCGGAGTTCGCCCGGGAGTGGCCTTCGGAGGCCGAGAGGACGAGCTTGATGTTCTTCGCCCCCGCGGCGGCGGCGCGTTCGGCGCCCTTCCGGTTGAAGACGAGGGTGAAGAATTCGACGCCATCGTCCTCATGCGGCTGGAGTCGCCGCAGGAGGTCGTCCGTGTCGGCCATCTGCGGGACCTTCTTGGGGTTGACGAACGAACCGACCTCGATCTGCCTGAGCCCGGCGGCGATGAGCCGTTCGGCCAGAGCCACCTTCGTGTCGGTGGGCACGATGGTCTTCTCGATCTGCAGCCCGTCACGCAGCGTGGTGTCGAGGATGGTGACCGCCTGTGGCCGGACCATGGGTGCTCCTTGTCGGAAGAACGTGTTTCCCGGTGACTGGGATGGGGACGGATGTCTCCTGCGCCTCTTCGCGCGTTGTTCCTTCAGGAATAGCACAGATCTCCCGGCTAGTGGCACGATTCGTTCACATCGTGAGAGCGATCGGAGAAGCCACGGCAGCCGGTGCCGATATTTGGGACTCAGGCGTCGGCGCCCGTCCCCGTGCCCTCCTTCACGCCCAGCCAGTCGAGCACCTCCTCGGTGTGCTCGCCGAGATCAGGGCCGAGGTGGTCGATGGGGATCGAGCGGCCGCCGATGACCGGGGTGATCCCCGGGAACGCGACCTCGGGCAGCGTCTCCTCGCCGGTGGACACGTCGAGGTGCTGGATCATGCCGCGGGCGCGCAGCTGTTCATCGGCGACGAGGTCCTCGGCGGTGTAGATGGGTCCGGCCGGCACGCCCGCCGCCTCCATGATCCTGACGACCTCGCCGACCTCCCGGTGGGCGCACCACCGGCCGATCGCCTCGTCGAGCTCATCGCGGCGGTCCCAGCGTCCGGCATTGCTCTGCAGCTCGGGGTCGGCGGCGAGGTCGGGGCGGTCGATCGCGGCCATCAGGCGTTTGAAGATGCCGTCGCCGTTGCCTGCGATGACGACCGACTTCCCGCCCGCGCAGAGGTATCCGTTCGAGGGGGCGATGCCCTGCATCCGGCCGCCGGTGCGGGTTCTCACCTCGCCGAAGGCGGAGTAGTCGGGGACGAGGGACTCCATCACGGAGAACATCGCCTCGTTGAGGGCGACATCGATGGTGCGCTCCCCCAGCCGGGTGCGAGCGCTCTGGTCGGCCCTGCGGAGTTCGCGGTCGAAGAGCATCATGCAGGCGCCGAATGCGGCCTGCATGCCCGCGATCGAGTCGCCGATCGAGATGCCCACCCGCACGGGCGGCCGGTCGGGGTCGCCGACGAGTTCGCGGAATCCGGAGTAGCCCTCGGCGACGGCGGCGAACCCGGGCCGCTCGGACATCGGGCCGGACTGGCCGAAGGCGGAGATGCGGACGAGGATGATCTCGGGGTTGGCCGCCTCGAGGACGTCGGGGCCAAGGCCCCACTTCTCGAGCGTGCCCGGGCGGAAGTTCTCCAGCACGATGTCGGAGCGGCGGACGAGCTCGAGCACGGCTTCCCGCCCGTGCTCGGAGCGCAGGTCGAGGACGACGGACTTCTTGTTCCGGTTGATGGTGCGGTAGAGGAGCGAGGTCGTGCCCTTCTTCAGCCGCCAGTTGCGCAGTTCATCGCCGCTGCCGGGGCGTTCGACCTTGATCACCTCGGCACCGAAGTCGGCGAGCATCCGGCCGGCGGTCGGGGCGGCGATGTAGTTCCCCAGCTCGAGGACGCGCACACCCGCCAGAGGTTGGCGATCGCTTCGTGCTGTGCTGTCGGGATCCATGTCGAGACTCCTCGTCCGTGGCTGCGCCGGTGGGCGGATGACGTTGACATCGTGCCAGATCTGCGACCCCCGCGCGCGATCATCCGCATAGCTGGACGAGGAAGTCGAGGGATTCCCACGTCCCCGGATCGCCGGAGGAAGTGGCGCACCCGCGAGCCATTTCACTTCGCCCGGCACTGAGGGTAGCGGCCGAGCATCACAGGCCGACGGCGAAAACTTGATCAATCTCTGGGAGATGCCCGAGAAGTATCAACAGAGTCTGAGACTTCTGAAACCATCTTGCAATATTCGGCTCTCGCCGTTGCGCCCGCCCGGATCGGTGCCGAAGACTGACGGCCAAGCCGCAAAGAGCGGCGGTTCATCTCTTCCAAGGAGTCAGCAATGGGAATCGACGACTACGCAAACCAGGCCAAAGACGCTCTCAACTCGGAACAGGGACAGGAATTCGCGAACCAGGGTCTGGACCAGGCCTCCGAGGCAGCGGACAACGCGACCGGTGGCCAGTACTCCGACCAGATCCAGCAGGGACGCGACGCCGCAGGTGACTTCGTCGGCGGCGGAAACGACGGCG
>JAPSIC010000057.1 GCA_031179165.1 Brevibacterium sp.
CGATCATCGCCGATGACCGGATCCAGGGCGTGTCCCTGACCGGCTCCGAGCGCGCCGGCTCCGCCGTGGCCGCGCTCGCGGGCAAGCACCTGAAGAAGTGCGTGCTCGAGCTCGGCGGCTCCGACCCCTACATCGTCCTCGACACCGAGGACCTGGACGAGGCCGTCGACACCGCCTGGGGCACCCGGATGTACAACACCGGCCAGGCCTGCAACTCGAACAAGCGCATGATCGTCATGGAGGACATCTACGACGACTTCGTCGAAGGTCTGACCAGGCGCGCCCAGGAAGCCAAGCCCGGCAAGCCTGAGGAGGCCGGCGACGGCGTCTACACGCCGCTGTCCTCGCGCGGCGCCGCCGAGAACCTGCGCAAGCAGCTCGAGCGTGCCGTCGAGCAGGGCGCTCACCTCGTCGGCGGCGAACTCGCCGATGACGGGTCCGCCTACCTCTCGCCGGCCGTGCTGACCGGAGTCACCCCCGAGATGGACGCCTACCGCGAAGAGCTCTTCGGTCCCGTCGCCACCGTCTACAAGGTGAGCAGCGACGAGGAGGCGGTCGAACTCGCCAACGACACGCCCTTCGGCCTCGGCGGAGCCGTGTTCTCCAAGGACCAGAAGCGCGCGGAGAAGATCGCCCAGCACCTCGACGTCGGCATGTCGAACGTCAACACCCCCGCCGGTGAGGGCGCCGAGATCCCCTTCGGCGGCACCAAGCGCTCCGGCTTCGGCCGCGAGCTCGGCCCCTACGGCATGGACGAGTTCGTCAACAAGCGCATGTACTACATCGCCGAATGACGATCGGGGCGGCGAGCCGCTGAGGTTCTCGTCGGCGGCAGGTCGGCAGAGGATTCAGTCGTCCGCTGGCCGCTGACGGTCCGGACGCCGGCTGGCCTCGGACCTCTGTCGCCGTCTGTCCTCGGCAGGACTGACACGCGGGTGTCGTGCCGGGAAGTGATTCCACGCTTCTCGACACGACACCCGCGTTTTTCCTCCTCAACTGATTGCATCTTGCAATTGGTAGGAGTAGTCTTCTGATCATCCAGTTGCAGAATGCAATCAGAAGGGCATGGTCATGGGAAAGCTGATCGTATGGAACGTCGTCTCCGTGGACGGGTACTTCGAAGGCACAGAGAAGTGGGACCTCGGGCTCCACGAGCACATCTGGGGTGAGGACCTGCGGCGTCTGAGCCTGAGCTTCGGGGAGAGCCTCGGTCTGCTCGTCTTCGGCCGAGTCACCTATGAGGGGATGGCCGCCTACTGGCCGGACGCTGACGAGGATCCGCAGATCACCGCCTACATGAACACGGCCCCGAAGCTGGTGGCATCCCGAACCCTGACCGAGGCGAGCTGGCAGAACACCGAGGTGACCGCCGATATCGTCGGAGAGCTCAACCGCCGCAAGGCGGCCGACGAACGGCCGATCTACGTCTTCGGCAGCGCCGAGCTCACGGACTCCCTGCTGCAGGCCGGCCTTGTCGACGAGCTCCTCATCGGGGTCGCCCCGGTGATCCTCGGTGAAGGCACGCCCCTGTTCAAGCCCGCGTCCGCACCTCGGCCGCTCGACCTCGTGGAGACCCGCGCAACCGACACCGGCGGCGTCCTGCTTCGCTACGCCGTGCCGTCCGCAGAGCCGACGCCGACCGATTGACCCGCCGGCCGCCTGCGGCCCACCCCGACGGCCGCCTCGGCGGGGGTATATGCGGCGAGTTGTGTGCAGTCTGTGCGGTTCTACCGCGGCAGAACCGCACAAAGTCGCCACAGTTTGGTCGCTGTCCGGTCGTTAGCAGGGATGAGGAGCCGCCGGAGCCCTGGCGGGACGCCGATCGGGCGCTGCGCGTGGAGATGGGTTCATCCACTAATGTGAATGGGGACCAGCGCGAGCGGATGGGGGCCTGATTTGCCGATCACAGGGACGATCATTGAGGTCGCGGAGCGTGACCCCGACCAGCTCGCCATCGTCGGAGCGGACGACCGGCTGACCTACCGTGAGCTCATCGCGGATTCGCGGCGGATGTTCGCGGTCGTCTCCGCCCTCCACGGCGCACAGGCCGAGCCGCCGACGCCCGCCCTCGAGACTCAGGGCATCCCGATCACGGCGATCAGTGTGGACTCGGCCTTCGCCACCGCACGAATCATCGCCGGACTCGCCGGCCACCGCGCGATCTCCGCGACGATCGATCCCCGCTGGCCCCTGGACCACCAGGTCGGGGTCATCACCAGCACCGGGATCGGAGTGGTGATCAGCGACTCGACCGAACTCGCCGAGGCGCTCGCCGCCCAGGGGTGGACCGGAACGGTCATCTCCCTCGCCCGATTCCAGGAACGGGAAGCGCAACTCCAAGAGAGGAAGACCCGATTCCAGGAGCGGGAGACCCAGCTCCGGAACCGGGAGGCAGCGACCGACCCGGACGAGTTCGCGACCCCGAGCGTTCGCGACGGGGCCGAACCGTTCCTCATGCTCTTCTCCTCCGGCACCACGAGCAATCCGAAGGCGTTCCTCAAGACGCGACAGCAGTACCGCGAGAATGTCGCCGTCTCCGCCGCCCACCTCGAACCGTTCCCCGGTGTCGCGACCCTGGCCCCGGGTCCGATCTCCTACAGTCTCACCCTCTACGCCGTCATCGAATGCCTGGCGACCGGGGGCAGTGTCCACGTCGCCGACACCTTCGCTCCGATCGAGATGAGCCGGCGCATCGAGGACGAATCCATCACCAGGGTCGTCGCCGTCCCCGCCGTCGTGCGTGCCCTCGCCGATGCCGCCCGCCGTGACCCCGACCGGTTCGCCGGCCTCGACCTCGTCGTCACGGGAGGGGCGAATCTCCCCGCGAGCATCCGCGACCGCCTCGGCGAGGTCCTTCCTCACACGTGTCTGATCAGCTATTACGGTGCCGCGGAGATCGGCTTCATCGGCGACAGCCGAGCCGGCGACGGCACGTGGATCAACGTCTACGACACCATCGAGGTCCAGATCCGCGACGAGCACGGCCGACCCGCGGCCGAAGGCGAACTCGGCACCCTGTGGGTGCGCGCCGCCGCCTGCTCCCACGGCTATGTCTCCGGCACCACCGACGCCGTGCTCAAGGGACCCGACGGCTGGGCGAGTGTCGACGATCAGGGTCGGATCGAGGGCGGGATGCTCCAGCTGGCCGGTCGGGCCGGGGACATCGCCGTCACCGGCGGACACAAGGTCTCCCTGCCCGAGGTCGAGCGCGCCTTCGACGACTGTGGGCACCTCGGCGAGGTCTGCGCCGTGGCGCTGGCAGACCCCGGCCTCGGCAGCGTGATCGCCTTGGTCGTCGAGGACGACATCGTCAAGGACGAACTCCTCGCTCATGCGCGCAGACGTCTGGCGCCCCAATTCGTCCCGCGCCGCATCTACCGCCTCGAGCGACTGCCGCGCACCGTGGGCGGGAAGATCCGCCGCGGCGAAACGGTTGACCTGATCATGCAGGGACGAGGAGAGCGCCTATGAGCGCGGCAGGCCGAACGAACGCGGCGGACCGGCGAGTCGTGATCACCGGAATGGGCGCGATCACCCCGAGCGGACACGACGTCGAGGCCCTGTGGACCGCGGTCCGTGCGGGTCGAAGCGCGATCGAGCGCCTCGACGGGGAGGAGTTCGCGGATCTCGCGGTGCGCATCGGCGGGCAGGTCAGGGACTTCGACGCCGAGGCGGTTCTTCCGCGGGCCCTCGCCCGCAGACTCAGCCCGGTCCAGCACTGGGCGATCGCGGCCGCCGATCAGGCTCTGACGCAGGCTCTGATTCAGGCCGGATTCGACTCGGGCGGTCGCGCCGGCGACGGGGCGAAGGCGGCAGGTGACTCGACCGGTGAGCTGCCCTGGGACGACACGCGCGTCGCGGTCATCGCCGCCACCGGCTCCGGTCCCGTCGACGCGATGCAGCAGGCCACGCGGGCGCTGTCCGAAGGAGGGCCCCGCGCGGTCCCGTTGACGCTGGCCATCCATGGCGCCCCCGACTCCGCCGCCGCCCTGGTCAGCCAGCGATTCGGCATCCAGGGCCCGGCCCAAGGGGTGTCCGCGACCTGCGCCAGCGGGGCGATCGGCTTGGGCGAAGGGCTGCGCCGCATCCGACACGGCTACGCCGACGCGGTGCTCGTGGTCGGGATGGAGGACTGCCTCAACCCGGTCAACCTGTCCTCGAATGCGAACATGCGGGCGCTGGCCGCCGGGTTCGAGGACAACCCCGACGCCGCGTGTCGCCCATTCGACCGCATGCGGTCGGGTTTCGTGATGAGCCAGGGCGCGGCGGCGATCCTGCTCGAATCCTCCGAGTCCGCTCAGGCCCGCGGCGCCGAGGTGCACGCCGAGCTCGCCGGATTCGGGGCCGCCAGTGATGCCCACCATCCGACCAATCCGCATCCCGAGGGGCGCGGTGCCGCGACGGCCGTGCGGGAGTGTCTGCACGACGCCGGGTTGGACGCGGGCGACATCGACCACATCAACGCGCACGCGACAGGAACCCCGGCCGGTGACGCGGCGGAACTCGCCGCCTTCGACGCCGCCCTCGGAGAGCGGGCGCCCTCGGTTCCGATCAGCGCGACCAAGTCGAGCACCGGCCATCTGCTCGGCGCCTCGGGAGTCGTCGAGGCGATCATCGCGACCCTCACGCTGCGGGACCAGGTGCTGCCGCCGACGATCAACCTCGGCGATCCCGAGTTCGAGGGATGGGACTTCGTCACCGCAGCGCGAGAGGCCGACGGTGGGAGCAGTGTCGACACCGTGCTGTCGACATCGTTCGGCTTCGGGGGTCACAACGGCGCGATCGTGCTCCGCCGCCCGGGCACGCAGCGATGACGACGGCGACGACCCCGACCACGACGAGCAAGGAGACCCGATGACCGACCGCGAAGCCCGCCATGCGGAACTGGCCCAGCAGTACCTGCCCGCCGAGGTGCTCGAGCGGTTCCGGGACCGCGCCGGAGTCTGCGACCGCGAGAACCGCTTCTTCGACGAGGACCTCGACGAGCTCAAGGCTCTGGGGTACCTGACCCTGTTCGTGCCCGCTTCCCATGGGGGACCGGGCCTGAGCCTGCATGAGGTCTCGCGGCTGCAGCAGCGGCTCGCCTCGGCGGCTCCGGCGACTGCGCTCGCGATCAACATGCACCTGATGTGCACCGGCGTGGTCAAAGCGATGAACGACCGCGGGGATGACTCCCTCAACTGGGTGTTCGACGAGGTGATGGCCGGAGAGATCTTCGCCTTCGGGATCTCCGAGCCCTCCAACGACTGGGTGCTGCAGGGGTCGAACACCGTTGCCGAGCCGACCGCGGACGGCGGTTACCTGCTGACGGGGGTGAAGATCTTCACCTCCCTCTCACCGGTGTGGACGAGGCTGATCGTGCACGGACTGGTCGCCGGATCCCAAGCCCCTGCCGCAACGGGAGCGACCTCCGGCACCCCGGCCCCCGACTCCGACACCGCGGACCAGGCGGGCGGTGAGCTGGTCTACGGGTTCATCGCCCGCAATGCCCCGGGGATCACGGTCTCCGAGCAGTGGGACGTGCTGGGCATGCGCGCCTCGCAGTCGCGGGCGACGATCCTCGACAGGGTCCCGATGCGTCCAGAGCACGTGTCGCGCCGCATCCCGGCCGGCAAGCACCCCGACCTGCTGACCTTCGCGATCACCAGCAACTTCCAGCTGCTCATCGCCTCCGTCTACGCGGGTGTGGCCGCACGGGCCCTGGAGCTCGGTGCGGCCGGCCTGCACAAGCGGAAGTCGGCGAAATCGGGAACCGCCTTCGCCGAGGTGCCCGAGGCCAGGGTGCGGCTGGCCGACGCGCACCTCGACTACCTGGGTGTGCCCGCCATGCTCGACGCGTACACCCGGGACTTCGACGACCTCGTCGATCATGGCGCCGGATGGCCGCTGCGCCTGGTCGGTGCGCGGATCAAGGCCTCGGACGCGGCGCGGCGGGCGGCAGAGACGGCGCTGATGTGCACGGGCGGGAGCGGCTTCGACAACTCCCACGAGCTCAGCCGCCTCTACCGCGACGCCACGGCCGGCCTGTTCCACCCGCCGAGCGCCGATGCCGCCCGCCCCATGTACGCCGCCGCGCTGCTCGACGACTGAACACCGGCGACCGGTCGACGACGACTGAACGACGACGACCGGCCGACAGCGGCCGAAGGGCATCGACCGGTCCACTGCCACTCAACGACGAGAACTGGAGACGCACATGGAGGAGACCACAGCGCGGATCGTGCGCGCCGGATCGATCATCGCCCAATCGGAGACATCGCCGAGCGGCCCCGAACCGGAGGCGTTCGCCATCACCGGCGGGATCATCACCGCCACCGGCAGCCTGGCCGAGCTGCGGGACCACCACCCGCGCGCCGAGGTGCTCGACTTCGGAGCCGCCACGATCGTGCCCGGGTTCAACGACGCCCACACCCACCTGGCGCTGACCGCGGTCGACGCCCTCCACCTCGACCTCTCCCACCTCACCGTGGGAGACGTCGACACCCTGCTGGCGACGATCGCCGCTGAAGTGAGCACCACCTCGGCGGGAGAGTGGGTGCGGGGCAGCCGGTACGACGATCAGAAGACCGGGATCGTCCTCCGCGACGAGCTCGACCGGGTCGCGCCGGGCCATCCGGTCGTGGTCAGCCACGTCGCCGGACACTGGGGTGTGGTCAACTCCGCCGCGCTCGCCCGCCTCGGCATCGACGAATCCACGCCCGACCCGGAGGGCGGGGCCTATGAGCGCTACCCCGATGGCAGGCTCAACGGGAAGCTCGTCGAGCGGGCGCTGATGAACGTCATCATGCCCGCCACCAGCAGGGGCGGGCCGACGATCCCCGTCGACACGGCCGAGGACCGGCAGCGCGGAGCGGTCAGGACCATCAGGGCGTGGAACGCCGCCGGGATCACCTCCATCTGCGACGCCCTGGTCGGCCCCGAGGACATCGCCCTGTTCCGGGCCGTGCGCGCGGCCGGCGACCTGAGCCTGCGGATCGGGATGCTGCTCTCGATCGATCACTACGACAAGGCCGCCGACCTCGGCGTGGGCAGCGGTTTCGGTGATGACATGCTCAGGCTCATCGGCGTCAAGGCCTTCCTCGACGGAGCGATCGGTGGCCGCACCTGCCTCCTGTCCGAACCCTTCGAAGGCACCGACTACCGTGGGCTGCAGACCACCTCGACCGAGGAGATGGCCCGGAACATCGAACGCGTCCATGCCGATGGCAACCGGATCGGCGTCCACGCCAATGGGGATGCCGCGATCAGCCTGGTCCTCGACGCCTTCGAGGACGTCGCGGCCCGTCTGCCGCGCCCCGGGCTGCGGCATCGAATCGAGCACTGCAGCCTCATCGACGACGAGATCCTGCGGCGGATGCGCGCGCTCGGGGCGATCGCGGTGCCGTTCGCCGGTTACGCCGCCTACCACGGGGGTGCCCTGAACTCCTGGTACGGACCTGAGCGGATGGAGCGGATGTTCGCTCATCGCTCATTCCTCGACGCCGGTGTCACCGTCGCGGGGTCCTCCGATTACCCGTGTGGTCCGTATCAGCCGCTGTTCGGCCTGCAATCGCTGGTCACACGCACCGGGGCCGATGACGGCGAGCTGGTCGGGCCCTCACAGCGGGTCTCCGCCGCCGAGGCGTTGGAGATCTTCACGGTCGGATCCGCCGAATCCACGGGGGAGGAGTCCCGCAAGGGCCGACTGGTGCCGGGTCATCTCGCCGACTTCGTCGTGCTCGGGGACAACCCGCTGACCATCGACCCCCACGGCATCTCCGAGATCGAGGTGCTCTCCACCTGGGTGTCCGGCGCCGAGGTCCACCGCGCCTGAGGGAGCCGGAGCTGAGGTGCGCCGGGGGCTTGAAGGAGCCTCAGACCTCGGGCAGTAGGGAGACCGGGTTCTCGATGCAGTCGGCGACGAAGCCGAGGAACTCGCTCGGCTCGGCGCCGTCACAGGCGCGGTGGTCGAAGACGAACGACAGGTACATGACCTTGCGCACCGTGAGCTGGCCGTCGACGACCCAGGGCCGGTCCTTGATCCGGCCCATGCCGAGCATCGCGACCTCGGGGAGGTTGATGATCGGGGCAGAGCCGTCGACGCCGAACACCCCGTAGTTGTTGAGAGTGAACGTGCCGCCGGAGAGCTCGTGCGAGCTGAATCGGCCGGTGGCCGCCTTGTCGACGGTGTCTCTCACCGCGTCGCGCAGCTGCCGCAGGCTCATCTCACCCGCCCCGTGGACGACGGGAACCATAAGCCCGCGCGGGGTCTGGGCCGCCAGGCCGAGGTTGATGTCGCCGTGGGTGACGATCTCGCTGGCGTTGGTGTCGATCGACGAGTTGAGGATCGGGTGCTTCTTCAGTCCCGCCACGACGAACCGGGCCACGAGGGACAGCAGCGAGTACTTCTCACCGGTTCGGGATTCGAGGGCGTGCTTGGTGGCGAGCAGTTCCGTGGCGTCGACGTCGAGCCAGATCGTGGCCTCGGGGATCTCCTGCCGTGACCTGGCCAGGCGCTCGGCGACGACCTTGCGCAGGCCCGTTATCGGGGTACGGGTGTCCCGATCGCCGGGTGCTGACGTGAGGCCGGAGGACTCGGGCGTGCCGGCCGGGTCTGGAGCGGGGACGGGGGCTGCGAACTCTCGCGGCGCGGCCGGCTCAGCGGCGCGGGTCGCCTTCCCGTCGATGGCGGCGAGGACGTCTGCGCGGGTGACGACGCCGCCGGGGCCGGAGCCGCGCAGGTGTTTGGCGATCAGACCGTGGTCCTTCGCGAGCCTGCGCACGATGGGGGAGACGACCGGGGACACCGTTGGATCGCCCGACGCGGAAGCCGGCGAGGCGGAATCCGGCGAGGCTGCGCCGAGGGACTCTCGAGAGGCTCCGGCAGAGGCTCCGCCCGGGGTCTCGGCAGCCATGTCGGGGACCGGTGACAGGGACGCCGTCTTGGCGCCGAAGGAGCGCTGCTTGGCCGGTCGTGCCTGTCGGTCCCGCGTGCCATAGCCGATGAGATTGGCACTGCGCCCCTCGGCTTCCGCGTCACCTCCCTCGTCCGCGGAAGACTCGGCGTCATCCGCCGGGGCTTTCGCATCGCTCACCTCGGCGATCGACAGCAGGGCCTGACCGGCGGCGATGGTGTCACCGGGGCGGGCGTGGAGGGCGGCGACCCGACCGGCGAAGGGGCAGGGCAGCTCGACGACGCTCTTCGCGGATTCGACCTCGACGATCAGCTGATCGACGTGGACCTCATCGCCCTCGCCGACCTTCCAGGCGATGAGCTCCGCCTCGGTGAGGCCCTCGCCGAGGTCCGGGAGGATGAACTCGCGGGTCGGGCCGTGCCCGTCCTCGTGGGTGGCGGCGCTCATCACAGCTCCCAGTCCCAGGTTTCGAAGGCGTCGAGCACGCGTTCGGGTGTCGGCAGGTAGTGCTCCTCGAGCTTCGGCGACGGGTAGGGGGTGTCGAAGCCGGTGATCCGCAGGATCGGGGCCGCGAGGTGGACGAAGTTGCGTTCGGTGACCCGGGCGGCCACCTCGGCGCCGAATCCGCCGAACTGCGCGGCCTCGTGGATCACCGCGGCGCGTGTGGTCTTGCGCACCGACGCGGACACGGTCGCGTCGTCGAAGGGCGACAGCGAGCGCAGGTCGATGACCTCGACGGACAGACCGTGCTCGGCGCCCGCCTCGGCTGCTTCCAGGGCCGTGCGGACCGTCGGTCCGTAGGCCAGCAGGCTCACGTCGTCGCCTTCGCGGATGACCTCGGCCCGGTCCATCGGCGCGGTGGCCACGGGCAGGCTGAGCGTCTCCTTCATCCAGTACCGGGACTTCGGCTCCATGACAATGACGGGGTCGTCGGAGGCGATCGACTCCCGCAGCATCGAATACGCGTCGGCCGGGTTCGACGGGGTGACGACGGTGAGGCCCGGGGTCGCGCACCAGTAGGCCTCCGAGGAGTCCGAGTGGTGCTCGACGCCGCCGATGTCACCGGCGCAGGGGATCCGGATCGTCAGCGGCAGGCTGACCCGGCCCTTGGTGCGGTTGCGCATCTTCGCGACCTGGGACACGATCTGCTCGAACGCGGGATAGGCGTAGGCGTCGAACTGCATCTCGACGACCGGGCGCATCCCCGCCATCGCCATCCCCACGGCGGTGCCGACGATCCCCGACTCCGCCAGCGGGGAGTCCCAGACCCGGTCGGTGCCGAACTCCGCCTGCAGACCGTCGGTGACACGGAAGACCCCGCCGAGGCGACCGACGTCCTCACCGTAGACGGCGACGTTCTCGTCCTCGGCCATGGCGTCGTGCAGCGCCCGGTTGAGCGCCTTGGCCATGGTCACCGAGGCGGGAGCGGGATCCTGCTCGGTCGCGGTGAGAGCGGTGACGGTCATCGGCGGCCCGCCTCGGCGAGTTCGGCCTCGAGCATCGCCTGCTGTTCGCGCAGACCGGGTCTCGGGCTCGCGTAGACGTGGGCGAAGATCTCGGTGGGGTCGATCTCCGCATCGGTGCTCATCGCGTCGCGGACGGAGGCGGCGAGCACCTCGGCGGAGGCCAGGATCTCCTCGTTGCCCTCGTCGTCGAGGACACCCCGGGAACGGAGGTACTTCTCCACCCGATCGATGGGGTCGAAGCGCTTCCAGTGATCGACCTCGGCGGAGTCGCGGTAACGGGTGGGGTCGTCGGAGTTGGTGTGGGACTCCATGCGGTAGGTCAGGCACTCGATGAGGGTCGGTCCCTCGCCGCCCCGGGCGCGTTCGAGGGCGGCGCTGACGGCGGCGAACACGGCGGCGACGTCATTGCCGTCGACGCGCAGGCCGGGGATGCCGTAGCCGGCGGCCCGGTCGGCGAGCATGGTCGCGTTCGACTGGGCGCGCAGGGGAGTGGAGATCGCGTACTGGTTGTTCTGCAGGACGAAGACCGTGGGAGTCTGCCAGACGGAGGCGAAGTTGAGGGCCTCATGGGCGTCGCCCTCGCTGCTGGCTCCGTCACCGAAGAAGGTCAGGGTGCACGCGCCCTGCCCCTTGAGCTTCGACGCCATCGCGAATCCGGTGGCGTGCAGGGTCTGCGTGGCCAGGGGCGTCGCCGCTGGTGAGGTGTGGTATTCGTAGGGATTGAATCCGCAGTGCCAGTCTCCCCGGAAGGCCGCGAGGATCTCCGCCACCGGAACGCCGCGGGTGAGCAGCGCGGCGGAGTCACGGTACGTCGGGAACAGCCAGTCGGTCGGGCCGAGAGCGGTCGTCGCCCCGACCTCCGTGGCCTCCTGTCCGGCCGCCGACGGATAAGTCGCCAGCCGCCCCTGCTTCGTCAGCGCCGTCACCTGCGTCTCGAAGCGCCGGACGTGGACCATCTGCCGGTGGAGGCCGAGCAGGGTCCGCACGTCGGGGAGCGTGAGCCCCTCGGTCGGTGTGTCTGCGGGCTGTCCATCCGCGCCGATGAATCTGACCGGCTGCAGTTCGGGCAGGGCGCGACCGGTCGTGGGAACGTCGATGCTCATGTCTCCATGATGGAGTGATCCAGATCACCCATCCAGGGCTTCCGGGCGGTCCCGGACGAGTGGTCGCTTGTCCTGCGAAGAGGGGACGTACTGACCGGTATCCGGTAACGGCAGTGGACGTTTGGCTGAGTCGGGGGTGGTGTTCTGAGTCGAGACGTGATCGGGAAAGCAGCGCGCACCGTTTATGATGCATTACATGCGTGGTCAGGTCACCGATGCCCTCAATGTATATGGAATGCAGGGGCGCCAGCTCGTCATTCCCGTGTACCAGCGGAACTACGACTGGGGGCAACCGCAGTGCCGACAGCTGTTGGCGGATCTGGTCGACGTCGCACTCAAGGGCAGGCCCAAGCATTTCTTCGGCGCTGTTGTCGGACAACCCGAAGGATCGTGGCGATGGATTGTCATCGACGGTCAGCAGCGTCTGACGACAGTCAGCCTGCTCATGCTGGCACTAGCCGATCTCATCGATGACGGCGCGATAAGTTCCGACGACTCGCAGCTGTCGAGCAGAATCCGAACGACTTTCCTGTTGTTGGACGAGACGAGTGGCAGCCCAAGGTTCAAGCTCAAACCGGTCAAGGACGACGCTGCCGCCTACGGTGCCCTGTTCCGTGAGGAAGCCGAGTACGTCGACACCTCCTCAGTGACAGCGAATTATCGATACTTCCGGGAGCAGATCCCGCAGCTGCCGATCAAGCCGGACCAATTGTGGAAAGCCATCGAGAAGCTTGAGGTCATGCATTTGGACCTTGAGCCGCACGATGAAGCCCAACGGATCTTCGAGTCCCTGAACTCGACCGGCCTGGCGTTGAGCGAGGCGGACAAGGTGCGCAACCTTGTGCTCATGGGCTTGGAATCCGACGAGCAGAACCGGGTGTACGAACACTACTGGAACCAAATCGAGAAGAACGTCAACTACGCAACCGGAACTTTTCTGCGCTGGTTTCTCATCACACGCACTACGCGCCGACCGCGCCGCGACCAGGTGTATGAGGCATTCAAGGCATACGCGAACGACCGTGGTTTGCGCGGAGCTCAGCTGCTCGACGAAGTCCTCGAGTACTCGCGATATTTCAAGCAGGCACAGAATGCTGATGTCGGAAACAGTCTGATCGATGCGCGCCTGTCCAGGTTGAATCTGCTGCAGATGGACGTCCTGCTACCACTTCTCATGCCACTGCTCCGCGAATTCGCGCGCGGGACGATTTCGGCTTCCGATCTTGCGGACACGCTGAGGATCATCGAGTCGTACCTGTTCCGGCGCAATGTCACTCGCTACGCCACCAATGCTCTCAATGGTGTCTTCGAATCGGTCTACCGAGAAGTCTCCCGAATGCGCCCGGAAGGGCGGACTTTCACCGATGTATTCGCCTATTCGATGAGCAGACGCACGGGATCCGGAACCTTTCCGACGGATCAAGAGTTCGCTGAGGCGCTTCGGACTGCGGACATGTATCACTTCCGCGCGGAACGGCGTCAGTACCTGTTCGAGTGTTTGGAGAACCTCGACTCGAACGATTCGCGGGATATCGCTGCGCGAATCGAAACCGGCAATCTCACTGTTGAGCACATCATGCCTCAGACCTTGACGGATGCATGGCGGAAGGAGTTGGGCGAGGACGCTGCGGAGATTCACGAGACCTGGCTACATCGGCTCGGCAATCTCACGGTTACGGGTTACAACTCCACGTACTCTAACGCCGCATTCGCGGAGAAGAAGACCATGAAGTTCGGATTCGATGACTCGCCTTTCCGCCTGAATCGCGAAATGCGAAACTCGAATACGTGGACGTTGGCCCAGCTGCAGGAGCGAAGTGAGCGGCTCGTTGCTGACGCAATGGCGTACTGGAAGTACCCGGAGACCGATTTCGAACCGCCCCGACCGCAGCTTCCGGCGGAACCCCTGGGGGAGGACACGAACTTCACCGGGAGAACCGCTGTTGGTTTCACCTTTGGTGAACATCGGGCGACGGTGCGCAGTTGGAAGGATCTCGCGCTGAGAGTCTTCAAATTGGTTCTGGTCGAACACCGTGAAGCGTTCTTCGCCTTTGCC
This sequence comes from Brevibacterium sp., assembly GCA_031179165.1. Lineage (GTDB taxonomy): Bacteria > Actinomycetota > Actinomycetes > Actinomycetales > Brevibacteriaceae > Brevibacterium. The sequence goes on from JAPSIC010000057.1 coordinate 13,520, forward strand.
AGAACCACCGACTATTTCCGAGTCGGAGCAGAGTTCGATCCGAATGAACGAGGCGTGCTCAAGGTGGACGACGGGCTCGGCTGGTCATCGAACACCGATACTTTGAATAAGGTGACTTTGATGCGTCGTCTCTTCGCTCACATCGACCTTGATCCGAATGAACTCATCATCACATTGCAACCGGGATTCAATCATCATGTGGGTGCGGTGGACGAAGTTGAGACCGACCTCGATTCGGAACTCGCCGATCAGCCGTATGCAGAACTGTTGAAGTTCAGGCCGCTCCTCGATGAGCTCATAGGATCGGACGTCCACAGTGACCAAGTGAGAGACGTCGCCGAGGAGTTTCTGATTGCGTTCGCTCCCTTCTCCGAGCCGCAACCCCACGTTGTCTTGGGCACCTCACCGGCACGATTCGTTGCGGATGAGGAGAAGATGCGAGTAGCCGGTCCCGAACAGTTCGCGGCGCTGATCGGATGGAAATCGATCGAAGCGAAGTTGCTTGACCCTGACGCAATAGCCACTGCAATTGTCGACGGAACTCTGTCGGATTGGGTTTCGCGGTTACGTATTGCGAAAGCTGTTCCGATCGGATAATTTCCCGACTCGCGCCGCAACCAGTTTGCCGCAGAGCGCGCAGCAACTCCGGAGACCGCGAGCGAAGTGGAGAGCATGGCACTGAACCTGAACCCCGAAGAGGCCCGGATGCTCGAGGGGGCTGACGGGCCCGCGGTCGCCTTGGCGATGCGCATCATCGTCGGGCTCGCCGAGGCGAAGGGCGCGAGTCGCCTCATCGACGTGACGAGCGCCCACATCGACTCCTGCCTCTTCCACGGCCAGTCCGGGATCGACCTCGCCCGCCGCCTCGTCGACCTCGGGGGCACCTGCCGAATTCCGACGACGACGAACATCGGGTCGGTCGACCTGCTCCACCCGGAACTCATCCGCGCCGACGACGAGGCGGCGGCCCAGGCCAAACGCGACGGCCGGGAGCTGATGGAGCTCTACGCCCGCCTCGGCGTGGCCCAGACCTGGACCTGTGCCCCGTACCAGCATCGTCCCCGTCCCGGATTCGGTGAGCATGTGGCGTGGGCGGAGTCCAACGCCATCGTCTTCGTGAATTCGGTGCTCGGCGCACGCACCGACCGCTACGGCGACTTCCTCGACATCTGCGCCGCGCTCACGGGCAAGGCGCCCGCCTCCGGGCTCCACCTCGAGAGCAACCGCCGCGCGAGGATCCACCTCGACGTCTCCATGGTCACGAACAGCGGCGACCACATCTTCGCGCTGCTGGGCTATCTGACCGGGACGATCGCCGGCTCCGCGGTTCCCGTCCTCGGCGGCTTCAGTGATCCAGAGTCGATCACCGAGGACGAGCTCAAGGCACTCGGCGCCGCTGCCGCCTCCTCGGGCGGGGTGGCGCTGTTCCACGTCGTCGGTCGCACTCCCGAAGCCCCCACCCTCGCCGAGGTGTGCGATCCGGGCTCCGTCCCCGTCGTCACGCTCACCGACGACGATCTGAAGCGGGCGCAGGCGGAGCTGACCCACGGCACCGGGGACGTCGATGCCATCTGCCTCGGCACGCCGCACGCCTCCCTGCCCGAGCTGCGAGCCCTGGCCGGGGAGCTGAGGAAGTCCCCGGGGCACGCTCTCACGCGACCGATCTTCATCAACACCGGACGGATCACCCTGGCCGAACTCGACGCGCACCATCCCGGCGACCGTGCGGTCCTGGCCGAGTTCGGGGTCACGATCGTCACCGACACCTGCACGTACCTCACCCCGGTGCTCGATCCCGCGGTGCGCACGGTGATGACGAACTCGGGCAAGTGGGCCCACTACGCCCCCGCGAACCTCGGGCTCGGCGTCGTGTTCGGATCCCTGCGCGAATGCGTCGCCGAGGCGCTGCGATGACCGCGATCATCACCGCGAGCACCGCCTCGTCGGTCGCCAGCCACCCCGGGCGCATCCTGCACCCGGGACGAACCTCGGCTCCGGCGCAGGCTCTCGAGCCCCTGTCGTTCTGGGGCGGGGTCGACCTCACGGGCGCGGTTGTCGACGTCCATCACCCGGCTCATGGGACCGGTCTCAGCGGCTGGGTCGTCGTGATGCCGGCCTCGCGCGGCTCCTCCTCGGGCTCGAGCGTGCTCGTCGAGCTGATCAGGCTGGGGACCGCTCCGGCCGGTTTCGTCCTGTCCGAGGCCGATGCGATCATCACCACCGCGTGCCTGGTCGCCGCGGAGCTCTACTCCATCGACCTGCCGGTGGTGCTGGTGGCCGAGGCCGAGCTCGCGCGGATCGCCGCCGCCGATTCGGTGGAGATCGCTGCCGATCGGGACTGATCCGGCCTAGTGCCGGTGGGCGCCCGGCCGACTGCCTTCCGCCTCGTCGAGGATGAGCAGCGAGCGGGTCGACACCACTCCGGGCACCTCGTGGATGCGGCGCAGGATCACCTGCGACAGGGCGGTGTTGTCGGGGGCGTTGACGGTGACGAGGGCGTCGATGTCACCGCTGACGGCCTGGACCTTCTCCACGAAGGGCAGCCCGGCGAGGTCGTCGCGGACCTCCGGCCACGGGCGCTCCCCGATCTTGACGACGACCACGGCCATCACGGACATGCCCAGCGCCGATCGGTCCACCTCGGCGGTGAACTTCCTGATCGCCCCCGACTCGACGAGGGCGGTGAAGCGCTTGTGCGCGGCGGACCGGGAGATGTGGACGCGGTCGGCCAGCTGGCGGACGCTCAGGCGCGAGTCCTCGACGAGCGCAGCGATGATGCTGCGGTCGATGTCGTCGAGGTTGAAGGACAAGGCAGGCTCCTCTTCGGGCGAGTATCCCTCCAGACTATAGGGTTCGCGACCGGAGTCGAACAGGGAAACCCGCAGTGTCAGTCCTCGACTTCCAGACCGTGAAGTCGGAGCCTGACACTGCGAGCCGCCAGGGTTGTCGGGACGGGCTTCTGCCGTTGCGGGCTCAGGCCCGCTGCCGCCCGGCGACGCGGGTGAAGGTCTTGACGAGCATGAGGACCAGCAGCAGAATCCCGACGTATCCGTTGATGACGTAGACGATGTTGACCATCTGTGAGAACGGCAGCGCCAGACCGACCACCGTGCCGACGATCGCGAGGATGACGGTGAGGTACTTGAACTTGGGGAGCGAGTCGTCGTAGAAGCGTGACGAGACCGTCCACAGCAGGGGGACCGCCGTGGTGTAGATCCCCGCGAGGATCATCACCGAGATCGCCGCGGCCAGCCACGGACCCAGTCCTCCGGCGAGGACGAGCATGGGGATCTCGGCGTCGAAGAGGCTCTCGATGTTGGCGAGCAGTCCGAGGCCGACGATCATGCAGGCCAGGGAGAACAGGATCCCGCCGAGGAGACCGCCGCCGACCGCTTCACGACGATTGCGTGCGGTCTTGCCGAGGGCGGCGAGGAAAGCGGCGAGCCAGAGCATGCAGAAACCGACGTAGGACAGGCCGGCAAGGAACCAGTTCGACGAGGCTTGGGTGACGTCGAGTTCGCCGACGATGGCGTTGCCCTCCGTGATTCCGCCGGGATTGGTGACGATCCCGAAGACGCCGAGTGCGATGGCGACGACGACGATGACGGGTCCGATCTTGCCGATGATCCCGACGAGGTTCTTCAGCCCGAACCACACGGTGACTCCGACGGCCGTGGCCAGGGCGATGCCGCCGGCATACTTCGAGATGCCGTAGTGCTCCTCGAACACGGCTCCGGCTCCGGAGACCATGACGGTGAAGCTGAGGAAGACGAAGAGGATCGAGAAGTAGTCGAAGAAGGTGCCGAGGTACTTCCCGCAGTAGTGGTAGAACACGCCCGACGGCTTGGCGAACTGCTCGGTGCGGCCCACCAGGAAGAACTCGACCGCGACATAGGACATGAGCACGAGGACGAGCAGTCCGGTGCCGAAGATGCCCCAGAATCCGTACGAGGCGTAGTACTGCAGGATCTCCTGACCGGTGGCGAAGCCTGACCCGATGAGGAACGCGATGATCGCTCCCGCGTAGGTGATGACGCGCAGCCCGCTCGTCTTCTCTCCGGTCCGGAGCTGGGTGGTCGAGACCCCGTTGTCTGTCATTGATGTCCTTCTGTGGTCGCAGTTCTGCATTGAACGAGTCGCACCGACAGATCGAAGTTGTCGAGGTGGTCCGAGAGTCAGTCGAAGCGGCATCTGAGATCAACAACTAATATGTCAGCCTGAGGCCCTAGATTAGCGAATGCTCGTGGAACCCGCCACCGTGTGCCGAGAGGTGAGAAGCGGTGACGCCGTGCGGCTCAGAGGCCTCCGCCGTGTCGCTGCCTCCACCATGTCTCTGAGGTCGAGGCATCCGCCTCGGTGCTGCACCCGGGTCCCACCCTCGTCAGTGCAGGTCGGCCCGGAGGTCCGGTCGGACCTTCTCGGTGACCGTGAACGTCTCCCGGTAGCGGCCCACGAGCAGCCGCGACTGGGAGTACAGCGCCGTCGACGAGTTGAAGACGAGCAGCGAGACCGGATAGAGGAACCACTGCAGGTACATGCCGAGGGTGCGTCGCCGGGGGCAGTTGAATGGCCGCGGCGGCAGCAGTTTGAAGTGGACGACGACCGCCACCACCAGGCAGATCGTCCCGACCTGCTGAAGCGCCCCGACGATGAAGGGAAGATCGTCGACGATCGCCGGGATCGGGGTGGCGTCCATCGACGACGAGGCGGCGCCCGAGAGCACGAGGAACGGGACCCAGCCGCCGATCGCGATGATCAGGGACACCACCGCGAGCGACACGTGGCCCTCGAGCAGGACGAGCAGGCGCAGCCAGCCATCGAGCACCGGCAGCCTGCGCCGATGCCGGATCAGATTGGCCGCGACATAGGGGACGTCAGAGGCGCCGTAGGACCAGCGGCTGAGCTGGGCGAACTGAGCCCGCAGGGTCTGTGCCAGAGTGCCGGTGACGACGGCGTCCTGGAGCACCGGCACATGGATCGGCACGACCCGGTAGTCCCCGCTGAAGTGCATGTAGGAGCGCCAGTACTGATGGCCGTCCTCGACGATGGTCCGCCGTGACCAGTAGTCCATCGACTCGAGCGCGTCGAGCGGCTGGGAGTGGGAGGCGAAGTTCCGCAGCACCAGCGGCCTGACGGAGCTGACGAGGTTCCAGAAGCTGTTCGCCGAGGCGATCACCCGCGTGGGCGCCGGAGCCTGCCAGATGTTGTTGGTGTAGAGGCTGACGGGCTGGAAGCTGGCCCGGCCCCGGTTCTCGGTGAGGGCGAACTCATAGCTCACGGCATCGAAGTAGCTGTCGTGGACCCAGTTGTCGCAGTCGAGCGTGGTGACGATGACCAGCGCGGGATCGAGACCCCGAGCGGCGGCCCACGCGGAGACCCGGCGCCCGGCGAAGGTGATGTTCGCGCCTTTCCCGGCCACCTCATCGGGGATGTCCGCGGGATGCTCGACGACTTCGAAGTGACCGAAGGACCTGCCGAAGGTCTCGCTCACCCGCCTGACCGTCTCCCTGATCGCCTCCCCGCCGCGCTCCTCGTAGGCGAAGAACACGGCCAGATGATCGGCCGGCGGTGAGGACCGGACCAGGGATCTCAGGCTCGTCTGCACGACTTCGAAGGGTTCGTTGTACGCGGCGATGATGACGGCATGGCGGATCACCTGCGGATCGGGGATCACGGAGGGGTCGTTGCGGACCTTCTCGATCGCCTCCCGGTGCCGAACGTAGCCGAGGGACTGGCGGGGAGATGCGGGGACCGGAAGACCCCGCTGGGTCAGGCTCAGGTCGACCAGCCGGGCGGCATAGTCGACCCTGAGGGCGGCGCGGTAGCGGCGGTAGCCGCGCATCAGATCGACGGCGCCACGGACGCTGCGGACGAACACGAGTCCGGCGATTCCGAGGACGAACGCCACGGCGAGGCGAGGGCTGAGCAACGGGAGGACGAAGAGCAGAGTGAGGGCGAGTCCGCTGATGATTCCGGGGACGAGTTCGCAGGTTCGATACAGACGGTCGCGCCGCCCCAGGGGAATCTCGATATCCACAAGCTCACTCTGGCCTCTCCCGTATGCCCCGACAACCGGAAACGACGG
>JAPSIC010000001.1 GCA_031179165.1 Brevibacterium sp.
GCGTCTCCACCGATCGCATCGCTCGCGCGGCCATGCGGTGGGCAGGAATCGAGGCGCGATTGCGGGATGCAGGGGTTCCAGTGGCGAGAGACGATTCGGATCGCATCTTCGAGGTGTATCCCGCTGCAGCCCTGAAATGCTGGTCGATGGTCAACCGCGGGTACAAGGGATCGGCGAATCTCATCCGCAGGTCGGAGCTGTGGGCGCACTGTCGGAGGAGTTCGCGTGGTTGGACTGGAACGGGCACCGCGACCGGTGCATCGCCGATGACAACGCACTCGATGCCATTCTGGCCGCATTGGTCGTCCGCGCGGCTGCACCCGGCGGATGTGAGCCTCCGCCCGAACACCTGCGCGATGTCACTCGCCGAGAAGGATGGATCTGGCTTCCTCGCCCGGGTGACACCGGGCGGGCATGATGCTACTTGTCGACGACGACGCCGTCGGCGTCGGCGAAGACCATCGGCCCGGGCCGGATCTCGGCCCCGCCGATAGTGACGGTGACGTCGACCTCTCCCTGGCCGGTCTTCCCGCTCTTTCGGGGGTTGCTGGCAAGCGCCTTGATGCCGAAGTCCAGGGTGGCGAGTTCCACCCGGTCACGGACCGCGCCGTTGATGACGACGCCGGACCAGCCGTTCTCCATGGCCGTCCTCGCCACCATGTCGCCCATGAGAGCCGTGCCGATCGAGCCCTGGCCGTCGATGACGAGGACAGCACCGTCGCCTTCCTGGGCGACCAGTGATTTCACCAGGGCGTTGTCCTCGAAGCAGCGAACGGTCCGCGCGGGTCCGGAGAAGGCGATCTTGCCCCCGAAGTCCGTGAAGTCCAATGCGATGGAATCGAGCTCGGGACCTCGTTCGTCCCAGAGGTCGGCCGTTGACACTGTCATGGGTCTCTCCTTCCGCGTGCGGTCATCACCACCGATGTTCGCACATCGTCGCCGCGCCAACGCGGTGGTGGAGCGACTGCTCTACGCGGCGAGGGGCTACCGCTGCACCGGATCGGCGTCTGTGTCGAGGAATGCGTCGACTTCCGCAGGGGTGGGGGAGGCCTCCCAGTCACCGGGGATCGTGCACATGAGAGCGCCGCAGGCATTCGCCCGGGCAAGCTTCTGCTCGATCGTCCACCCCTGCACGTCCCCGCTGAGGTACCCGGCGACGAAGGCGTCGCCGGCACCGACGGTGTCGATGACCTCGACCCTGTGACCGGGAGCGGTGAATGACCCTCCGTTGAGGAATGTGGTGGCACCGCAGGAGCCGCGTTTGACCACCACCTCCCGTCGTCCCTCGGGGTCGAAGGCGCCCACCAGACCGGCGATCGCCGCGTCGTCGTCCTCCAGATTGCTGGCTCGGGCGAGCACGGACTCGAGAGACTCCTCTGCCGCGTCGGCAATGCTCGGGGAGACGAGCGCGATCTCCTCCGGTGACCCGAACACCAGGTCCGCAGCGGCGGCCAGCTCACCGATGGTCTCGGCCGCTATGTCCGCCGGCGCCAGCGACGCCCGGTAGTTGATGTCGAGGCTGATCCGGACCCCGGCGGTGCGGGCGCGTCGGACGACGTCGAGGCAGGCGGCCCGGGCGGAGTCCGACAGCAGCGGGGTGATGCCGGTCAGGTGCACGAGCGAGGCGCTCTCGACGACCCCGGGTCCGACATCGGCCGGATTGAGCCGGGACCCGGCGGAGTTCGCGCGGTAGTAGGTGACACGGGAGGTCCCGCGGCCGCGGAACTCCTTGAGCATGAGCCCGGTGGGCGCATCCGGATCGAGGGTGGCCCGGACGTCGACGCCCTCGCCGCGGATCTCGCGCACGACACGGTTGCCCAGAGAGTCGTCGCCGACGCGACCGACCCACGACACGGGCACGCCGAGGCGGACGAGTCCGACGGCGACATTCGATTCGGCGCCGCCGATGCCCACCTGCGCGTGGGCCACGTGCGCGAAGGACCCCACATGTGAACCGGTGATGAGTCCCATCGTCTCACCGAGGGTGAGGACGGAACCGTCGCTCGTCAGCATCGGGAACGACTCCCCGTGCACACCTCGACGAACGCGCGCGTCCGCTCGGCCAGTTCACCGAGGTCGCCGCCCTTGAGGGCGTCTCCGAGCAGGGGACCGCCGACGCTCACCGCGGCCGCGCCTGCGGCCAGCCATTCGCGCGCCGAGTCGAGGTCCACCCCGCCCGAGGGCACGACGATCATGTCCGGGAACGGCCCGCGCAGGTCCTTGACGTAGCCGGCGCCGAGGCGGCCGGCCGGGAACACCTTGACCGCGGCGACCCCGCGGCTCCACGAGGAGAACAGCTCGCTGGGAGTGAACCCGCCGGGGATCAGCGGTATGGACCTGTCCAGGGCGCGGTCGATGACGGCGGGGTCGGTGACCGGAGTGACCAGGTACTTCGCACCGGCGGCGACCGCCTCGTCGACCTGCTCGGGCGTCGTGATCGTCCCGATCCCGAAGTCGACAGTCGGGCCGTGCTCGGCGATCAGCGTCGGAAGGAGAGCGAAGACGTCGGGGGTGGTCAGGGTCAGTTCGAAGCTCCTGACCCCGGCCTCGGCCATGGTGGCGATGACCGGGGGAAGGTCCTCGGCGCGCTGTCCGCGGAGGACGACGACGAGGCGGGATTCGGCGGTGTTGGCGGGAAGTGTCTGTCGGCTGGTCATCTTCGGTCCTTTGCTCACCAGTCGTGCAGGGAACCGTCGAGGAGACGGTTGACCGGCAGATACGCGGCGGTGTAGGGGTACTGGGCAGCGAGTTCCTCGTCGAGTTCGACCCCGAGGCCGGGAGTCTCACCGGGATGGAGGAACCCGCGGTCGAAGGTGTACGAGGTCCTGAACACCTCGAGGGTCGTGTCGCTGTGGGGCATGTACTCCTGGATCCCGAAGTTGTGGATGGCCAGGCCCAGGTGCAGGGCCGCGGCCATGCCGATCGGGGAGATGTCGGTGGGACCGTGCATGCCCGAGCGGATCCCGTAGATGCCGGCGAAGTCGAGCAGCTTCTTCATCGCCGTGATCCCGCCGGTGTGCGTCACCGCCGAACGGACGTAGTCGATGAGACGGTCGGTGATGAGGGTCTGGTAGTCGAAGACCGAGTTGAAGACCTCGCCGGTGGCCAGGGGAGTCGTCGAGTGCTGACGGATGAGGCGCACGGCCTCCTGGTCCTCGGCGGGGGTGGAGTCCTCGAGCCAGAACAGGTCATAGGGTTCCAGTGACTTCGCCAGCCGTGCCGCCTCGATGGGCGAGAGTCTGTGGTGTCCGTCGTGGAGGAGGCGCAGCCCGGGCCCGAACTCCTCCCGCACCTGGGCGAAGACCTGGGGGATGTGGTTGAGGTAGGCGTGGGTGTCCCAGTCCTCTTCCTGCGGCCGGGTCGCGGCTGCTCCGTCGACGCCGCGGTGAGCCGGTTCGTAATCGTACTTCTGGCCGGGCTTCGCGGTGGCCGAGACCCCGTAGACGGAGTTGAGGCCGGGCACCCCGGTCTGGATCCGCACGGCGGTGTAGCCCTGGTCGACGTACCCGCGGATCGCGGCCGACAGGCCCGCGTAGTCGGATCCCGAGGCATGGGCGTAGACCCGGAGCCCGTCGCGGCTGGCTCCGCCGAGGAGCTGGTAGAGGGGCACGCCTGCGCGTTTGGCCTTGATGTCCCACAGAGCCATGTCGATCGCGGCGATCGCGGCCATGGTCACCGGGCCACGGCGCCAGTACGCCCCCCGGTAGAAGTACTGCCAGGTGTCCTCGATGCGGTTCTCGTCGCGCCCGATGAGCGCGCTGACGAGGTGGTCGCCGAGGTAGGAGGCGACGGAGAGCTCACGACCGTTGAGCGTCGCATCGCCCCAGCCGACGAATCCGTCGTCCGTGGTGATCTTGAGGGTGACGAAGTTGCGTCCGGGACTGGTGACGATGACCTCGGCGTTCGAGATGCTCACAGTGGTCGCTTCCTTTCACGGGCCGCGGTGCGGCGGGAACTTTTGGGGTGGACGGGTGACGGTGGGGTCTCTGCTCAGACCGCGTTGCGAGGATCGCGCAGATCGCGGCCGGCCACCTCGGGCATGAGGAATGTGCCGACGAGCGGGCAGACGGTGAAGAAGGCGAGCATCACGGCGACCGGGATCCACGATCCGGTGGTCGCGCCCACCCAGGCGGCGGCGAGGACGGGGCCGATGCCGGTGGCGATCATCGCCGCGATCTCCCGGATGATGCCGGTCGAGGTGTAGCGGTGACGGGATCCGAAGATCTCGGGCAGGGTGAGGTTCTCCAGCGATGCCAGGGCCATCACGGAGACGTTGTGCATGACGACGTAGCCGATGAGCACGGCGGGCATCTCGGCACCGGCGATCGCCATCATCGTCGGCACGATGAGGATGAGGGAGATGATGCTCATCACCTGGTACATCCGACGGCGGCCGAACCGGTCGCCGAGGGCGCCGATGATCGGCACGGTGGCGAAGGCGACGAGCGAGGACACGATGACCACGCTCGTGCCCACGGAGGCGGACATGGCGAGGGTGACGGTGATGAACGAGACCATGTAGGTCTGCAGGATGCCCGAGTTGCCGGCCTGGCCGAAGCGCAGGAGGAACGCGGGGACCATCGCCCGCCACTTGATCTGGGACAGTGCTTCGAGCATCGCGGTGTCGTTCTCGGCCTGTGCCTTGGACCGGACCTCGTCCTTGGTCAGGGCGATGCCGTGCTCGACGTGGGTGCTGTCCTCGAACACCGGGCTCTCCTTGAGGCGCAGCCGGATCCACACGGCGAACAGGAGGATGAGGGCGCTGGCGAGGAACGGGATGCGCCAGCCCCAGCTGAGCAGCTGCTCCTCGGTGAGGACGGCGACGAGGATGCCCCAGATCGCCGAGGCGCCCAGGGTCCCGCAGTTGGTGCCGAGGGCGACGAGGGAGGCGATGATTCCGCGGCGGTTCTTCGGCGCGTACTCGGCGAGCATGACCCCGGCGCCCGAGATCTCTGCTCCGGCGCCGAATCCCTGTGCCAGGCGGAGGACGACGAGGAGGATGGGGGCGAGGATGCCGACCTGGTGAGCGGTGGGCAGGGCGCCGATGAGGGTGGTGGCGCCGCCCATCAGGGCGATCGTGATGAAGAGGACCTTGGTCCGTCCCACCTTGTCGCCGAGGCGGCCGAAGTACCAGGCGCCCAGCGGCCGAGCGAGGTAGCCCACGGCGTAGGTGGCCATGGCGGAGACGACGGCCAGGGCCGGGCTCTCGCCGACGAAGAAGAGCTGCCCGAACACGAGCGCAGCGGCCAGCGAGTAGAGCTGGAAGTCCATGAACTCCAGGGCGGTGCCCAGCCAACCGGACATCGCGGCCCGCACGAGGTCCTTGGTGCTGCGCTTCGCGACGGCCGGATCGTCCATCGCGGGCTGATTGGTGGAAGCAGACATCATTGTTCCTTCAGTGATCGGTCGGCGCCTTCGTCGGCGCCGGTGAGCGTGGCAGTGCTGAGAACTGGTTCGGCCGGTCAGCCGGCGGGTGCCTCGAATTCGATGAGGACCTTTCCGGAGGCGGCCGAGTCCTTGGCGATACCGAATGCGGAGACCGCCTCGGCGGCGGGGACGACGTGGGTGACGACCTGGCCGATCGCGGGATCGGCGGCGAGCAGCTCGATCGCGTCGTCGATCTCGGTGGAGAAGCGGAAGCTGCCGCGCAGTTGGACCTCCTTCGACACGAGGGCGGCGAGATTGACGCTGATCGGGGCGTCGGCGAGCATCCCCACCTGGACGACCACGCCGGCTCTCGTCACCGAGGTCACCGCCTGAGACAGCGAGGCCGGCGCGGCCGAGCATTCGAAGACGAGCGGGAACGAGGAGGTGGGAACCTCGTCGGTGCCGATGAGGAAGGTCTCATGGGCACCGAGGCCGCGGGCGCGGTCGAGCGCCGGCGTCTGGATGTCGCCGACGGCGACGTGCTCCACCCCGCGGGCGACCAGGGCCGCGACGACGAGGAGTCCGACCGGGCCGGCCCCGAGGACGAGCGCTCGGCCGCCCAGTTGCTCACCGGCGACGGTGAGCGCGTGGAGGGCGACGCCGAGGGGCTCGGCCAGAGCCGCGTCGCGCAGGGACACTCCCGCGGGCAGGGCGCGCAGCATGTGCTTGTCGACGATGAGGTACTCGGCGGCACCGCCCTGCCGGTGCGGGACGGTCGCGGCGCTGCCGAGGTAGTCCCCGCCCGGCCACAGATGCGGGTGCGCGGGGATCTCCTCGACGAATTGCCCGTAGCGGGCGGGGTGGACGGTCACCGGGGTGCCGGCCGTCCACTCGCCGGACGGGTCGGACACGACCGTGGCGGAGAGCTCATGACCGGGCGTGAAGGGCTCACGAATGAGGTTCTCGCCGTTCCTGCCGTGGAAGTAGTAGTGGAGGTCGGAGCCGCAGATGCCGACGTAGCGCACGCTCAGCAGAACCTCACCGTCGCCGGGCTCGGGAATGTCGCGGTCCTCGAGGCGCATGTCCTCGGCACCGTGGATGAGTAGGGTCTTCATGGTCAGCTCCTGCGATCGTCTGCGGGTCAGTGGGCGGCGTCTGCGGCTGCTGCCGGCACACCGTCGCGGGTGAGGAGGGCGAGCAGCTCGGCCACCCGCTGTGTGAACGAGTCCTCGGCGGCGAGTTCGGCGGGGAAGAAGCCTCCGCCGAGGATCCGGCGGACATGGTCGTCGATCGTGACCGCACCGCTGACCGCTTCCGCCAGGGCCTCCCTGGCGGGTTCGCGGATGTCGGCGGCGAGCGGGCCGGGGGTGAAGCCGAGGGGCGGTGCCACGCAGGCGATCCAAGCCGCCGTGCACAGCGCCAGGTGGTGGGGCATCCGTCCCTGTCCGAGGTGGAAGAGGGCCGCCTCGGGAATGCGCTGGAGGAGTTTGAGCGAACCATCGGAGCCGACCTGGGTGGTGGCATGGCCGATGAGCGGATTGCGCCAGCGGGCATCGAGCTGGGCGACGTAGTCCGCGGCGTCGAAACCGGTCGGCAGCGTGAAGGTGGGAAGGTAGTCGTGTTCGATGCCGCCGAGCACGGCCGAGCGGACGCTGTCGAGGCTCCAGGAGGCGTCGATCGTCGCGGCGCCGGAGAGCACGCCGAGGTAGGCGATGAGGGAATGGGAGCCGTTGAGGAGGCGCAGCTTGACCATCTCGTAGGCCTCGACCTCGTCGGTGAAGAGGGCCCCGACCTGGTCCCAGGCGGGGCGCCCGGCGGCGAAGTCGTCCTCGAGCACCCACATCGTGAAGTCCTCGGCGGGGACGGGGGCTTGGTCCTCGACGCCGAGGAGCTCGGCGACGGCGGCGGTGTGCGAGGCGGTGGTCTTCGGCACGATCCGGTCGACCATCGCGTTGGGGAAGGACACCGACTTCTGCACGAAATCGAGGACATCCTGGGAGGCTCCCGCCGCGTCGAGGTAATCGGTGACAGCGGTGCGGGTGACCTCACCGGCGGACTGGAGATTGTCGCAGCTGAGAACCGTCATGGGTTCGCCGGATTCAACGCGGCGGCTGAGCCCGCGGGCGATCATCCCGATGGTCGAGCGCGGAGTCCCGGCGGACTTGAGTTCGGCGATGAGGGCGGGGGAGTCGACGGCGAGCCGACCGGTGACGGCGTCTCGGGTGTAGCCGGCCTCGGAGACGGTGAGGGTGACGATGCGGTGAGCGGGATCCGCGATGGCCGAGACCACGGCGTCGGGATCCGCCGAGGCGATCCCCAGGTTGCGGTGGACATCGATGAGTCCCGCCTGAGTCCCGGATTCGGTCAGCTGGAGGATCGAGTAGAGATTGTCCTGGGCGCGCAGCGGGGCGACGACCCGGTCCGAGGAGTTCGCGAAGCCGCGGATGCCCCAGTCGCCTCCGGCGGCCGCCATCGCCTGGGCGGTGTAGACCGCGGCGTGGGCGCGATGGAAGTTGCCCAGCCCGAGGTGGACGATCCCGGTGCGATCGGGGGCCGAAGCGCCGACGAGGGCGTCGAATGGTGCATTGGAGCGATTGAGCGCTGCTGTCATGACGTCGTTGGCTTCTCCCCGGAACGGTCCGATCGATCTGCTATAGTTTCGATATACGAAACGCACGTTTCAACGTGCAAAATGGACTGTACTCGCGTGGAGGCGGAGACGCAAGGTCCTCCGGCCGCTCGGGCAGCGAAGGGAAGCGCAACGATGACGACGACAGGGAACAATGGCCGCATGACTTCAGATCCCTCTTCTCCGCCGCCGGTGACGAGCCTCGACCGTGCTCTCGATGTTCTCGAGGCCGTGGCGACCGCTGGTCCCGAGGGGATGGCACTGGGCACGGTGGCCGCGCGGACCGGCATCAACAAGGGGTCGGTCCACCGCCTGATCAGCGGGCTGGTGCGGCGGGGGTACGTGATTCAGAACGACGAGGATCGGACCTATGTCCTCGGTGAGGCTCCGCACCGGCTCGTCCGGTCCTTCAGCGCCGAGGCGAACCTTCCCGTGCTGTTCCGGCCTCTGCTCCTCGAACTCTCTCGGCAGACGGAGGAGCTCGTGCATCTGGGCATGCTCGACGGCCGGCGAGTCGTCTACCTCGACAAGATCGAACCGGAGCGCTCCGTGCGCGTGTGGTCGCGGGTGGGCCGCCGGGTCCACATCGCCACCACGGCGCTGGGGCGAGCACTCACCGCCGCCGGACCGCACAGCGACTCGCTCATCGACAGTCTCGTCGCCGAGGCGGACCCCGATGGGCGGCAGTCCGATCTGGGGTCGCGATTCAAGGCTGCTGTGGATCATGCGAGGCGACGAGGCTGGGCGATCGAGAACCAGGAGAACGAGGCGGGCATCGCCTGCGTGGGCATCGCGCTGGTGTCCTCGACCTCAAGCGACGTCGCCATCAGCGTCACCGGGCCGTCGGAGAGGATGACCGCCGAGCGCCTCGACGAGGTCGGTCGTCTGCTGCGTGAACTGGGCGAGCGCTTGGCACCGGAGGGCTACCGGGTGGCCGGATGAGACCCATCCTGCCCGTCGTCGCCGCGACCGAGTGGCCGATCACGACAGGAGGTCTCCGGCCAGAGACTCAGCCCCTGACGATCTGCAGGCCCGACCTTTCGACGATCACCGCGATCCGCACGCGGTTGGTGGCATCGAGCTTCGCTCCGACCCGAGCGAGATGGGTCTTCACCGTGGCCTCGCTGGAGTAGGTCGCCTCGGCGATCTCCCGGTTCGAGAGGCCCTGAGCCACGAGGGCGGCGATCTCTCGTTCCCTGGCGGTGAGGGTCGCCACGAGCTCGACCGCCTCACGGTGGGCACGGCGGTCCTGTTTGGCGACGAATGATCTGATGATCCTCTGCGTCGCGCGAGGAGCGAGGATGTTCTCTCCGCGATGAACGATCCTGATCGCCTCGGCGAGGTTCGTCGGTCCGACGTCCTTGAGCAGGAATCCCGACGCTCCCGCCTCCAGGGCCTGGAACAGGCAGTCATCGGAGTCGAAGCTCGTCAGCGAGATGACCTTCGGCGCGCGCACGCCGTTGACGATCCGCGCGGTGGCCTCGATCCCGCCGATGCCTGGCATGCGGACGTCCATGAGCACGACATCGGGGAAGTGGAGCGCGGTCTGCTCCAGCGCACCCTCACCGTCGTGAGCACAGCCCACGATCTCGATGTCCTCGAACCCGGCCAGAATGGCCTGGATCCCGGTGAGGACCATGGAGTCGTCATCGACGAGGAGCACGCGGATCGAGGCGTCTGAGTCAGGCATGGAAGCAGACTACAGGAGGGCTATGACATGGGTTCGTGCCTCCTGTTCACTTCTCCCTTCCGCCGCTGACCTGCAGGCCGTGCGGTTGTCCATCGGTCCGATCATCTGCCTGTCGGGCGGATCAGGTGTCCGTCCGACGGGGAAAGGGCGGGAAATGGACATCGACGACGAACTCGTGTCCCTGCGGACCGATCTCCGCGCTGCCGTCGAGCATGCGGGCCCTTTCCCTCATGCCCTCCAGTCCCGCACCCATGCCCGTGCTCTCGAGACCGCCGTCCTCGTCGACGCGCGGGTGAGCATCGATGGGGTTGGTCACGAGGACGCGAGCGCCATGATCGGCGGACACCGCGACGTCGAGTGCGACGGGTGCGCCGTGCGCGTGCTTCATCGCGTTGGTCAGGGCTTCCTGGACGATGCGGTAGACAGCCTGATCGAGGACGGACGGGGCGCTCTCCACATCCTGCATGATCACCGTCGGGTGCACCGGGGTGCCGGTCGCCTGGACGGACGCGATGAGCTGGGGGATCGACTTCATCGACGGGTGGATCGGGGGATTGGGTCTCCTGTGCTCGGTCTCGAGGTTCCCCTCCCGCACGCCGCCGACGATGTGCCGGAGGTCCTCGAGGCTCGCGTGCGCTTCCTGACGCATCGCCGAGGCGGTCGCCGCAACCTCTTCTGCCGATCTCCCGCCGAGCTCGAGCGCCCCACTGTGCAGGGAGATGACGGAGAGCCGATGGGACAGGGTGTCATGGAGTTCGCGGGCGAGGAGTTCACGTTCGGCCCGGCGTGCCAGTTCCGCCGTCAGAGATTCGTTCTTCTTCGTCTCCCGCTCGGCCACGGTTTCGATGGCCTTCATCCGTCGGGTTCGCCGGATCAGGAAGCCGGCCCCGACGCTCACGACCAGTCCGATGACCCCGGCCATCACGGTGACCACGACCATGCCGAACAGTGAGTCCTCCGATGGAATCGAGGCTTCGACAGCCGGAATCTGATTCGGGTCGGAGAGGAAGAGAAGCCCGAAAGGGTTGAGCGCAGCACTCTGGAGGCAGATTCGCAGCACGCCGGCGGTGACGAGCGCGGAACCGATCACCGCACACGTCACGGCTTGCCGGCGCGGTGCCCGGACGATGAGATGGAACATGCCGATGAGCAGGAGGAGGCTGTCGCACCAGGCAGCGGAGAGAACGGCGCCGATGACGAACGGCACAAGCGGCCAGCGGCGGCGGACGAATACCGAGAGCCAGAGAATACCGACGAGCAGGGCGAAGACGACTCCCAGCACCGTCAGTTCGCCAGCGTCGTCGAACGCCACGGGGTTGGCGGTCAACGCCATCCACGAGGTGAGCGCGCCGATGGCGTAGATGACCGAACCGACGAGGAGGTCCACGATGACCTGCAGCACTCGCCGCATTCGACGAGGGCGCCCGGTCGATCGGAGGGCCGAGGACATGGATACGTCGGCCGGCCGGGGACCGGACGCCTTGGGGGCGACCGTCGGTCGAGGCGGGATCGGCGTCGGGGCCGATCGCTGCGTCGCCTCGTGCGGAGGATGAAAGGGATGACTTGGCACATGTCGAATCGTAGCCGGGAGCTCTGACACGCGTAGTCACCCGATCGGCCAGTGCCACCCAGCCGGTCGGTTGCCGAAGTCCGACCGTTCGGTCGATGCCGGGCGACCGCGATCGCGGAATGCTGAAGAGGCCAGTCAATGACTCGCCGCCGGCAGCAGATTCGGCCGGCAGATCACAGCACCCGTGCCACCGGCACCCAACTTCGGAGGAAGACCATGTCCACACCGCACAACCCGCAGCAACCCGGTCCGCAGCAGGGACACCCGTACCAGCAGCCCCAATGGCAGCCGCAGCAGCCTCAGGGACAGATGCCCGGCGGTCAGTATCCGCCTGCGAACGGCCAGTTCCCGGGCGGATACCCGGGCGGGAGACCGCCGAAGCAGAAGAAGCCGCTGCTCAAGCGGTGGTGGTTCTGGGCGTTGGTCATCGTGTTCCTCATCATCGGCTTCGCCAACCTCGGCGGGGGAGGCGATGACACCACGGAAACCGCGTCGACCTCGACAACCGAAGAGAAGCCCGCTGCCGAAGAGTCAGCCGCCGAGGAGCCGACGGCTGAGGAGCAGGCCGTTGAAGAACCGGCGGCTGAGGAGAAAGCCGCCACCTATGCGATCGGCGACGCGGTAGCTGCCGATGGATGGGAGATCACCGTCAATGAGGTCAAGGACGGGGTGTCAGAAGTCGGAAACGAGTTCCTCAGTGAGAAGGCTCAGGGCCAATTCGTCACGGTTGACATCTCCGTGAAGAACATGGAATCGAGTCCTGAGTATTTCTTCGAGGACAACATCAAGCTCGCGGACAAGGACGGCAACACCTATTCCTCGGACTCCGAAGCGGCCATGTACGCGGATGAGGAGTCCATTCTCTTCTTGGAAGAGATCAACCCGGGTAACACGGCCAAAGGCGTCCTCGTATTCGATGTGCCGAAAGACGTCTCCCCGGACCGGCTCGTCTTCGAGGGCGGCATTTTCTCA
Source organism: Brevibacterium sp. (assembly GCA_031179165.1). Classification (GTDB taxonomy): domain Bacteria; phylum Actinomycetota; class Actinomycetes; order Actinomycetales; family Brevibacteriaceae; genus Brevibacterium. Next base: position 12,229 of record JAPSIC010000001.1, read on the forward strand.
GACCCGATCGAGATCGCACTCGACTGAGAGGATCCCGTTGCACGGTGGCCCAGAGCTCGTATGGAGGTCGGGGCCACCGGGGTCGTCTCTAAGTCGGGATTCAACCCGGCTGCTCACATCGGCCCCAACCTGGTCGAAGAATCAGTCACCATGCGATGGGTCAGGTGAGCTTGGCGAATCGGGAGCTGCCGAAACCTGTCTGATCAGGAGTTCAAAAATTAGTTGGTGAAGATACCCGAGATCTGCTTGAGGCTCCCAATAAGGTGGTACTCGAGCCGGCGTAGCGCTTCTTCCCGGTCGAAGTCCGCCAGAGCCTCGGCGATCCTGGCGTGTTCGTTCACGGCATCACATGGCCGCCTCGAGACCGCACCGAACATCGCGATGCCGATCCTCACCTGCCGGTCATGAAGTGAGTTATAGAGTTGAGCGAACTCAGTGTTACCCATCGCCTTGACCAGGGTCCAGTGGAACTCTTTGTCGATAAGGACCATCTCGACAATCTTGTCCGGATCAGATTCGAGTACCCCCGTCTGTTCGTTCACCAAACGCGTCAATTCGTCAGCGACGGGAATCTTGTTCTCGCAGATCTGTTCGATCCCGTAGCCTTCCAGCACCAGTCGAGTCTGGGCCTGTTCCTGAATATTCCTCAAACTGATCGCCGGTACGGAGGCACCTCGGCGGGGGAGCAGGTCGAGGAGTTTCTCGGCCTGCAGCCGGAAGAATGCCTCGCGGACGGGAGTCCGCGACACACCTGTGGCCGCTGCCACTTCAGTTTCAGTGATGATCGTCTGCGGCGCGATTTGAAGCGTGACGATGAGCTCTTTGAGATATTGGTACGCGTAGTCGGCTGCTTTTACCGACGGATCACGAACGCCCGGTGGCAGCTTAGCCGAAGTCGACCAGCCACCGAACCGGGCTTTCGCGGTGTCATGAAATTGACTCATCTACTCATTGTCGGTCAAGTGGAGTTACTCCGAACCGTCGTCCTTTAAGACTCGGGTTCGTCGCGCGGACGGATTCGATTCTGTCTGATGAAACGATACCCGAAGCGACTGCGCCGGCGGCCTCTCCTGCCGAGGCGATCGTGACACCCATCGGATCGACGATCATGCTGTGCCCTGCGCACGATGGACCGGTCTGTCCACTGCCCACCATATAGATCGTGTTCTCAATCGCACGAGCGCGCAGTAAGGTCTCCCAATGAAACTCCTTAGCTGGCCCTGAGGCCCACGCTGCGGGCAAGGCGATGAGATCGGCACCTTCGTCGGCGATCCAACGGAATATCTCCGGGAACCTCAGGTCGTAACATGTCGCCGCGCCGACCTTTATTCCAGCGATTTCGAACATGAGCGGCCTGTCGATCCGTGCCGCAGTGACCTTGTCCGACTCCTTGTAACCGAAGGCGTCGTAGAGATGTATCTTCCGATAGACATCAACGAGTTGACCTTGTGAATTGATGTACACGAGAGTGTTAAACGGACGACGGGGATCGTCTGCGTTAGTTTCGGTCATTCCACACACAATATGGACCCCGCTGTTTGCAGCAGATTTCATGAGTGCAGCTACGAACTGTCCATCGACCGTCTCGGAGTAGCAAACGTCGGGCTGAGTCTTTCCGGGGTCTGAGTACATCGCGTTTTCGGGGAGCACCACCAGATCTCCGGTGGGCGCGGCGGTAGCGATGAGTTCGGTGACAGCCAATCGATTGGCTTCAACATCGGTGCCGGCCTCGAACTGGGCAGCGGCGACTCGCAGCGTACTCATGCGACTGGTTGTCCTTTCATGAATTGTTCGGCGGCACCCGACCATTCCGCAAGGGAGTGCCCAGCGCTGATCCTCGATTTCAAGTCCGGTTCAGCTCCCTCCTTTTGTTTGAGTATTTCGACCACCTCATCGATCTCATCCTCGTTGAGCACCGCAATCCCATCAGAATCAGCTACCACAGCGTCGCCGGGTTCGACAATGCATCCACCCACTGTGACGGGGACGTTGATGCTTCCTTCGACCCCGAGGATCCTCGTTGTTCGAGCGGAAACTCCGTTCGAGTACACGGGCAGGCCGAGCTCGAGGACTTCATCGAAGTCATTCATCGCCCCGGCTAAGATCACGCCCTCTGCCCCTCTTGTTTTCGCGGTGAATGCGACCATGCCTCCAAAACACGAGCGTGGGTCGCCGGATTGTTCCACGACGAGGACGTCACCTGGTCGAAGCTTGTCCGCAGCGACATGAAGGGCGGTTGAATCGAGATGTGGGAGACGCACGGTCACTGCCGTTCCGGCAAACGCGATCGGTCGATAGTTTGGGGTCAGGCCAAGCACGAAACCGTGATCGCGCAGGTGCCCGAGGGTGGAAGTCTGAACTTCGAGCAGGGATTTTCGTCGGCCATCGTCAATTTGTTCGGGCATAGGGTTGTCGATGAACATCAGTGTCCTTTCGCTGTGACCACCCGCGAAAAGCCCGAACGACTGTAGCGTCAGAATGGGGGCGGGCGGAGATGTGAGCACCATCGAATCGTGATATGTATCAGCCGGGATCAATGCACGAGACGGTGTGTGTACCCAATGTATACATAGGATGTACGTAGAGGCAATAGTTCGATCTGAAGTTTTCTGTTTCGTGTTGAAAAGTGAGAATTTCTTCATTGAACCCTTGATCGGGCAGGGCGTTCGTGGCACTATCGACTCAGCCGGGGTCGATGACCGAGATGGAACCGATTGCGCAAGTGAAGATGCTTGCGGGACGAAGGAGTTCCATCATGTCAAAGAAATCCCTCCTCTCTGCCGCAGTTCTGGTCGCGGCCATCAGCGCAGTTTCCGCGTGCGGTGGATCGGGCTCGGACGCCGGTGCAAACACGGAAGTCAATATCCTTGGCTACGCTGCGCTCTTCGAGGACAAGTACACCGAGGCAGTCATCAGCAAGTTCGAGGAAGAGCATTCCGAGATCGACGTCAATTTCGTGCCGGCTCAGAACAGTGCCGAAATGCTGGGCAAGCTGCGAAGTGAGAAGGCCAATCCCACAGTCGACGTGGCGATAATCGATACCTCCGTCGCCAATACGGGGAACAAGGAAGGTGTCTTCTCGAAGATCACAGAGGACGATGTGCCGAATCTCGCCAATGTTGTCGACATGGGGAAGAGCGCGGATGGATTCGGGCCGGCCGTAACGTTCGACAACCTCGTTGTCCTGCACAACACCGAGAAGGTTCCGCAGGCGCCGAATGAAGTCGGCGATCTCTGGAATGCCCCCGACAAGTCGGTTGCGATTCCGGCTCCACCCGACATCCAGGGCATCGCTCTCACCGTGCTCACTGCGAACAACCTCGGCGACGACTACAAGCAATCTATCGATCCGGCCATAGCGAAGCTCGGGGAACTGGCGCCAAAGGTCACGACCTGGGATCCGCAGCCGGACGTCTACCAGACTGTGATTTCGGGTCAGGCCCAGTACGCCATCGGGTGGAACGCCAGAGCACAGGTATTCAGTGATGAATCGGGAGGGACACTTGGGGTCGTCCAGCCCGAAGACGGTGTAGCTTTCCAGATCAACACAATCAACGCAGTGGAGGGAGCGAAGAACGCAGAGGCTGCGAAAACCTTCATTGACTTCGCCCTGTCGAAAGAGGCGCAGGAGTCCTTTGCCGACACGATGTTCTATACCCCGACTGTCTCCAATGCCGAACTCTCGGAGGACACGAAGAAGCGGGTCGCGTCGCCGGAGGATCCGAACATCGTCGACATCGACTGGAACTGGATGTCGGACGAGCGTGACGCTTGGACCGAGCAATGGCGCCGCGGCGTCATCGGGGGCTAAGGGATGAGCATCCACACAGCGCACCTGAGTATCAGGAATCTGCAGAAGACTTATCCGAAGACCACGGCGCCGGCTGTTGACGACGTCTGCCTCGACGTAGCTGAAGGGGAGCTAGTGGCTCTGCTCGGTCCATCAGGCTGCGGAAAGACGACCACCTTGCGCATGGTCGCGGGACTGCTCGACCCGAGCGCCGGTGAGATCGTCGTCAATGGAAAGGACGTCGTCTCGACACCTGTCCATAAGCGCAGAATGGGCATGGTGTTCCAGTCATACGCCCTCTTTCCGCATATGAATATCGCAGAGAACGTAAGCTTCGGGCTGCAGATGCGCAGACTGTCTCGAGCAGAGGCGGCGAAGAAGGCTGACGAGGCGCTCGACATGGTTCAGCTGGGACATCTCAGGGACCGCCGTCCGGCCGAACTCTCCGGTGGTCAGCAACAGCGAGTCGCACTGGCACGCGCACTCGTCATCGAACCAACCCTTCTGCTTCTCGACGAACCTCTATCGAATCTCGATGCGAAGCTCCGTGAGGCGATGCGACACGAGATTCGATCGATTCAGCAGCGGCTCGGTACGACCACACTGTTCGTGACCCACGATCAGGACGAGGCGCTTGACATGGCCGATCGAATCGCGATCCTCAACAACGGTCGAATCGAGCAGTATGCCCCACCGAGTGAAGTTTACGACCGACCAGCCACAAGGTTCGTCGCAAATTTCGTCGGAAAAGCCAATTTTCTTGATGTCGAGAACGTCGAGAAGCTCGGAAATGACACCTACCGAGTAAAGACTAATGAATTCGGGGTACTCGAGGTGCGCGGTGTCGACGGACTTGATCCCACTCGCGCGAGCCTCGTGGTCAGGCCGCATCGGCTCACGACCACCAGGGTCGATGAAAGTGTGAAGAGTTCTCGTCCCGCATCGATCGGCGAGGTCATTGCAACGAGTTACACGGGCAATGTTCAGAGCTACGAGGTTCGGCTCAACGAATCCGCGGTTCTCCGCGTGGACCAGCTCACTGACACCCTGAGAGATCTGCGGATGGGGGACCGGGTGCAGCTCACCTTCGATCCGGCAGAAGCCTATCTCGTCTCGGACGAGTGAGGAGAGCGCCATGACTTTGACGCAGATGGGAAGCCGGAAGCGAACGACCGGATTCCGCAGTAGGAGGCGTTGGGAACTGTTCGGACTGCTGTTCCCTGGACTCCTCGGCATATTCGTCGGTTTCGTCCTTCCCGTTTTCGTGATGTTCAGGATGTCCCTGAATACTCATGGAACAGGCGGCCAGCTGGTCGAATCTGTCAGCCTCGGTGCCTATCGGGATGCCCTGACCGATCCGTTCTACTGGGAGGTCATCGGAAACACTCTTGTGCTCGGACTCGGATGTGGTGCTGCCGCCACAGTCCTGTCCTATCCGTTGGCCCTCTTTCTGGTGAGGACTACCTCGAAATGGAAGGGCGTGCTTATCGCGCTCGCCATAGCCCCACTTCTCACTTCGGCAGTCGCTCGCACCTACGGTTGGATCGCGATCCTCGGTGACCAGGGAGTTATCAATGACTCCCTCATGAGGATCGGCGTCCTCGATGCGCCGATTCAGCTGAGCAACAATCTGCTCGGGACGACGATTGCGCTCGTCGAGATTCTCATGCCGTACGCGATCCTCGCGATGATCTCCGGATTCGGACGGATCAGCCCCTCGCTCGAGGAAGCTGCTGGTTCCCTTGGAGCGTCGAAGCTCAAGACCTTTGTGCGGATCACCTTGCCGTTGTCACTTCCCGGAGTATTCACGGGATTCCTCCTGGTCTTCGTTCTGGCGATCAGTTCGTTCGTCACACCGAGACTGTTGGGTGGCGGGCGAGTATTCATCCTCGCGACCGAGGTCTACAACGAAGCCACCCAGACTCTTAACTGGCCATTGGCATCGGCGCTGTCCGTGATTCTTCTCGTGGTCTTCGGCCTCATGATTGCCGTGTATCAGCGCCTTATCGCCAAGTTCGAAGGATAGGGAACTGCCATGTGGAAATTCTTCAACCAGGTCCTCGTTACTGTCGTCTACCTGTTCCTCCTGGCCCCGATCATCGCCGTCGTCCTCATTTCATTCAACGGATCGGCGAAGCTGTCAATCGATCTGGGTTCTCCGTCGTTGCAGTGGTATGCAAGCATGCTCATGAACGAAGGTTTCATCGAGGGAGCGAAAGTCAGCTTCATCACGGCGAGCATCGTCGCCCTCGTCGTCCTGTGCTTTGGAGTACCGGTCGCTCTAGCCATTGCTCGTTATGACTTCAGGGGCAGGAGCTTCGTTTCCGGACTATTCCTGTCACCGCTGCTCGTTCCCACGGTGGTCCTTGGGCTCGGACTACTGTTGGTCTTCCAACCGATCGCCTTGACGGGAACATACGCGGGCATCATCATCGCTCACTTCGGAATCACGGTGCCCTATGTTATCCGAACGACTCTAATGAGCTTGACCACGAGCGACGTCTCCTGCGAGGAAGCGGCCAAGGTCCATGGGGCGAACAGCTGGGAGACCTTCCGACGAGTCACTTTGCCGATCATCTCCCCGGGCCTGATCGCCGGAGCAGTTATGGCTTTCATCATCTCCTTCGATGAAGCGGTCATCTCCCTGTTCGTCGCAGGGGCGGGTCGAACGACGCTGCCCGTCGAGATGTTCAGGTACCTGCAGTACAGGTCAGACCCCGGGGTGGCAGCACTGTCCGTGATACTTATTGCGATCTCTGTGGTCATAGTCATCGTTGTCGAACGAGCTGTCGGACTGAGGAAAGTAATGAACAGTTGATCATTCCCTGTTCTTGGATTCTGCGGGAATCAGACGGATATTTCCGTTAGAAGACTTTCACCTCAATGAATGAGGCAGAACCAGCCCGACGCGACACGCCGATCCTCGGCAGGACCAGCACCTGGTCCTGCCGAGCCCCGGCGTCGTCGATCAGTCCCCGCTCACCAATGAGAGCCGCTCACCGAAGGGAACGGGGTATCAGTGGTCGGGCTGGATCATTCACCCTCGCAGGAGAACGACCACATCACTCCGAACTTGTCGAAGACCTGGCCGTACCAGCCGCCCCACGGAGCGATCTCGAACGGCATTCCCTCGCTGCCCCCGGCCGCGATGAGCTTCTCGATGAAACCGCGTGCCTCGTCGGGGGTGTCGGTGGTGTAGAGCAGCGAATATGCGGTGCCCCGCACCGCATATTCGTTGCCGTCTTCCATGGCATCTCCGCCGGCGATGATGCCCGACGGCATCTCCAGGGTCGCGTGGGCCACCGCCTGCGGATCGGGCTCGAAAGGCATCTCTGGCATCGACATGTCACCGTAGCGGAGGATGTTCAGCTCACCCCCGAACACCTCATGCCAGTGTTCCATCGCCTCGCCGGTGGTGCCGGGAAGAGAAATGTACGTTGCGAGTGAATGCGCCACAGTGGTCTCCTTCGTCGCTCTGAGCTGGTCTTCTCAGTATGCGCCAGTTTGGGGATCGAGGAAACACCTCATCGAGGCGAGCCCACCGGCGTGCCCGAGATCAACGTCGGTCGACGATCCGCCGCCCCGAACGCCTCTTCCAGGGTGAGAGCGAACTCGAGGAGCCGCTGTTCGCTGCGGGGCGGACCGATGACCTGAAGCCCGACCGGCAGCCCCTCGGAGGTGAATCCGGCGGGCAGGGACAGGGCCGGGCACCCTGTCATGGTCACCGCCGACGGCAGGGTCATCCATTCCAGGTAGTCATGCATCTCCACCCCGGCGACCGAATGGGGATAGTCGAGGTCGCCGTCGAAGGGCACGACCTGAGCGACCGGACAGACGAGGAAATCGTGTTGGGTGAAGAACTCCCGGATCCGGTCGCTGATGATGGCGGATTCGAGTTCGGCCCGTGACACTTCGGGTCCGGACAGCCTGCGACCGACTTCGACATTCCAGTGAATCGATTCTCCCAATTGGTCACCGTGGGTCTCGACCAGAGACCCGAGGGTGGCCTCGAACTGCCAGGCACGAAGGACTCCGAACGCATGAGCGGCGCCGGTGAGGTCGGGATGGGTGTCTTCGACGACGGCTCCCAGATCGGCGATGGAGCCGACCACCGGTGTCAGGGCCGCGGTGACCGCGTCTTCGACCGGAATTCCCAAACCGAGGTCGTGACTCCAGGCCACCCTGATCCCATTCGGGTCGAGACCATGGTCGAGGCCCGGGAAATGCGCACCATAGCCGACGGGTGATCGGGGATCGTCTCCGGCCTGGACCGAGAGCAGAAGGTAGAGATCGCGGACCGTCCTGGCCAACGGTCCCTTGACCGACAGCCGCGTCCACGGCTGCTTCTCCGGCCAGCTCGGGACGGTGCCCAGGCTCGGGCGCAGCCCCACCACGTTGCAGAAGGACGCCGGTGTCCGCAGCGAACCTCCGGTGTCGGAGCCGTCGGCGATCGGCAGCATCCGGGCCGCGAGGGCGGCGGCGGCACCTCCGCTGCTGCCGCCGGCACTGCGGCCGAGGTCCCAGGGGTTGTTCGTTCTGCCGTAGACGGGGTTGAAGGTGTGCGACCCCAGCCCCAGCTCCGGGACATTCGTCTTGCCCAGGGTGACGACGCCCGCGGCCTTCTCCCTCTCCACGACAATATGATCGACCTCGGGGACGGTGTCGGCGAAGACCGTGGACCCGGACGTCGACAGCCAGCCTCGGACCGGCAGCGTGTCCTTGTGCGCGATCGGCAGCCCGTAGAGCGGCGGCAGGTCCTGCCGGTTCCGGGTGAAGTGCGCGTCAAGGTCATCGGCCGCGGCGCGAGCCCGCTCGCCGTCGAGGGCGACGATGGCGTTGACCCCGGGGTTCACCTCGTCGATGCGGGCGAGGTGGGCATCGAGGACCTCGCGCACGGATGCGTCTCCTGAACGCATGAGCTCGACGAGTTCGACGGCGGTGAGGTCAGTGAGATCGGTTGGTGCCACTGAGGGGTCCTTTCGTGAAGCAGGGCTGAAATGTCCCAGCGGTCAGCCGGAGTAGAGCCCGAACGACTCCAGGACCTGGACGACGGCGAGGAATCCGAAGAGCAGGAGACAGGCGACGAGGGAGACATTCGACAGCCACCCGTTGCGCAGCCGTTGGGGCAGCGACTTCCGGTTGAGCAGACGCAGGAGAGCGAACGAGAGGATCGGGAGCACGAATGCGCTGACCGTCGCATAGACGATGACCAAGGTCACCGGTTTGCCCAGGGTGGAGACTGCGAAGGTGCAGATCAGCGCGTAGACAAGGGCGCCGCGGAAGGGAATGGACGCCGGCGACATCTCCCGATCGGCGTGTTCGTCGTCGATTCCGCGCAGAACTCGGATGCTGTCGGCGGTCAGGTAGCCGATGGCCGAGAACCCGCCGATGATCGACGTGTAGACGATGGCGACGAGGCTGACGAGGAACATGACCCGTCCCACGTCTCCGGTCAACGGCTGGAGGGAGTCGGCGATCGGGATGATCGCCTCGCCTCCCGTGATCGAGGTCTGGGTGGTGAAGAGCAGGTGGGTGCCGACCACGGACATCGCAATCGCGAAGATGCCGATGATGACGTAACTCGTCCCGGCGTCGAGGCGCACGATCGGCTTCCACTCCTGCCCCCGCCAACCCGATTCCCGGATCCAGTACGAGTACGCCAGGATCCCGATCGCGCCGCCGACGCCGCCGATGAGGGAGAGCACCGTGACGAACGACCCTTCGGGAAGGGTGGGAAGGATGGTGTCCGACGCAGCGGCTGTCGCTCCTTCGCCGCCGGCGGAGGCGAAGGCGATCCAGACCATGCCGACGAACATGATGACACCGAAGCCGTACATCGCCTTCTCCACGATGCTGTACCTTCCGATCCCCACGAGAACGACCGCGGAGACGACGACCACGGCGAAGGCCGGCCAGTAGGGCAGGCCCGGGAAGATCGCCTGCAGGGCCAGCGTCGTGATCGCGGTGAGGCCCGAGCCGTAGAAGAAGCCGACGAGCAGCACGATGACCAGGAAGAGGGCCGGGAAGAACCTGCCCCCGAGGTCGGTCAGGTGGGACAGGAAGGTGCGGTTCCCGGAGAGCTGGAGACGGGCGATCGCCTCCGACAGGGCGAACTTGAGTATGAGCCCGACGACGAACACCCAGACCAGGCCGAGGCCGAACTGGGAGGCCGAGTTGAGACTGGTGACCATGTCGCCGGCGCCGACGCTGGCCATCGCCAGGACGATGCCGGGGCCGATGAGTCGGAGGCGGCTCGCCCATGAGCGTGGGGGAGCGGCCGCTGACTTGGGATTGGTCTGAGGCTGAGTTTCTGCGTTGGCCATGTGTCCTCTTTGACGGTGTGGTCCGATGCGAACGTGCAACAGTGAGATGTGCTGACATGTTTGACGTCAACGATGAGTTACGTCGATTTCATCGTAGGACTCTGCCCAGATTCTGACACCGGTCTGTCGAAGAACGGCGGAATCTGACAGAATTGCGGCTTATGTCCTCCAGTTCGTTCGACCCGCTGTCCGAAGACCGGCGGATCCGGGATCCCTCCGCGGCCCTCGGCAGGCGCGGTGCGGTCGCGCGCCCAGACAGGGACGCAGCAAGGATTCTTGCGGCACTGCAGGTGCATCCGCGAGCTTCCTGGCCGCAGATCGCCCAGGCTCTCGGGATGCACGAGCGCACCGTGGCCCGCAAGGGCCAGGACCTTCTGAACGGGGGAGTCGTGAGAGTCTCGGTGGTGTCCGTGGGCGCTTGCGGCTCTCTCATCGAAGTGGTGGCCGAACGAGGCGCGATGCGGATGGCGGCGAAGTACCTGGCGGCCCGCCCGGAGGTCCTCTGGCTGCACATGACGACAGGGCCGCAGGACCTCCTCGGTGAAGTCAATGTGCCCGACTGGGAGCTGGCCGATGTCGTCATCGACGAACTGCAGGCAGTGCCCGGAACCCAGACGGTGCGGACCTATCCCATCCTCGACTATCTTCGACTGGCCAAGGACTGGGACCCGGGGCTGCTGTCCGCGGAGGAGAGAACCGCGCTCGACGAGCAGAACGAGTTCCGCACCCCCTTCTACGAGATGGGGTTCGACGCGCCCGCTCTCGATCCGATGGACAGGCGGATCGGAGAGGAGCTGGCCCGCAACGGTCGGGCGACGTTCGTCGACCTCGGCCGTGCTGCCGGAGCGTCCGAATCGACCGTGCGCAGACGGGTCGCGCGGCTGGTCTCGACGGGGCGGATCGCCTTCCGGGCCGTGTTCGACCCGAAGCACCTCGGACTGCCGCTGACGGCAGTGCTGAAGCTGTCGGTGGCGCCGGTCCACCTGAGCTCGGTGTGCACAGCGGTCGCGGCGGATTCCCGGATCCGCAACGCCCTGGTGCTCACCGGTTCCGCCGCGGTCCTCGTCCAGATCGATGTCACCACTCGCCGGGATCTCCTCGAGTTCCTCGCGACTCATCCCATGATGGAGCACGTCGGCTCGGTCGAGACGTCGGTGGTCCTGCAGTCGGCGAAGAGGTCGAGAACGCAGTTCGACGTGTGAGCCCCAGACGTCTCACCCGAGGCCATTACTGAATCGCAGTTCAGTGATTTATGTTACTGTCTGTGATCATGGCGACAACTTCAACCGCTCACCTCCCCGTCGACTCCCCACTCGCGCACCGCGATCCCGGAGAGCGGGAATCACCCACGCTTCCCTCGGCCCGTCGGTACCGCACCGACCCGCGCCCGGTTCACGTCGTCGAACACACGAGGATCCCCCTGGCCGACGGCGTCGAGCTCGCCGCCCGCGTCTGGCTGCCGGCCGATCTCGGCACGGAGAGCGTTCCCGCGATCCTCGAGTACATCCCCTATCGCAAGAACGATATGACCGCGGGACGCGATCAGACGATCCACGCCGAATTCGCCCGCGCGGGCTACGCCAGCGTCCGCGTCGACCTGCGCGGCGCAGGAGATTCCACCGGGATCATGACCGACGAATACTCCGCCGCCGAACTCGCCGACGGGCTCCAGGTTCTCACCTGGATCGCTGCGCAGGAGTGGTGCAACGGCAAGGTCGGCATCATCGGCAAGTCCTGGGGCGGTTTCAACGGCCTCCAGCTCGCCGCCCTGCAGCCGCCCGAGCTCACCGCCGTCATCACCGTCTGCTCCACCGACGACCGCTATGCCGACGACGTCCACTACAACGGCGGAGCCATCGTCGGGGACCAGATGCTCTCCTGGGCATCGACCATGTGGGCCTACAACGCCCGCCCGCAGGACCCGGCCGTGATGGGAGAGGGATGGGCCGAGGACTGGAAGCACCGGATCGACGAGGCGCCGATCAACATCGAGGACTGGCTCGGCCACCAGCGGCGCGACGACTACTGGAAGCATGGCTCGGTGTGCGAAACCCCCGACGCCATCCAGGTGCCGGTCCTCGCCGTGGGAGGGCTCCTCGACGAATACCGCACGACGCTGTTCCGTCTCATGGACAACGCGCATGAACAGCGGCGCATCGACCCCGATCACCCGCCGGTCCACGCCCTGCTGGGCCCCTGGGCCCACAACTACCCGCACCAGGCCGCGCCCGGACCCGGCGTCGACTTCATCACCGAGGCGGTGGCCTGGTGGGATCAGTGGATGTCCGGAATCGACAACGGGGTCAGGGAGCAGCCGCAGCTGCGAGCCTTCGTCCCCGACAGCGCTCCGGTCCATTCCGACCGAGAGGTTCGGGAAGGCCGGTGGATCGCCGAAGACCGCTGGCCCTCGCCGCACGTGACCGAGACGACCCTCGATGCGAAGGCCGCGACCCTGGCCGGCCCGGCCGCGCTGAGCAGCACCGAGCTCATCGGGTTCAACGGCGGCAGCTGGCTCCAGTTCGGAGAGGCCGCAGGCATGGCCGGGGACCAGGCGGCCGACGATGCCCGGTCGTACACGGTGACGTGGAGCCTCGATGAGAGCCTCGAGATCGTCGGCACCCCGCACCTCAGGGTGCGACTGAGCTCGAGCACCGGCAGGGGAGTCGTCGCCGCCAGGCTCTGCGACGTCGCCCCTGACGGCAGCTCGCGGCTGCTGACGATCGGCCTGTTCAACCTGACCCACCATTCAACCCACGAGCGCCCTGCGGCACTGACCCCGGGCGAACCCGTCGAGATCGAGTTCCCGCTGCTCGCGCTCACCCACCGCTTCTCACCCGGGCACCGGTTGCGGCTGAGCCTGTCGGCGAGCTTCTGGCCGAACCTGTGGCCCTCACCCGAAGCCACGACGATCAGCGTTCTCGCGGCCCCGGAACTGACGCTGCCCATCCGGAGGGTCGCCTCGGCGGCCGAAGACGCGGAACGCACGCGCGAACTCACAGCGGCCCTGGGCACCCCGCCTCAGCCTCCGGCCTCGACGATCGACGCAGGCGGGGCACCGATGACCCGGGAACTGACCGTCGATCTCGTCACCAGAACCGCCACGGTCACGACCGTCGTCGAGGACTGGCAGACGAACTCCAGCGACGGGCTCTTCTACTCCACACTCGAACGCGACTCCTATGAGCGCAGTGAAACCGATCCGCTCTCACCGCGGGCCGTGTGCGAACGAGTCGTCCGCTACCGCAGACCCGCACTCCCCGCCCCGCTCGGCGACGCCGGCCGGGCCCAGCGGGCAGCCGCGGACGCCGCATCGGCAGACGACCCCGGCTGGGACGTGGAGCTGCGCACCCGCAGCTCCATGACCGGGGATGCCGAGAACTTCCTCGTCACCAATGAGCTCGTCGCCTACAAGGATGGGAAGCGGTTCCACTCGCGGACCACTTCGGCGAGCATTCCCAGAGACCTGAACTGAGGGCCCATGCGCACAATGAACAGACGTACCGCCCTGTCCGCACTCGCCACGGTCGGCGCCGGAGCCGCCGCGGTCGCCCTGACCGGCTGCACTCCGCCCTCGGCCGCGACGGTCGGCGAACGGAAGAAGGACGTGAGGACGATCACCGTCGGCTCGAAGGGGTTCGCGGAGAGCTGGATCATGGGTGAGCTCTACGCCCAGGGACTGAGGGCGCTCGGCTACCAGGTCGACCTGAAGACGAACGTCGGCTCCAGCGACATCATCAGCGCCGCCCTCACCTCGGGCCAGATCGACATCTACCCCGAGTACACCGGAGTCATCCTCGTCAGCTTCATGGGGGAGGAGGGGCTCATGGGCTCCGCCGAGGCGACCTATGACCTGGCGGGGAAATGGGCGAGGGAGAACTCGATCCGGATGCTCAACGCGACTCCGTTCGAGAACAAGAATGCGATCGCCGTGCGCAAGGAGTTCGCCGACGAGCACAGTCTGGCGAGGATCTCCGACCTCCAGGGCATCGGCGAGTTCCTCTACTCCACCTACCCGGACAACGTCACCGGAGCCCAGGGGTACGAAGGGATCGTCGACACCTACGGACTCGACAACATGGAACTGAAGACCCTGAGCATCGGACTCAACTACCAGGCCATCGAACGCGGGGAGATCCAGGCAGCGGACGTCTTCACCACCGACCCGCAGCTGCTGCGCTCAGACCTGGTGGTGCTCGAGGACGACAAGAAGCTCTTCGGGTTCCAGAACGTCGTGCCGCTGATCAGAGACGACGCGTATGCAGCCATGGACGGTGACGCCCCGGAGTTCCTCGACACGCTCCACTCCCTGCTCACCCTCGAAGCCATCCAGGCCCTCAACGAAGCCTCGGCCATCAACAGGATCGACGCCGCACAAGTGGCCAAGGTCTTCCTCAAAGACAACGGATTGATGTGAGAACACCATGACAGACACAGCGACCGCCACTTCGGCGACCTCGGCACGCACCTCATCGACGTCGGCGGAGACGAACTCATCCATCGTCTTCGACAACGTCACGAAGACCTACCCCGGGCAGTCCGCGAAGGCGCTCGACAGCTTGAGCATCGAAGTCAAGTCCGGCGAACTCGTCTGCCTCGTCGGACCCTCCGGCGGCGGGAAGACCACGGCGCTGCAACTGGTCAACCGCCTCGTCGATCTCAGCAGAGGAGAGATCCGGATCGGGGACACGAACATCATGGACCTCTCGCCGATCGAGCTTCGCCGCACGATCGGCTACGCGATCCAGCAGTCCGGGCTGTTCCCGCACTGCACGGTGGCCGAGAACATCGCCACCGTCCCGAGCATCCTCAAGTGGGACAGGAAGCGGATCGAGGAGCGCACGAAGCAGCTGCTCGAACTCGTCGGCCTCACGCCCGTCGATGCCTGGCTGAAGCGCTACCCGGGACAGCTGTCCGGCGGGCAGCAGCAGCGCGTGGGCATCGCCCGGGCGCTCGCCGCCGATCCTCCGGTCATGCTCATGGACGAACCCTTCGGCGCCCTTGACCCGATCACCCGGATGGCGGTGCAGGACGAGTTCCTCGAGATCCATCGCGCCGTGGGCAAGACGACGCTGTTCGTCACCCACGACATCGACGAGGCGATCAAGATGGCCGATCGCATCGCGATCCTCAAGCCCGGTGGCCTCCTCGCCCAGTACGACACCCCCGCCGAGGTGCTCGCCAACCCCGCCGACGACTTCGTCGCCGAGTTCCTCGGTGCCGAACGCGGCCTCAAGCGCCTGGCGCTGACGACCGTTGCCGAGGTGCTCGGCCGGAGTCGTGCACGCGCCGACGACGCCGAGAGTCGGCGAGCACCAATGTCCTCGCCTCCGGAGGATCGCGTCGACTGGCCCGTAGTCGCCGGCACGATGACCCTGCGTGAAGCCCTGTCCCTGGTCTCGGCGGCCCATTCCCACGGTGCGCGGGTGATGGACGGCGACAGGCATCTCGGCGATGTCACCCTGCACGAACTCGTCTGCCCGCCCGCCACTGCGGTCGATGCGCGAGGGACGGCAGGTGTGCGGTCGTGAGCGGATTCGCCCCTGCCGGGGACCCGGTCATCCCGGACTACGGTCAGGCCTCGAACTGCGTCATCGACAACGGTGTGTTCTGCACCGACTGGTTCGCCGACCAGTGGTCATCGGTGTTCTGGCCGCCCTTGGTCGACCACATCTACATGGTGCTCATCGCCGTGACGATCGGCTTCGTCGTCGCCTTCACCGCCGCGCTCATCGCCTATCGGAAGCGATGGCTGGCCGGGCCGATCGGGATCGCCGCCACGTTTCTCTACACGCTTCCCCCTCTCGCCCTGTTCCAGCTGCTGGTGCCGTTCACGGGGCTGACCCTGCTCACCGTTGAGATCGCCCTGGTCTGCTTCACCCTCGTCATCATCTTCCAGGCGGTGCTCGCCGGGTTGGCCGCAGTTCCCGACGATGTGAAGCGAGCGGCGGTCGGCATGGGGCTCGACACGAACCAGCTCATGCGCAGGGTCGAACTGCCGTTGGCCCTGCCGTCGATCATCTCCGGCCTGCGTATCGCCACGGTGCTCACCGTGAGCGTGGCGACGATCGCGGCGTTCGTCGTCGACAGCGGACTGGGATCACCGATCCTCAAAGCGGTGTCCTCACCGTTCAACACCCAGTTCATCGCCGCCGGTGCCCTGGCAGTGCTGCTCGCATTCGTCCTCGACGGACTGCTGGTGCTGCTGGGCCGAATCCTGACCCCGTGGACGAGAGTGAGAGTCTGATGGACGTTGTTGTCGGGGCCTTCCCATTCATGGTCGCCAACCTGTCGCTCCTGCTGGAGAAGGCCGGCGAGCACCTGCTGATCAGCCTCATCCCGCTGCTGGCCGCGATCCTCATCGGTGTGCCGGTCGGAGTGTGGCTGGGGCACATCCACAGAGGCGAGTTCCTGGCCGTGAGCATCACGAACATCGGTCGAGCCCTGCCGAGCCTCGCGCTCATCGCCATCCTCATCGGCATGGTGGGAATCGGAATGCTCAATGCGATGATCGCGCTGTTCCTCCTCGCGTTCCCGCCCATCCTCAGCTATGCGTTCCAGGCGGTGAACTCGGTGGATGCAGATCTCACCCGGGCGGCTCGCGGGATGGGCCTGGGGTCCTTCCAGGTGCTGATGAAGGTCGAGCTGCCGCTCGGTCTGCCGATGATCATCAGCGGCATCCGCACCGCTGCCGTGCTGACCGTGAGCTCGGCGACGATTGCCACGATCGCCGGCAGCGGCGGGCTGGGCGACGTCATCCTCAACCAGGTCGCCTACGGCATGGAAGGCGTCGTCGCCGCTGCCCTGTGGGTCGCTGTTCTCGCGATCCTCATCGACCAGTTCTTCGTGCTCCTGCTCACCCTTGCCTCACCCGCTGGGGTCAAGCATCTGCGGAGGGCGTCTGTGGCTGTGTGATCATCGGTTCGACCCACCGCGTGACCGCTGCGGTGAGAGGACGCGGAACAGCGGTCAGGCAGCCCGGAATTCGATGAAGAGTCCTTGAGAGTGGAGCAGATGTGAAGAAGCGTTCTGCCGTAACCGCAGCAATCGCCTCGACCGCCTTGGTCGTCGCCGGCTGCGCGCCTCCCGGTGGAGGGGACGATCAGACAGCGGCACAGGGGTCTGTGCTCAACGTCGGGTGGAACGAGGCGTTCCGGTCGACGAACGACATGACGACCGATGGAAACGCCGTGGCGAACACGATCGTCGACTACATGATCAATGACAACTTCAAGTTCTACGACGACAGCGCGGAACTTCAGGACGGGACTCTGGGCACGGTCGAGAAGGTCTCCGAGGATCCGCTGCGAGTCAGATACACCTTCAGCGACACGGCGAACTGGTCCGACGGGACCCCGGTGGACGCCGCCGACCTCGCCCTGACCTGGGCCGCACGCTCGACGAACTTCAACACGGTCGACGACAATCGCAATGATGAGGGCACTCTCCAGGAGAATGACCCGAACACCGTGTACTTCGACTCCACGAGCGTCGGCGCACCCCTGATCAAGGACTTCCCCGAGATCAGCGATGATCGCAGAAGCATCACCTTCACCTATTCCGAGCCGTTCGCGGACTGGGAGAACGAGTTCGGGCTCGGGGCCTACGGGGTCGGGGTGCCGGCGCACATCGTAGCGAAGAACGCCCTGAAGACGACCGACGCCGAGGCGGGCAAGAGGGCCGTTCTCGAAGCGATCGAGAACAATGACGCCTCGTCCCTGTCGAAGCTCTCCAACTTCTGGAACACCGGATTCGACTTCACCTCCATGCCCGAGAACGAAGACCTCCTCGTCCACAGCGGCCCGTATCGGATCAGTGAATACGAAGAGGGCCAGTACCTCACTCTCACACTCGACGATGCCTACACCGGGCCGCTCGAACCCACCATCGAGACGGTGACGATCCGCTACAACGGCGACCCGATGGCCATGGTTCAGGCGATCGAGAACGGCGAGGTCGATCTCACCCAGCCGCAGTCGACCGCCGATGTCCTCGGGGCCGCGGAAGGCATCGACGGGGTGACCCTCCTTCCGGGCGAGGACGCGACCTTCGAGCACGTCGACCTGACCTTCGACAACGATGGGCCGTTCGACCCGGCCGCCTACGACGGTGACGAAGCGAAGGCTCGACAGGTGCGCCAGGCATTCCTCAAGACCCTGCCCCGGCAGGAGATCGTCGATCGCCTGATCACACCCCTCAACCCGGAGGCGGTCGTTCGCAATTCCTTCAACCAGGCGCCTGGATCGCCGCTCTACGACGAGATCGTGGACGGTTCGGGAATTCAGGACTACGGCGAGGTCGACATCGAGGGCGCGAAGAAGCTGTTGGAGGAAGCCGGAACGGGCGCACCCGCGGTCCGATTCCTCTATGACAATTCGAATGCTCGTCGCTCCCAGGAGTTCCAGCTCATCAAGGAGTCGGCGGAGAAGGCAGGGTTCACGGTCGAGGACGCCGGCGACGTGAATTGGGGGACTCGACTCGGCGACGGCACGTACGACGCAGCGCTGTTCGGGTGGGCGCTGTCAACGACCAACGTGACCGAATCCGACTCGTACTATCGCCAGGGCGCCCAGAACAACTACAGCGGCTATCACGATCCGGGCATGACGGAGAAGCTCGACGAACTTCTGGTGACGATCGACCCGGCGAAGCAGCGACAGCTGGCAGCCGAGATCGAGGAGCATCTCGTCGAAGACGCCTTCGGGCTTCCGCTGTTCCAGCATCCGTCATTGACCATCCACACCGATCGAGTCAAGAACGTGTCGACGACGACCCTCGACCCGGCGATCTTCTGGAACTACTGGGAGTGGGAGACGGAGTAGGTCCGGGTCGCGAGCACAACGGCGCCCGCGACGACCTCCCACACGAGGATCGTGTAGAAGGTGATCCGCTCCCAGACCCCATCGGGGAGCAGGGTCACCGACAGCGCTCGGACATCGACCTGGAGCATGACGAGCCCGAGGAGACCGGCGACGCCGAGAACGATGCTGCCCCAGCCGAGCAGGCGATGGTCGCCCGCCCTGAGCAGGGCGAGTCCTGCGACGACGGCGGCGAGGTTGCCGGCGACGAAGGCCACGACAGCTCCGAGCAGATGGAACGTGTCGAGCCCGAGCTCGACATTCTGCCGTCCACCGTGGATCACGGCGATAGTCAACATGCCGAGCGCATGCACCACGGCAAGGGCGACGAAGGCCCCGCGCAGCGGGAACGCCGAACGTCGGCAGAGGCCGACCGCGCCGATGGCGAACAGCAGACCCTGGAGGACGAACGCGACGGTGACGAGGATGTGGAGCGGCGAATCGATCGCACGGCCACTGAGCACCTCGACATCGGGAACGGCGAGGTCACTGATGTAATTCGTCGCATACGAGTAGTTCGGGAACGCCGACGCCGCCACCGCCTCGGCGATGAACCAGATGAGAGCGGCGGCGATCCAGCAGACTGCTGCGAAAGTCGAGTGCCGCGGATCCGATTGATGCTCGCGCATATCGCCCATGCTAGATGCCGTTGAGGGGGATCGTCAGCTTCGCCTGGCATCCACTCGGATGCTGAGCGTGGAAGGTCGGATGCTGATCCGTGCGCTGATGATGTGGCCGAAGCTGTCGCCGTCGAGCTGGACGATGTGAGGGACTTCGAACCGAGCCTCGAACGCTCCGCCCTTGCCGTAGGGCAGGGCCTGCAGGTCGGAGTTGAACTGGACCAGGCTGCGACCGAATCGGGACAGGTTCGCGATTCCCTGAGTCGTCAGCCGCGTGCCGATCTTCGTCCAGCCGAACCAGTTCTTGGGACGGAAGACCACGACGTCCAACTGCCCGTCATCGACCTCGGCGCCGGGCAGCAGCAGCATGTTTCCCGTCAGGGTCCCGCAGTTGCCGACGATGACGGTGTGCGCATGAGTCGACTTCTCCGGACCGGCATCGACCCGGTAGTGCATCGTGAAGAGCCTGTTGGCGAAGATCGAGCGCGCGATCGGGGAGACATAGGCGAACCAGCCGAGGTGCTTCTTCACCAGCGCATTGGTGTTGGTCGCCATCTCCGCATCGAGGCCGATCCCGGCCATGACCAGGAATCGATGCGTCGAGCGAGTGCCCTCCTCGTCCTCGAGCTCGGCGACGGCGGTGTCCACCTGCCGTGTCGTCCCCCCGAACGCGGCGCGCACGGAGGCGGTGACATTCGCCAGCGGCAGTCCGAGATTCCGGGCCAGAAGATTGCCGGTGCCGAAGGGGAGCAGGGCGATCGGAATCCCGCTGTCGACGATCACTTCGGACACCGTCCGCACGGTGCCGTCGCCGCCGGCGATGATGACCACGCTCGGGTCGCTCGCGATGGCGTCGTAGGCGGCAGCGCGGCCGGAGTCAGCACTGCTCGTCGCATGCCACCGGGACTTGTCCCATCCGTGTTCGCGTTCCTGAGCCTCGACCGCACGGCGGACCCGTTCGATGGGGACTTTCACCGGGTTGTAGACGATCGCCGCGTGAGCGGGGGAGTCCTCGGAGTAGGGCATGACTGAAGTCTATTGACAACGACGAACCACCGGCGACCCGTGGTCGCCGGTGGTTCGTCCGACTGTCGGAGAAGCAGTCAGCGATCGAGGTCAGGCCCAGGTCAGCCGACCGCTGAGGTCAGTCGGACGGCGTGCGGGTTTCCGCGCTGAGGAACCATGCCTGCTGCTCGAGCTTGGCGATGAACTCGTGGAAGATGTCGGCCGTGGTCGGGTCGGCGGAGTCGACCTCGTCATGGACCTGGCGCATCGTTCCCACCGTCGATTCCACCGCACGCACCGTCAGATCGATGGCGTCGTGAGTGGTGATCTCACCGGCGGGGAACTCGGGCAGAGCGGTCTGCTCGGCGACGACGGCCGGTCGCCCGTCGGCGGTGGCATGCAGGGCGCGCATCCGCTCGGCGATCTCGTCCGCTCCGGCACGGGCGATGTCGACGATCTCGTCGAGATTGAGGTGGAGGTCGCGGAAGTTCGGTCCGACGATGTTCCAGTGGGCCTGCTTCGCGACCAGCTGCAGCGCGATGAAGTCGACGAGGACGGTCTGCAGGTTCTTGGCCAGGGATGGCGAGGCGGTGAAGCCGCGTTCGGCGTTCTCCCGTTCGGTGGTCGACGTTCCAGCGGGTTGGGGCACTTTCACGGTATCGGTCATGATTCGTTCCTCCCTTTGAGAAATGACGTGTCACTGGGGGACACCGACAATCGTCACGTTAATCCGCCTCCTTGAGTATTTGATCAGTACCGCCTGATTGCACCGAGACCGCAGTGCCGCATGCATCGGCACCGCCGGAACGCGCCTCGGTGTCGTTCACAAAGGGGCTTGTCAGGGGATAACAACCGTGCAACTATGAAACGAATCGCCCTGATTGCTGACAATCGGATATCGAGCAAGGGAGAGTCTCCATGAATACCTCGACCATCATCTGGATCATCGTGGCGATCGTCGTCGTTCTGATCATCATCGGAATCATCGTCGCGGTCATGCGCAAGTCCCCGGACAAGAAGCGGCAGGAGGCCGCACGGATCCGTGAGGAGGCCGCTCAGGAGCAGTCCGCGGTCCAAGCCCGAGAGGCCGAAGCGCAGGAGCAGCGGGCCCAGGCGAAGAGGGCCGAAGCCGACGCTCAGGCTCAGGCCGCCGAGGCGAAGAGGCGAGAGGCCGAGGCCGAGCAGCGCTCCGTCGAGGCCGACCAGCTGAACAACCATGCGGGCCTTCAAGACCAGGAGGTCGAGGCCAAGCGCCGCGAGCAGGAAGAGCGTCTGAAGCGGGCCGATGAGCTCGATCCGGACGTCGACACCCGCCGAGGTGAGGGCACCGAGCTGACCAACGACCGGACGGGCGACCGTCGGGACGGTACCGATCGTCGGGACGCCGGCGTCGACCGCCGAGGTGATTCCGGCTTCGGAGACGGACCCGACCGCCGAGGTGACTCCCGCCTCGGCGACGGACCCGACCGACCAGGCGAGTCCCGGTTCGATGACGACACCGGCCAGGGTCGTGGCGCCCATCCCGAACGGCGGTCCGACCTTCCCCCTGACCCGGACGCCGACCGCGGTCGGCACTGAGCATCGTCAAGAATCCAAGCCGCTGGGCCGACGTCGGTCGGCACAGCTGAAGAATTGAGGTGAATCATGGCAACAATCCTGTGGATCATTGCGGCACTGCTGGTGATCTCCGGCATCTTCGCCCTGTTCCGGCGCCAGATGGTATGGGGCATCGTCCTCATCGTCCTCGGCTGCCTGGTGGGGCCGGGAGGGGTGAGCCTGTTCGCCTGACCAGGCCGCATTCGCCAACCGGATGCGGCCTGAAGGAGCGGGTGACCGATCGGTCAGACTGCCGATGATCCAGGAACCACCTGCTCCGATCTGTCTGAGGAGATCACCTCCGCTGCTGCCGTTGCAACGGTGGCTCCACGACGGCGACCGAGTCGTCATGAGCGGCTTCACCGGCTCCGGGTACCGACATGGTGCCCGGAGCCATTGCTGTGCCAGTCACGCCCATGCGCGCGGTGACGAGTTCGCGATCGAGCTGTGGGCGGGTGCCTCGACCGGCCCTGCTCGGCGAGGCGCTGTCGGGGCATGGCCGCTGCCAGGAGACCGGTTCCATGCGGCTGAGGAGCGCGAGGCCGTCACAGGCCGAACAGGGCCGATGATGGAGTGCGCCCCTACGACAGAGCCGTCGGCACTGCCGCAACCACCCACGCGAGGCCGGGGCCGATGAGGCACATGAGCCCGGCATAGCCGATCATCTGTCGGTAGTAGCGATCCCGGATAGTCGCATCCACGTTCGCCAAGAGCATTGCCCCGTTGGTGGAGAACGGACTGATATCGACGATCGTGGCCGCGATGGCGAGAGCCGCCACGAATCCTCCGACGTGCACGTCCCCGGATTCCAGGAACGGCACTGCCAAGGCGATGACCACCCCGATGATGGCCAACGATGATGCCAGGGCCGAGACCAGGCCGGAGAGGTAGAAGAGCAGTGCCGCGGCCAGGAGGGGAATGCCGATCGCGGTAATCCCCGCAGAGACCCACTCGACAGTCCCAGCCGATTGCAGCACCGAGATGTAGGTGAGGACACCGGTGATGAGGATGACGACCGACCATGACACCTTCGTCATCGCCGCTCTGCCCGCGGACGGATAGATGATGGCCAAGACGACGGCGATCACAATCGTGACCAGACCGACGTCCCAGCTGAACACGAGAACGGACACGGCCATGGCCGCGAGACCGATCAGGGTGAGAACCTGCTGAGTGGTCAAGCGCGTCCGACTTGTCGTTCTGACCGAGATACCAGTTTCCGGCTCAACCGCATCGTCGTCGGCTGCCCGGAGGCCGATCCTGCGATGGAGAATCAGATGAACGGCGACTGCGAAGACGGTGTTGAAGACCAGAGGGGCGAAGAACAGAGACACCGGACTCGGAGTGAAGCCGTTGGCGGTCAGATAGTCGTTGATGAAGATACCGTAGACGCTGATCGGTGAGAATGCGCCGGCCAAGGCGCCATGGACGACCATCAGCCCCATCATGAACTGATTGATCTTGTATCGTCGCGCGAACGACAGAGCGAGCGGGGCGACTATGGCGACGGCGAAGAGCGCGCCGAAGGCGATGAGGATGGCGGTGAGAGCGAAGAAGATCCAGGGCATGGCGCCAGCTCTGCCGCCGACCAGTCTGACGAACCAGTTGACGAGAACTTCGATGGCCCCATTGTTCTGAGCGAATCCGAACAGGTAGGTGAGCCCGACCAGAGTGAGGAACAGATCGACGGGGAATCCGGCAAGATACTCTTCCGGAGTCTGCCCGAGGACAAGCCCGCCGACTCCGGCCGCAGCGATGAACCCGAGGAATCCCATATTGATGTCACGCCACGTGGCGATGACGAACATCGCCGCCAGAACCACAATCGAGATCAACTCAACCTGCACCGACACAGCTCCCTCCTGCGTGCGTAACCCGCGATCACAGATGCCGACCGTGGGTTCTGACCTTCAACAGAACCTAGGCGAACGCCGCTGGGCCTGGGAGGACGTCTCACTATGCAATGCAGGTCACGAGGCAGAACCGCTTCGGCGATAGCGCTCCAGACCGGACAGTCGGGGTGAGAATTCGTCCATAGTGGACAGTGCCGACCGTCACACGTTCGTTAGAGTTCGTATCACTCTGCAGTTCAACCCGGCCGAAAGCAGCTGATCGCCATGCAACCCGCTCCGCTCGAACCCACTGTCGACGAGGTCCGCCGGGCCGCCGGCGACATCGTGGATGCGTTCTTTCGCACGGACACCGAAGACTACTTCTCCCACTTCGCCGAGGACGCCTCATTCATCTTCCACCCCGAAGCGCGACGGTTCGGCTCTCGCAAGGATTACGAGGACACGTGGTCATCCTGGCTCGACGAGGGGTGGTCGGTGGTCGAATGCCGCTCGCTCGACACCCTCATCCAGACCTTCCCCGGGGGCGCGGTCTTCTCCCACACGGTCGACACGACGGTGAGCACGCAGGCGGGGGTGGAGTCCTACCGCGAGCGGGAGACCATCGTTTTCCGCCGCAAGGACGACGGACGCCTCGTCGCCATCCATGAGCACCTGTCGACCGTTCCCGAGGAAGGGACGCCATGAACTGGTACCGCAGCCTTGAGGCCAAGCTCGAAGCGACCGTGGACGAGGGCGGCGTCATCCGGGGCACCTTGAGCATGCCTCGGATGCTGATGATCTGGCTGGCCGCCAACCTCGTCGTCACCACCCTGCTCACCGGAACCCTGTTCGTCCCGGGGATCTCGTATCCGACCGCGTTCATCGCAATCGTCGCGGGAACCCTCATCGGCACCGTCGTTCTCACGCTCATCGGGAACATCGGCACCCGCACGGGGCTTGCGACCATGGCGATCACTCGCGGAGCGTTCGGACCCAAAGGCAGCTTCCTGCCCGTGGCCGCCAACGTCATCATCCTCATGGGATGGAGCTGGGTGCAAGCGATGCTCGCCGGTGTCACCGTCAACTACGTGGTGGCGCAGGCGACTGGGTTCTCGAACCCGATCCTGTTCTCCATCCTGTGCCAGACCCTCGTGGTGTGCCTGGCGATCCTCGGGCACAAGGGAATCGAGAAGGCCGAACCCTGGCTAGCCGTCCTCATCCTCCTCGTCATGGCCTCCGTCTTCATCGTCGCGTTCTCCGGCCACAGCCCGGCGGCCTATGCCGAGATCGCGGCCGACCCCTCCCTCGGGATCACCCCGGCCATCGCTCTGGACATCGTCATCGCCACCGCGATCTCCTGGACCGTGCTCTCCGGCGACCTCAACCGCCTGGCGAAGTCGCAGACGGCGGGGATCATCGGCTCGGGAATCGGCTACGTCCTGTCGACGGTGCTCGCCATGACTCTGGGCCTGACTGCCTTCTGCTACGTCTGGCTCGAGAGTGGGGAGACGGCGCCCTTCGACCCGACCGTCCTCGTCGCCGAGTTCGGGTGGGCCCTGGCGATCGTCATCTTCCTGTCCGTCATGGCCACCAACACCATGGTCGTCTACGGAATGGTCAACTCGGTCGTCAACGCCCAATCGAAGGTCGCGCTGCGGTTCCTTCCGACGGCATTGATCCTCGGCGGCATCTCGATCCTCGGAGCGATGTGGCTGGACCTGCTCAATCAGTTCACCGACTTCCTCGTGATGATCGGCGCCTTCTTCGTCCCGGTGTTCGCGATCGTCATCGTCGACTACTACATCGTCAAACGGCGCGCGTACTCACGTGACGTCCTCAAGGACTCCGGCGGGATCTACTCCTACCTCAGAGGGGTCAACTGGTCCGCGGTGGCGGTGTGGGTGGTCGGCGCCGCCTCCTCGTACGTCCTCACCTACGTCTACCCGAGTCCCATCGGGGCGACGATCCCGTCGTTCGTCATCTCCTTCGTCATCTACCTCGCGCTGTCATGGCCGACGCGGAGGCGGTTCGACGGGCAGACCGGTGGGCATCTGGCGAGAGGCTGAAGCCTCACATCCGGTCGTCATCTCCGGAGTGGACCTGATCCTCCCGGAGGTTGACCTTCTCCACGCCGTCGATCTCGAGGAGTTCGGGGATGAGCGACTGCAGCGGGGGTTTGCCGAGGAATTTCACGTCGATCTGGACGAGGCGGGTTCCGCCTTCGCCCTCGATCCGGTTCGTGTCGAGGATCGAATTCGTGAACCCCATGGTGCTGGCCTCGGCAAGGATCTTGCGCAGAATGCCTTCGCCGTCGACATACGTGATGCGCAGCAGCCGGTGCCGGTCGTGGTCGGGCAGCTTGGCGATCAGCGGGGCGATGACGAACAGGGTGAGCAGGTGGACGAGGGTGACGATCGTCGCCAGGGACAGCATGCCGGCACCGCACGCCATGCCCACGGCCGCGGCCACCCAGATGGTCGCGGCGGTCGTGAGGCCGCGAACGACGTTGCGCCCCTTGAAGATCACCCCCGCGCCCAGGAAGCCGATGCCGGACACGATCTGCGCGGCGATGCGCGACGGGTCGAGCACGGTCTCACTGTCGAGGACCGCAGCGAACCCGTAGGTCGAGATCAGGGTGAAGGCACAGGAGCCGATGCCGACGAGCACGTGCGTGCGGTAGCCGGCCGCCTTCTGCCGGAACTGCCGTTCGAAGCCGATGAACGAGCAGAGGACGAAGCTGGCCAGCAGCAGCTGCGCCTCGACGAGGCTCGTGGATTCGAAGAACCCGACCAGTGACTGCGCGGAGATGTCCATAGTGGACTACATTATCGTCCAATCGCGCGGGCGGTGAGGCCTCAGTCGCAGCCCTCGGGGCCGCAGACGGCACCGCCGGGTTCGGCCCCGGGACGAGAGGCGCCCCCGGCCAGGACCGTGAGGCTGTGACTCTCCTGCCACGCCGTCTCGAGTGCTTCGGCGAAGGTCTCCGGAGCCTGGGCACCGGAGATCCCGTACTTGCGGTCGATGACGAAGAACGGGACGCCGGTGACGCCGAGGGCGCGAGCCTCGGCGATGTCGGCCTCCACCTCGGCGATGAACTCATCGGATTCGAGGACCCTGCGGGTCAGAGCCGGGTCGATGCCGAGGCTCCGGCCCACCTCGGCGAGGTAGTCGTGATCGGCGATGTCACGGCCGTGTTCGAAATGACCGGACAGGAGAGCCTCCTTGGCCTCGCTCATGACTCCCTGGGTCTTGGCGAGGTGGAGGAACCGGTGGGCGGTGAAGCTGTTGGCGACGACGACGGAGTCGAAGTCGTAGCGCAGACCCTCTCCCTCCGCCTGCTGGGTGACGTGGGTGAACATCTGCCTGACCTGCTCCACCGAGATGCCCTTGGACCGGCTGAGGTACTCGGCCTCGGTGCCGTCGAAATGCTCGGGCAGACCCGGGTCGAGCTGGTAGCTGTGCCATTCGACGTCGACGTCTTCCTTGTGGTCGAAGCGGCCCAGGGCGGTTTCGAACCGGCGTTTGCCGATGAAGCACCAGGGGCAGGCGATGTCCGACCAGATCTCAATCCTCATGTCGGTGCCAACCGGGTCCGGGGTGGGGTTTATTCCACGAGGCTGGGGGTGCCGGCCTGGGGCCCGCCCGGGGAGTCGATCAGTCTGCGGCGATGTTCTTGAAGGAGCTGCGGTGGAAGACGAGCGCGTCCCGATTCGTTGAGGTGGACGCGTCGAGGATCTCCAGCAGGGCCAAGGTGTGGTCGCCGGCCGACATCTCACTGCGTACACGGGTCCACAGGTGGGCCGGGCTGTCGGTGACCGTCAGCGCTCCATCGAGGTCGACGGCGGTCTCGACCCCGGCGAACCGGCGACTGCGGTCGGCGGAGGCGAGCTGGCGCACGAGACCCGACTGGTGGGAGCCGAGGAGTGAGACTCCGATGGACGGGGCCGAGCGGAGCAGCTCCCAGGTGGAGGAGCCGAGTTGGATGGCGACACTGGCCAGCGGCGGATCGAGAGAGATCCCGACCGTGAAGGTGGAGGCGACCAGTCCCTGGCGGGTGCCGCCGACCTGTGCCCCGATGAGCACGACGCCCTGCGGGAAATGGGAGAACGTCTCGCGGAGGGCGTCGGGGGTCAGTCCTGTGTGGCCGATGATGGTCGTCACCCAATCGCTCCTGGAAGTGCCTGTGCTGTCGGTTGCTGTGGGGTTAACCGCTCGGCCGTCTCGTTTATTTCATGGTCTGCGTCAGGGGCCGACTGGGGGTGCGGGGACCGACGGGACGAGTGCGGGGGCCGGTCTTCAGAACAGCGCTGCCTGGGCCGGGGGCGTGAGGTCCGGGCCGGAGGCTGCGTGCGGCCGCATCTGCTCGCGCCGGGCCCGGAACCTCTGCCAGCTGATCGGCCTCCCCGCACCTGGTTCCGCGGTGCTGTCGGAGGCGGGGTCTTCGTCGGTGGAGCCACGCAGCCCGTACCTGTCGATGAGCGGGTTGATGCGCTCGGCCAACCAGCTCCGATACTCCTTCGAGGCATACGAGGAGTTCGCGTACATCCGACGGTAGCGGGGGAGGAGCTCGGGGTGTTCCCGCTCGAGCCACTCGAAGAACCATTCCCGCGCACCTGGTCGCAGGTTCAGGGCCCCATAGACCACCCGGGTCGCCCCTGCGTCCCTGATCGCCCGCAGGGCCTGATCGAGGTGGTCGAGGGAGTCGGTGAGCTTCGGGAGCACGGGCATGAGGAACACCGACACATCGAACCCGAGGTCCGCCGCGGCCCGCACCGTGGCCAGTCGGGCCGTCGTCGTCGGAGTGCCCGGCTCGATCGCCTGCTGCAGCTCGTCGTCGTGAACGGCGATCGACATCCCGAGCTCGACCGGCACATCCTCGGCGACCCGGGCGAGCAGGGGCAGGTCGCGACGCAGGAGGGTTCCCTTGGTCAGGATCGACATCGGTGTGTCGTGCTCGGCCAGCGCCGTGATGATCCCCGGCATCAGCGCGTACCGGCCCTCGGCGCGCTGGTACGGGTCGGTGTTGGTCCCCAGCGCCACCAGCTCGTGCGTCCACTTCGGTTTGGACACCTCGGCGGCCAGCACCTCGGGAGTGTTGATCTTGACGATGACCTGCCGGTCGAAATCTGCTCCCGAATCGAGGTCGAGGTACCGATGGGTGTTCCGGGCGAAGCAGTAGACGCAGGCGTGTGAGCAGCCGCGATAGGGGTTGATCGTCCACGTGAACGGCATGGAACTGGCCGCGGGCACCTTGTTGAGGGCGGACTTCGCCAGCACCTCGTGGAAGGTCATGCCCGCGAACTCCGGAGTGGAGACACTGCGGACCAGTCCCTGGACTGCGAAGAGCTCTCCGTTCTGCCGTTCCCATCTCATGACTCTATTCGAACATGCGTTCTAGTGCCGGTCAAGGATATGCCATCGATTATCGCGCCCGTCGGCCGGTCATGGATAATGGTCTGCGGCCGTTTTCGCCACGGGCCCTGGTGCACCGCCGCGACCGGTGCCCCGCCTGCCGACCTTGACGAGGAACCCGATGACATCCGCCACGCCCCACACCTCGGGCCGCACGACCGATGATCCCCAGCCGCGATATCGCCTCAAGGCCCTGTTCGCCGCGGCCGTCGGATACGGTCTCGACGGCTTCGACCTGCTCATCCTCAGCTTCGCGCTCAGCGGCATCATCGTCTCCTTCGGTCTCACCGACGTCGAGGCCGGGTCCCTGTCGACGATCACCCTCCTCGGTGCCGTCCTCGGCGGAGTCGTCTTCGGCGCGCTCGCCGATCGTCACGGTCGAGTCCGGGTCCTCACCTGGACCGTCCTCATCTTCGCCGTCTTCACCGGGCTGAGCGCTCTCGCGCAGGGCTACTGGGACATGGCCGCCTACCGGTTCATCGCCGGCATCGGCATCGGCGGGGAGTTCGGGATCGGCATGGCCCTGGCCGCCGAGGCGGTGCCGGCGAACCAGCGAGCGCGGGCGACGTCATGGGTGGGCGTCGGCTTCCAACTGGGCGTGTTCCTCGCCGCCATCATCTCCGCACCGATCATCGCCCTGTGGGGGTGGCGAGGGCTGTTCGTCGTCGGACTGTTCCCCGCGATCTACGCATTCGTCGTCCGCCGCGGTGTCGACGAGCCGGAGAAGTTCAAGCAGGCGCACTCCGAGGAGGGTGGGGGCCGCGTCGACGAGTTGTCGTTCGGCGCCAAGCTCTCGGCACTGGTCAAGGACAGGTCGACGGTGAAGATCACGGTCGCGCTCATCGTCCTCACCACGGTGCAGAACTTCGGCTACTTCGGCATCATCTCCTGGCTGCCCAACTACCTGTCGGAGCAGATGGACCTCGGCGTGACGAAGGGGTCCCTGTGGACGGCCGTGACCGTGATCGGAATGCTCTCGGGAATCCTCATCTTCGGCCAGGTCGCCGACCGTGTGGGGCGGCGCCCCGCGTTCTGGATCTTCCAGGCCGGCGCGATCATCTCGATCCTCGTCTACAGTCAGATGACCGACCCGACCGCCCTGCTCGTCGGCGGCTTCTTCATGGGGGCATTCGCCAACGGCATGCTCGGCGGCCACGGTGCGCTGCTGGCCGAGATGTACCCCACCGAGGTGCGGGCCACCGCCCAGAACGTCATCTTCAACATTGGTCGGGCATTGGGCGGCTTGGCCCCGGTCGTCATCGCGCTGCTCGCCGGATCCTTCGGCTTCGGATTCGCGCTCGCCCTCCTGCCGGTCATCTACCTCATCCAGTTCCTCGCGATGTTCCTGCTGCCTGAGAAGCGCGGGGTCGAACTCGAATAGCCGTGCCGAAGCCGCGGCCGTGAGGCATTCAGGTGAGGTCGTCGAGCTCCTCGGAGTTCAGCTCGACCTGCTGGTTCTCAGGTGAGGTCGTCGTGCTCGCCCGAGACCCACTCCGCGTAGCGCTGCGCCGACTCCTGCACCGCCCGGTGGGCTCCCTCTGAGATCTGCTGACCGAAGTTGCCGTACATCCGGTCGAAGTCGAGGGCGGCCACCGAGGCGGCGATGCGCCTGACGACGGCGGCCGACAGCGGCAGGTAGTTGGGGAAGCTGCGCATGAATGTCACCCACCCCGTGCGCGCCACCGGGCCGATCGAATCGCCGCTGAGCATCACCCCGCGATCGTCCGCGCCGGCCCACAGCGCGATCGCGCTGCCGGCGAAATGGCCCCCGACCTTCTGCAGTCTCACCCCCGGCAGCACATCGACGGCATCGTCGTAGAAGACGATCGCCTCACCTCGGCGTTGGAGCCACTCGGAGTCCGCGGAGCAGATGTGGATCGGGGCACCGTCGAAGGCGACGCTCCATTCGAGCTGGACGCCGAACATGTGCGGATGGCTGGGGGCGATGGCCGCGACCCCGCCGAGCTCGTCGAGGGCGGCGACCGCCTCGGCGTCGATACAGGCCGGGACATCGAAGAGCAGGTTGCCGTGCTCGGTCTGCGCGAGATAGCACGTCTGGCCGATGCCGAACCGCGGTTCGACGTGAAGGGCGAAGAGGCCGGGTTCGCGCTCCTTCACGACGAGTCGGTGCCCCTCGGACTCGAGCCGCTCGCGGCTCGTCCAGATCTGTCCGTCGCCGGGTACGAACTGTCGTTCGTCCGCGCAGATCGGACAGACCGGGGGAGTGGGCTGGGCGAACTCGACGCCGCAGGTGCCGCAGATCGTGACATTCGTCAGTGGGGTCATCGGCCGTCACCTCCTGCCGTCGAGCATAGCGGCGGCTCGTGCGACGGTGGGTGCCAAGGCGGAATCGGTCGTCCGGCGGCGGGAGTGCAAATGTCGGCGCGGAGGCGGAGTCATCGCCGCTGAGTCGGGCGACTCGGCGCTCGACGGAACCTACTGTGACGGAGTATGACGCGGGGTGCCCGGTGCCGAGGCATTCCCCTTCACACTCGACGATTGTGACTGAATCAGAACCGACGACCGCCTCCCTGAGCGGCAGCGCACGAGCCACCGACACCTCCGCCCCCACGACCGCGACGAAACGGATCGTCCGCTCGGCCGCGGACGTCAACTCGCTGCTGGCCGAATTCGGCTCGCAGGGCACGAAGACGAAGGCCGTGATCATCCTCGCACTCGGCGGCATCTTCATGGACGCCTACGACTTCTCGTCCCTGGCATTCGGGATCACCGCGATCAAGGAGCAGTTCGGCCTGTCCGGATTCATGACCGGCCTCGTCAACGCCTCGATCATGGTCGGTGCGGTCATCGGCGCGCTCTTCGGCGGCTACCTCGTCGACCGGTTCGGGCGCTACAAGCTCTTCATGGCCGACATGGTCTTCTTCGTCGTCGCCGCGATCGGGTGCGCGCTCGCCCCCGAGGAGTGGACGCTGATCGTCTTCCGCTTCATCATGGGCATCGGGGTGGGTCTCGACCTGCCGGTCGCGATGGCCTTCCTCGCCGAGTTCTCCAAGCTCAAGGGCAAGGGCAACCGGTCCCAGCGCGTCAACGCCTGGTCGCCGGCCTGGTACATGGCCACCGGCATCGGCTACCTCATCGTGCTCATCTTCTTCATCACCCTGCCCTACGACCAGCACGCCATCCTCTGGCGCGTGGTCGTCGGCTTCGGCGCCGTCCCCGCCGTCATCGTGCTCCTCGTCCGCCGGCGCTACCTCGCCGAGTCGCCGCAGTGGCTGGCCGATCAGGGGGATCTCAAGGGCGCCGTCGACGTCATGCGCTCGCATCACGGCCTCGACGTCGAGCTCGCCCCCGAGTCGACCGCCCCGGCCGCAGCTCAGCGCGCCGACAAGCGGTGGGCCGTGTTCGCCGAGCTGTTCTCGCCCCGCTACCGCATCCGCACGATCGTCGCCCTGTGCGTGTCGGTGTTCTCGACCTTCGGCTACAACGCCGTCGCCTATGGCACTCCGCTGATCATCTCCACCCTGTTCCAGCAGGGACCCTTCGTCACCATCGTGTCCTCGCTGGTCATCAACCTCGGCTTCGGTGCGATCGGCGGTCTGCTCGGAATGTCGATCGTCAACCGCTTCGGCAGCCGGAGAATGACCCTGATCGGATTCGCGATCCAGGCGACCGCGCTCATCCTGCTCGCGATCGTCGGCATCCCGTCCGGCGCCCTCGTGCTGGTGTCGGTCGCGATGCTCGCCGCCTTCGTCTTCGCCCAGGCCGGCGGACCGGGCGCGAACCTCATGAACTACGCAACTCTGTCCTACCCGACGAGGCTGCGCGGCGTGGGCATCGGTTTCAACCAGTCCGTGCTGCGCTCGTTCTCGATCGTCTCGCTCATC
This sequence comes from Brevibacterium sp., assembly GCA_031179165.1. Classification (GTDB taxonomy): domain Bacteria; phylum Actinomycetota; class Actinomycetes; order Actinomycetales; family Brevibacteriaceae; genus Brevibacterium. Next base: position 45,507 of record JAPSIC010000001.1, read on the forward strand.
ATGTTCCCGATCCTCGCCGCGTCCATGGGCACCGGGGTGTTCTGGATCGTCGCCTGCGCACCGCTGGCCGGGGCGATCGCGGTCGGAATCATCAAGTGGGACCCGACCGCGAAGGACGTCGACGCCGAGATGTGAGTGGCCGAACTCCTCTGCTGGGCCGACACGATCGGGGTACTCTCGCCTCATGACAGTTTCCCTGCGTGAGCTGAGCGAGGTCGATGCCGGCCATCTGCGCCGCTGTGTCGAACTGGCCGCCGCGGCGCTCGAGGACGGCGACGAGCCATTCGGCTCTGTCCTCGTCGATCCGAACGGCGAAGCCGTGTTCGAGGACCGCAACCGCGTCTCCGGCGGAGACCGCACCCGCCATCCCGAATTCGAGATTGCGCGCTGGGCGGCGGCGAACATGAGTCCGGAGGACCGGGCGCTCAGCACCGTGTACACATCGGGCGAACACTGCCCGATGTGCTCGGCCGCGCACGCCTGGGTGGGACTCGGTCCGATCATCTACGCCACCGGCACCGAGCAGACCCGCGAATGGTACGCCGACTGGGGGATCGCGCCCGGTCCGGTCAGCCCGCTGTCGATCCGGCAGGTGGCCCCCGGCATCGACGTCAGGGGCCCGGTCGAGGAACTCGTCGCCGAGGTGCGGGGACTGCACGCGCGCATGCTCGGGATCACCGACCGAGGTCGATAGGTCGGTCGCGAGGGGGTCGCGGAACAGCTCGAATCGCCGCGTTCACGTAATCGTCGATCTCAAGTCCGCTGTTCCCCGCCGCAGACTCACGGCCACGATCTCTCCGGATTCCTGCCGGGTGGGCGGGTCAGATCCGTGTTCCATAAGCTGTCAAGAGGTTGGCCGCGCCGCCAAATATGGCATACCAATCGGTGGACATTCACGCGATCAGATCGGTCAAAACTTGGCCGCTTAACGGAATATTTGGTATTCCATATTGCGTAATACGCGAAATGTGACCTACGCTACAAGAGTCAACGATCGCAGCCACGACGGAGTGGGCAGCTCTGGAGCCCTCCTTCGTCTGATTGGAATCTGGAGGAGCCTATGTCGAATTCCGTTGGGGAGAAGCCTGATGACGTCACCGAGGTGGTGCCGGGCATCGAGGAGCTGGGCCCGAGCCCCGAGCAGTTGGCCGCTCATGGCATCAGTCCGCGCTTCTACAATGCCGACCTTGCTCCGAGCAAGAAGGAAGGCCGGAGCTGGACCGCCTACAGCGTCTTCACGTTGTGGGCCAACGATGTCCATTCGCTGGGCAACTACGGTTTCGCCCTTGGCCTGTTCGCCCTCGGTCTCGGTGGATGGCAGATTCTGCTGGCCCTCATGGTCGGTGCGGGTCTCCTCTTCATCCTGCTGACCCTCTCGGGAATCATGGGCCACAAGACCGGCGTACCTTATCCGGTGATGAGCCGCATCGCCTTCGGGGTCCACGGTGCCCAGCTTGCGTCGTCGGTGCGCGGAATCGTCGCGATCGCGTGGTTCGGGATCCAGACCTATTTGGCCGCCAGCGTGCTCAACGTCCTCCTCGTCATGTTCTTCCCCGTGCTCGAGTCCTGGACCGAGACGGACTTCCTCGGACTCTCGCTTTTGGGCTGGTTCTCGTTCACAATCCTCTGGATCGTGCAGGTCATCATCGTCAGCTACGGAATGGAGATGATCCGCAGATACGAGGCGATCGCCGGTCCGATCATCCTTGTCACCTTCCTCGGACTGGCCATCTGGATGCTCGTCCGGGTCGACTTCTCCATCGCGTGGTCAACAGACAATGCGCTGACCGGCCTGCCGATGTGGGTGCAGATATTCGGCGGCGGCGCGCTGTGGGTTTCGATCTACGGGACCTTCGTCCTCAACTTCTCCGACTTCACTCGCGCTGCGAAGAAGCGCGGGTCGATCATCGTCGGCAACTTCTGGGGCATTCCCGTCAACATGCTCGTCTTCGGACTCGTCGTCATCACCTTCGCCGGAGCTCAGTACAAGATCGACGGAACGATCATCAGCTCACCGGCTGAGATCGTCGAAGCGATCGACAGCCCGATTCTGGTTGCACTGGCATCCCTGTCGTTGCTGATTCTCACGGTCGCGGTCAACCTCATGGCCAATTTCGTGGCTCCGACCTACGCGCTGACCAATCTGTTCCCACGTCACCTCAATTTCCGGAAGTCAGCCATCATCAGCGCGATCATCGGGTTCGCGATCCTGCCATGGAACCTCTATGACTCGCCGATCGTCATCGTCTACTTCCTTGGCGGGCTGGGTGCACTGCTCGGACCACTGTTCGGCATCATCATGGTCGACTACTGGATCGTCCGGAAGACGAAGGTCAACGTCCCGCAGCTTTACACCGAAGCGAACGACGGTGAGTACTTCTATCACCGTGGTGTCAACTGGAGGGCGATCGGCGTCTTCATCCCATCCTCTGCCATTGCCCTGGTGCTGGCCCTGGTTCCGACTTTCTCCGCGATCTCCGAATTCTCGTGGTTCAGCGGTGCGGGCATCGCGGCGATCGCCTACTTCTTCGTCGCCCGCCGCAACTTCACCTTCCGCGAAGTCGATGGCGAGGAGATCGCCGTCCCCACGACCCACTGAAGGACACGACTATGAAGATCTTGGTGGTCAACGTCAATACGACCGCGTCCATGACTGAAGGAATCGCCGACGCAGCCCGTGAAGCAGCGTCGGAGAATACGGAGATCATTCCCCTCACGCCACGGTTCGGGGCTGAATCCTGTGAGGGCAACGTCGAGAGCTATCTGGCGGCGCTCGGCGTGATGGACGCCGTGATGAAATACCCAGGAGAGTTCGATGCCGTGATCCAGGCCGGCTACGGTGAACACGGCCGCGAAGGCCTGCAGGAGCTTCTCGACGTCCCGGTCGTCGATATCACTGAGGCAGGGGCGGCGCTGGCCATGTTCCTGGGACACCGGTTCTCCGTGGTGACGACCCTGGACAGGACTGTTCCCCTGATCGAGGATCGCCTGCTCTTGGCCGGACTGGACGGACACTGCGCGTCCGTGCGCGCCTCGGGATTGGCGGTGCTCGAACTGGAACAGGAGCCGGAGCGAGCCGTCGAGGCGATCGCAGATGAGGCCGAGCTGGCGGTCCTGGCCGATCACGCCGAGGTGATCGTGCTCGGATGCGGAGGCATGGCCGATCTCAAGAAGGCGATCGTCTCCCGGTGCGATGTCCCGGTCATCGATGGTGTCTCTGCAGCGGTCAAACTGGCCGAAGCGCTGGTCGGACTGGAGATGTCGACGTCCAAGGCTCGCACCTATGCCCCCGCCCGCAGCAAGGCGATGACGGGCTGGCCATTCGCGAACTGAACCGGGTGCAGACCGCAGAACGGCTGCACACGACACTCTAAGAGGCCTGCGGGCAGTGGGTCTGCGTTTCAGAGACCTGTGGGCAGCGCGGTCTCAGTCTGTCTGTGCCGCTTCATGGCTGAGGTGTTCCAAGTGCCGCTGCTGACTCGACTTGAGATGGTTGAGCACGAGCTCTCTCATCAGGGCGGAGTCACGTCGCGCGATGGCCTCATACAGCTCCGCATGCTCGTCCGCGACACAGCTGAGGTCGTCATGCTGGCCCAGCAGCCAGCGCAGACGGGAACTGAGCATGCCGCCGATCTCGCCGAGCAGATCATTGCCCGCCAGCTCGATGACGGTCTCGTGGAAGTCGGCGGCGGCCCGATGCGCGGCGATCGCATCGCCCTTGTCCGAGGACTCCCGCCCGCGCCTGACCACGGCCTCGAGCTTGGCAAGTCCCTCTCGCGTATGCCGCTGGGCGGCCAGTTCGAACGCCATGACTTCGAAGGCCTCCCGGACCTCATTGAGGTCGGCAATATCACTGGGGCTGAATTCGCGGACCGTCGACCAGGTATTGGGTCGGGGAGTGACCAAGCCTTCGGTGGCCAGTTGCTTGAGGGCCTCGCGGACGGGCACACGGCTGACCCCGAGTTCATTGGCGAGCTCTCGTTCGACAAGCTTGCTGCCGGGCTTGCGGATCCCGTCAATGATCTCATTGCGTAGGATTTCGGTGACCCGCTCGGTTTCCGAGAGAGCTGTTTCACTGGTCTTCACGGTGTCATTCTCTCACCGGTGGGTGTGTATTCACTTCGTTCGACAGGAAGAGGATCTCGTCGATGTCGTCTGAGCGTGGCACCATTGCCCTGATCAACCCGAACACGAATGCCGACACGACCGACATGATGGTCGAGCTGGCACGGGAGACGCTCTCCGAGTGGACGGTCGATGGATACACCGCCCCGTTCGGGCCCCGGATGATCACCGAACCCGTGGCTTTGGAGGAATCGGTCGTGCCCGTGGTGCAGCTCGGCCACCAGGTGGCCGAGCAGCACGGGGCCGATGCGATCATCGTCTGCGCCTTCGGAGCCCCGGGCAGGACGGAACTGGCGGAGGTCCTCAAGATCCCGGTCGTCGGGATCGGGCAGGCGGCGATCCTGCGCGCCGCGGCCGACGGTCCCTTCGGCATCGCCACGACGACGCGGATGCTGTCCGACTCGCTGCACCGCCTCGTGGTGGCTCACGGTGAGCAGGCGAGATTCACCGGAATCGAACTCACCGCGGCGGGCCCGCTCGCCCTGGCCGCCGACCCGGACGAGCAGTTCCGGCAGCTGCTCGACGCGGTCCGGCGGGGGCGCGAGCGCGGCGCGGAGTCGATGATCATCGGCGGGGGACCGCTGAGCGCGACGGCCCGGCGCCTGCGCGGGGAGGTCGACATCAGGATCGTCGAACCGATCCCCGCGGCCTGCGAACTGGTGCGCAGCATGCTCCCCGGCTGAAGCCGGGAGACAGGGCCCCGACTCGTCGCAGTGCCGTGGCCCTGTGGGCGCTACCGCCGCATCGCCCGGCCGAGGGTGTCGAGGCCGACCGAACCGAGCCGCAGGGCCTTGGTGTGGAAGGCCTTGAGATCGAAGTCGGTGCCCTGCTGGGTCTTCGCCTCGTCACGGAACTGCTCCCACAGGCGCTGGCCGATCTTGTAGCTCGGCGCCTGGCCAGGCCACCCGAGGTAGCGGTCGAGCTCGAACGCGAGGAAGCTGCGGTCCATCGCGACATTGTCGGTGAGGAACTGCCAGGCCTTCTCCCGGTCCCAGATCCCACCGCCGAGGCTCTTCGGAGCTTCGAGGCCGAGGTGGAACCCGATGTCGAGGACGACGCGGGCGGCTCGCAGCCGCTGCGAGTCGAGCATGCCGAGACGATCGGCCGGGTCGTCGAGGTAGCCCAGGTCGGCCATGAGCCTCTCCGCGTAGAGGGCCCAGCCCTCACCATGACCCGACACCCAGCACATCAGCCGTCGCCACCGGTTGAGCGTGTCGGAGACGTACGTGGCCTGACCGATCTGGAGGTGGTGACCGGGCACGCCCTCGTGGTAGACGGTCGTCTTCTCCTGCCAGGTGGCGAACTCGGTGACTCCCTCGGGCACCGACCACCACATGCGGCCCGGGCGGGAGAAGTCGTCCGTGGGGCCGGTGTAGTAGATGCCCCCGGTGGTGGAGGGGGCGATCATGCATTCGATGGTGCGCACCGGCTCGGGAATGTCGAAGTGCGATCTGCCCAGTTCCGTGATCGCCTCATCGGCCACCTGCTGCATCCATTCACGCAGGGCCTCGGTGCCGTGCAGGGTCCGCCGCGGATCCCTGTTGAGCTGGTCCATGACGTCGAACAGATCGGCATCGGGATCGATCATCGCCGCCACCTCGCGCTGCTCGGCGTCGATCCGGGCGAGCTCGTCGAGTCCCCAGGCATAGGTCTCCTCGAAGTCGACCTCGGCGCCGAGGAAGTCGCGGGAGCACAGGGCGTAGATCTCGCGCCCGCACGCCTCGTTCTCCGGTGCATCGGGGAGGAGCTCGGAGCGGAGGAACTGAGCCAGACGTCCGAAGGATCCGCGGGCCGCCTCGGCGTGGGACTCGAGCTGGAGACGGAGGGAATCGGGCACCGTGGTGGCACCGGCGACCAGCTTGTCGAAGCTGCTGCCGGGCTCGGCCAGGTCCTCGGCCTGCGCGATGACCCTCTCGATCTGGATCCGGGCGGCGACCTGCCCGCGGCTCCTGGCCAGGCTCAGCGACTCCTGATAGCCGGCGACGGAGGTCGGCACGGCGGCCATGGTCGTGCCGACGGTCTCCCAGTTCTCGATCGTCTGAGTCGGCAGCAGGTCGAAGGCGTCGCGGATCTCCTGCAGGGGAGAGGCGATGACATTGAGGCTCGAATGCTCAAGGCCGGCCTCGTAATGGTCCCTGTCGACGCTCAGGCGCTCCCGCATCGCGTCGAGGGTGACGAGATCGACGTCGTCGAGCTCATCGGTCTGCTCCGCCTCGGCGAGCCTCTGCAGCGTCTGCACGGTCAGGTCGTGCTTGGCCGCGAGGCCCGCGGGGGAGTAGTCATCGAACCCCTCGGCGCCGTCCAGGCCGAGGTACAGGGCGAGGGAGGGCGAGAGGGCCAGGGACTTCTCGACGTGGGCTTCGGCGACGGCATCGACGGGGGAGGGGATTCTCTTCTCGGTCATGCCGCCACTCTATATGACCTGAGACACAGTCCTCGCAGGTCACCGCCCCGAACCGACGATGAGCGGCGGGGCTGCGAAGAGGGCCGGCGGCGAAGTAGAGCAAGATCACCAGTCCGGAGGGAGGATCGGGCGGTGGAGGTGCCGATAACATGGATAGGTTCTCCAAGGCACACAGCAGTGCGACAACACCGACGGGAAGCGAGAAGACGACTCAGTGACGGACTCACGACTGTGGACCAAGGACTTCATCGTCGGCATCTGCCTCAACCTGGCGATGTCGATGGTGTTCTACCTGCTCATGACCTCGATGGCCGGGTACGCCGTCGCGCGGTTCTCCGCGGGCGACGCCGCCGCCGGGTTCGCCTCCTCCGGGTTCATCGTCGGCGCCGTCATCTCCCGCATCCTGACCGGGAAGTACCTCGACTTCATCGGTCGGAGGAAGCTGCTGGTCATCTCGATGGCCGTGTTCGTCCTGGCCTCTGTCGCCTATCTCGCGGCCGACACCCTCGTCCTCCTCATCGTCGTCCGTCTCATCCACGGCATCGCCTTCGGGGCCGGCAACACCGCGATCATGACCGCGATCCAGAGCATCATCCCGTCGGCCCGCCGAGGCGAGGGCACCGGCTACTTCGGCACCGCGACGACCCTGTCCACCGCCCTGGGACCGTATCTGGGCGTCGTCCTCCCGCGCGAGTTCGACTACCCGATGCTCTTCATCGCCTCCGCGCTCGTGTCCGTCGTCGCCCTCGTCCTGTGCTTCGTCATCAGGCTGCCCGAACAGGAGCTCAGCGCCGCCCAGCGCGAGAGCAAGTGGCGTCTGCAGCTGAACACCCTCGTCGACCCGGTGGGCCTGCGGATCGGACTGATCATGCTCATCGCCGGCACCGCATACGCCGCGGCGCTGGTGTTCCTGGCCGGCTATGCCGAGGACAATGGGGTCGCCGGCGCGGCCTCGCTGTTCTTCGTCGCCTACGCGATCGCCTCACTGGCGGCTCGCCTCTTCGTCGGCCGGATCCAGGACGTGCTCGGTGACAATGTCGTCATCTTCCCGGTGCTCGTCCTCAACATCGCCGGGAACGTGCTCCTGGCGATGGTTCCGACGATGACCGGGATCATCCTCGCCGGCGTTCTCATCGGCCTCGGCTTCGGGTCCCTCATGCCGTGCGCGCAGGCGATCACCGTGAAATCGGTCGACCGGACCCGGGTGCCGGTGGCGACCTCGTCGTTCTTCCTGCTCCTCGACGCCGGGTCCGGAATCGGCCCGATCATCCTCGGGGCACTGATGCCCCTGACGGGCGGAAGCGGCATGTTCATGCTGTGCGCCGGCCTCGTCGTCCTCGCGACCATCGTCTACTACTGGGTGCACGGCCGCTACCGAGGCGGTCGCCCGGGCCGCGAGTTCCTCCGCTGAGGGCGATCGCGGCGCGGGTGCGGGTTCCGCGGCGAGGGCAGGGGCGATAGCCTGAACGGGAAAGGCCGAGTCAGACCACCGCCTCGGCGATTCCAGCGCTGTGCAGCATCGACTGCACCCGAGAGTTCAGAGGACGGTCCATGAGAATCGCACTCGCGCAGATCAACTCCACCACGGATGTCGCGGCCAACCTGTCCAAGGTCGAGGAATACACCCGCCGGGCCGCCGAGGCGGGAGCGGAGCTCGTGGTCTTCCCCGAGGCGACGATGTCCGCATTCGGCCGAGGGCTGCGGGTGCTCGCCGAGGAGCATCTGCAGTCATGGCAGGCGTCCCTGACCAGGCTCGCCGCCGAGTCGGGCATCATCGTCGTCGTCGGCGAGTTCGCCGCGACCGAGGACAAGGTCATCAACCTGCTCGCCGCCTACCTCCCGGACGGATCCCGGAGCGAATACGCGAAGATCCACCTCTACGACGCCTTCGGCTTCAAGGAATCCGACACCGTGATCCCGGGGGAGGAGCCGCTGCTCATCGACGTCGCCGATGAGCCTATGGGCCTGACGATCTGCTACGACATCCGGTTCCCCAAGCTCTACGCCGAGGTCAGCCGCCGCGGTGCGAGGATCGCCATCGTCTCCGCCTCGTGGGGAGCCGGGCCGGGCAAGGTCGAGCAGTGGCAGATCCTCGCCCGCGCCCGGGCGCTCGACTCCAATATGTTCATCGTCGCCCTGGGGCAGGCCGACCCGCAGGTGACCGGGGTCGACGTCCCGAAGACGGGGCCGACCGGAGTCGGGCACAGCGTCGTCGTCGACCCGTTCGGCCGCATCGTCGCCGAACTCGGGGGCGCGGAGACGCTGGAGATCGTCGACGTCGACCTGTCGGTCGCCGATGAGGCCGCCGAGGCGATCCCCGTCCTCGTCAACGCCAAGCTCGGGTACTGAGCCGGCCCTACCGCGCCGTCCAGGTCAGGGGAAGCCGCCTGCGGACATTGCGCCTGGGGGCGTTGAACCCGGCCCGGTTGTGCTTCCTCGTCTGCGACTGCGCGTGCACGGCCGCCTGCTGCGCGGCATAGGCGGCGGCGACCTGACGGATCGCGACCACCGCGGCCACGGCCGCGGCGCTGGCCATCTCCTCGGTCACCGGTTCGCCGTCATGGGCGCGCACGACCGGTCGGGCGGCACCGGAGGATGCGGTCCCCGGATCGGGTGCCGCGTCCGGGTGCGTCTGCGCGTCCTCACTCACAGGGGGATGTTCCCGTGCTTGCGGGCGGGAGCGTCGACGTGCTTGTTCTTCAGCGCGCGCAGGGCCCGGACGATCCGGTTGCGGGTCTCGCTCGGCCTGATGACGGCGTCGATGTAGCCCTCCTCGGCGGCCAGGTACGGGTTGAGGAGGGCATCCTCGTAGTCCTGGATCAGCTCGTCCCGCAGCGCCTCGACGTCCTCACCGGCCTCCTCGGCGGCCTTGAGCCTGCGCCGGTAGACGATGTTCGCCGCGCCCTGGGCGCCCATCACCGCGATCTGCGCGCTCGGCCAGGCGAGGTTGATGTCGGCGCCGAGCTGCTTCGAGCCCATCACGCAGTACGCGCCGCCGTAGGCCTTGCGGGTGATGAGGGTGATCAGCGGCACGGTCGCCTCGCCGTAGGCGTAGATGAGCTTCGCGCCGCGGCGGATGATGCCGCCGTACTCCTGGTCGGTGCCGGGCAGGAAGCCGGGGACGTCGACGAAGGTGAGGATGGGGATGTTGAAGGCATCGCACATCCGCACGAATCGGGCCGCCTTCTCCGAGGCGTCGATGTCGAGGGTGCCGGCCAGCTGCATCGGCTGGTTGGCGATGACGCCGACGCTGACGCCTTCGACCCGGCCGAAGCCGGTCACGACATTGGGGGCGAAGAGTTCGGAGACCTGGAGGAACTCCCCGTCGTCGACGACGGTGGTGACGACGTCGAGGATGTCATAGGGCTGCGAGGGCGAATCCGGCATCAGGGTGTCGAGTGCCTCGTCCTCCGGGGTGAGACCGAGATCCGATTCGAACTCGTCGGCATCGGCGGGGTCGAGGTTGTTCTGCGGCAGGAACGAGAGCAGGTCGCGGACATAGTTGAGCGCGTCCTCCTCGTCGGAGGCGAGGTAGTGGGCGTTGCCGGAGACGCTGTTGTTCGTGCGGCCGCCGCCGAGCTCCTCGTGACCGACCTCCTCACCGGTGACGGTCTTGATGACGTCGGGCCCGGTGATGTACATGTGGCTGGTCTTGTCGACCATGATCGTGACGTCGGTCAGCGCCGGCGAGTACACGGCGCCACCGGCGGAGGGGCCCATGATCAGTGAGATCTGCGGGATCACGCCCGACGAGGCGACGTTGAGTCGGAAGATCTCCGCGAACAGGGCGATCGAGCCGACGCCCTCCTGGATCCGGGCGCCTCCGGAGTCGTTGATGCCGATGATCGGGCAGCCCAGCTTGAGCGCGAGCTCCTGGACCTTGACGATCTTGCGCCCGTTGGCCTCGGCCAGGGAGCCGCCCAGGACCGTGAAGTCGTGGGCGAACACGGCCACGGTGCGTCCGTCGATCGTGCCGAGGCCGCAGACGACGCCGTCGCCGTCGGGGCGGTTGTCCTGCATCCCGAACTGGTGGTTGTGATGACGGGCGAACTCGTCGATCTCCTGGAACGAATCGTCATCGAGCAGCGCCGTGATGCGCTCCCGAGCGGTCTGCTTTCCGCGCTTGTGCTGGTTCTCCACCGCCTTCTCATTGCCGCGGTGGGCCGCATCGCGGCGCTGGAGGAAGGCGTCGATGCGCTCAGCTGTGGTCCGAGGGGTTTCCGTCATACTCCCCACCATAACGAGGCGCGGCGAGTTCATTGTGCACTCCCGCCAAAAGAATCTAAAGTGGACTGGTGAACAGCCAACACACCTCCTTCCTCGTCGATGTGGACTCGCTTCGCCGCAAAGCCGCCGCTCAGGGCCTCGATCTCCCCACCGCCGTGTGGGACGAGGCCTGCCCCTCGACCAATGACGAGCTGGCTGCCCTCGTCACCGGCACCACCACCCTCGCCGAGGAGCCCGCGACCTTCACCCGCACCGTGAGCGTCGCCGCCGGCGTCGACCTCGCCGAGGCGCCCGCCGAGTTCACCGTCCACGGCACCGATCATCAGAACGCCGGTCACGGGAGACTGGGGCGGACCTGGACGGTGCCGGCCCGACGCTCGCTGACGTTCTCGCTCCTGCTCACCCCCGGCGCCGTCTTCGACGCCTGGGGGTGGATCCCGCTCCTGGCGGGAGAGGCGGTGCGCACCGCGATCGCCGAGGCGGGTGTCCCCGCCGTGCTCAAGTGGCCCAATGATGTGCTGACCGCGGAGGGGAGGAAGCTCTGTGGCATCCTCGCCCGGATCGAAACGCGACCGACGGGACCGGCGATCATCCTCGGGATCGGGATCAACACGCGGCTCGAGCCCGCCGACCTGCCGCGCGAGACGGCGAGCTCGCTGGCGATCGAGAAGGGCACCGATGGCACAGAGATCGATCATGAGGACTTGTTAGTGTCGGTCCTGAGCACATTGATTCCTGCCTATCAGGAGCTGATCGAGCATGGTGACGGAGACTTCGGCGGCAGCGCCACGGCCGACCGGGTGCGCGCGAACATGGTCACCCTCGGTGCGCAGGTCAGGCTCGAGCGCCCCGACGGGACGAACGTCATCGGCCTCGCCACCGGCCTCGACGCCGGGGGAGACCTCATCCTCGACGGGGACGCGTCGTTCAGCGCCGGCGACGTCCACCACCTGAGGATGGCTGAATGACCGAGTTCCCGACCCACTTCGACACGAACAGGGAGCCGACGCCCGGGGCGTACGAGCGGTCGACCCCCGACACCCGCACCGACTCCGAACCGCAGGTGAACCGGGGACCCCACGAGAGCCGGGACTCCCACGCCGGGCCGGGGAACGCGGCCGAGACCGCAGCGGCCGAGACTCCAATCGAGACTGCGGGAAACGAGTCCGCGGCCGACCTCAGAGCCGGGGCCCCCGGAGCCGTCGAGCCCGGCGCGGACGAGTCCGGCTCGACCCCGGTCGAGCCTCCCGTCCGGACGACGGCCGTGCCGATCGTCGAGGAGACACCGCAGGCGGTGGACCCGGCCGACGATGCGGACGACTTCCCACGTGGGCTCCACACGGATCCGCGCACCGCGGCTCTCGAAGCGGTCGAGGAGGCCCTGACCGAGACCGTCTACGAAACTCGCAGCGCCGCCGAGAGACTCGAGGAGATCCTGCTCGACGGCAAGCGGGTCCTCGACCGCCGGGAGGCGGCGAAGCTCGGCGGCATCTCGACGGTCTCGGCCCGGAAGATGTGGCGGGCGCTCGGCATGCCGCAGGCCGGAGAGGACGAGAAGGCCTACACCGTCTCCGACGCCCACGCCCTGCGCATCTGGGCGAAGCCCGTGGCCGAGGGGCTCATCGACCAGGACACCGCCCTGTCCCTGGCCCGCGCGATCGGTCAGACCACCGACCGCCTCGTCGTGTGGCAGATGGAGACCCTCGTCGAGTTCCTCACCGAGGAGAAGGGACTGACCGATCCCGAGGCCCGGCGCGACGCGCTGCAGGTGCTCGAGGAGATGATCGACCCGCTCCAGCGGATGCTCACGTATTCATGGCGACGCAACCTCGCCGAGGCGATGGGCCGACTCAACGTCAACGTCTCACACGGGCTGGCGATGGACAACCGGCAGGGCTGGTACGACTCGTCGATGCCCCTGGCCCGTGCCGTCGGGTTCATCGACCTCGTCTCCTACACCCGTCTGTCGCAGAAGATGGAGCCACGGCAGCTGGCGAACATGGTGCAGAAGTTCCAGGGCATGGCCTACAACATCGTCGCCACCGGCGGGGGCCGAGTGATCAAGACCGTCGGTGACGAGGTGTTCTTCGCCGCCGAGACTCCCGCCGCCGGGGCAGAGATCGCGATGACGCTGATGGAGCGGGTGACAGCGGAGGAGGAGCTGCCGCAGGCCCGCGTCGGCTTCGCCTGGGGACGGGTGCTCTCCCGCCTCGGCGACATCTTTGGCTCGAGCGTCAATCTCGCCGCGCGCCTGACCGCGGTGGCGGAGCCGGGAACGATCTACACCGACGAGGAGACCGCCCGGGTGCTCTCGACCTCGGACGCCTACGTGTTCGAACCGCGCGAGTCGCTGACCCTGCAGGGGCTGGGGGAGACCGGCGTGCGGAAGATGACCCGCGGCACCGCCGCCCGGATGCAGCTCGACATCGAAGACGAGGGCTGAGCGCGAAGTCGCTCGCCGCAATCTGCACCGATAGCGGCAGATGCACCCCCTGCAACGGGGGTTTCTGCTCCTCACGGAGCAAGTCGGGAAGCTGCGGGGGTGATCAATGCGGAGCGCGAGGAACTGCCGCTGACGGTGCGAACTGTGAAGTGACCGAGGCGATACGCGCCGACCGCCTCAGAACAGCGCCGAGTCGTCGTCCTCGTCATCGTCGCGGGAGACGATGACGACACCGTCGGTGTCCATCTTCGACCGGGCGATCTCCTCCTTCGCCTCGTCGAGGTCGAGCTGGAGGTCCTCGAAGCTCGTCGCCAGACCCTGAGTGCCGCTGGTCCGGCGGTTCGAGCCGTTCGCGGAGGTGGAATCGGAGCCGTCGACGAGGCGGATGCCCGCGACCTCATCGAGCGCGATCTGGTCGCTGTCAGCTCCGTCGCCGCCACCGGCCCCGTCTCCGGCTGCGGCGCTTCCGCCGCCGTCGCCGGGACCTCCGGGTCGGGCGAGCGTGCCGATGACGTCGATCTTCGACTCCAGGGGCGAACCCGTGGAGTCGCGACGCGAGCATTCGGCGGGCAGAGCCCGGGCTCCTCCGGCCTGTGCCGCGGCCTGCGGGCTGTCGCCCACCCAGGCCAGGGACAGCTCGGTCTCACCCTTGAGGAAGCGGTGCGCGCGCACACCCGAGGTGGCGCGTCCCTTGGTCGGGAACTCGGAGAACTCGGTGACCTTGATCGATGACGAAGGAGCACCGTAGAAGTTCTCTCCGCTGGCGACGGTCACCACCTTGTACGAGCCGACCGTGCCGTCGGAGCCGTCGGACTCGGATCTGTCCGCGGCGTCCTTGGGCACCATGGCGAAGCAGATGGCCTGCGCCTCGGCGGCGAGCTTGATCCCGGCCACACCCGAGGCGCTCCATCCCTGCGCCCGCAGTCCCGCGGCGTCGAAGGCGAGCAGCTGCGCGTTCGAGGTGACGAACACGGCCAGGGAGTCGTCGATGGCGTCGGGCTGGGCGGCGCCGATGACGAAGTCCCTGCCCTTGAGCCCGATCACGTCCCATTCGTCCTTGTTCGGCTTGGATGCCACCGACACGCGTTTGACGATTCCGCCGGCGGTGCCGATGACGAACTCACGGTCGAGGTCGATGAGCCCGATGACCCTCTCCGGCTTCGGCAGGCCCATGTACTCGGCGATCTTGACACCGCCGGCCACGGTCGGACGCACGGCGGCGGGCGGCAGCGCCGGCAGGTCGACGACGTCGATGAGCTGGAGACGACCGGTCGAGGTCAGGGCCCCGACCTTGCCGCGGGTGGTGGTCATCACCTCGGCGGCGAGGGCGTCGTGGCTGGCCCGCTTGCCGGTCCGCGGCAGCGGTGCGGCGTCGTTCGTCCGGGCGATCCGGCCGGAGGTCGACAGCAGCACCCGGCAGGGGGAGTCGGCGATCGTGAGGTCGGCGGGGGCCTTCTTCCCCTTGGCGGACAGCTCTTTCATCGACCCCTCGATGAGGACGGTCCTGCGGGGGGATCCGATCACCTCGGCCGTCGCCTCGAGCTCCGTGGCGACGAGCTCGCGCAGCTGCGCCTCATCGGCGAGCAGACCCTCGAGGTGCTCGATGCGCTTCTTCAGCTCATCGCGCTCGGTCTCGAGCTCGAGGCGGGAGAACTTCGTCAGCCGTCGCAGCTGCAGGTCGAGGATGTAGGTGGCCTGGAGCTCGGAGAGCTCGAAGACCTCCATCAGGCGGCCGCGCGCGGTGGCGGCATCGTCGGAGGCCCGGATCAGCTGGATGACCTCATCGATGTCGAGGATCGCGATGAGCAGACCCTCGACGAGGTGGAGCCGGTCCTTGGCCTTGCCGAGTTGGAACACGGTGCGCCTGCGCACGACGTCGATGCGGTGGGCGAGATAGACGGTGAGGAGCTCGCGCAGACCGAGGGTGCGCGGCTGGCCCTCGACGAGGCAGACGTTGTTGATGCCGAATGACTCCTCGAGCGGGGTCTGCCGGTAGAGCTCGGCGAGCACCGCCTCCGGGTTGAAGCCGTTCTTGACCCCGATGACCAGCCGCAGACCGTTCTTCCGGTCGGAATAGTCGTCGATGGAGGCGATGCCCATCAGCTTCTTCGCCCCGACGGCGTCCTTGACCTTGGCCACGACCTTCTCGGGGCCGACGAGGTAGGGCAGTTCGGTGACGACGATGCCCTTGCGGCGGGCGTTGATGTTCTCGATCGAGGCGGTGGCGCGGGTGCGGAACGTGCCGCGACCGGTCTCATAGGCCTCGCGGACGCCGTCGAGGCCGATGATCCTCCCCCCGCTGGGCAGGTCGGGGCCGGGAATGAAGCGCATCAGCTCCGCCAGCGTCGCCTCGGGATGGCGGATGAGGTGGCAGCAGGCGGCGATGACCTCGCCCGGATTGTGCGGGGCCATGTTCGTCGCCATGCCCACGGCGATGCCCGAGGCCCCGTTGATGAGCAGGTTCGGGAAGGCGCTGGGCAGGACCTCGGGCTGGGTCAGGGTGTTGTCGTAGTTGCCGACGAAGTCGACGACATCCTCGTCGAGTCCCGCGATCATCTGCATGGACGCATTCGTCAGGCGCGCCTCGGTGTACCGCGGGGCGGCCGGCCCGTCGTCGAGGGAGCCGAAGTTGCCGTGCCCGTCGACCAGCGGCACCCGCATGATGAAGTCCTGGCTCATCCGCACCAGCGCGTCGTAGATCGCGGTGTCGCCGTGCGGGTGGAGCTTGCCCATGACGTCACCGACGATGCGGGAGGACTTCACGTGGCCGCGGTCGGGGCGCAGCCCCATGTCCCCCATCTGGTAGACGATGCGCCGCTGGACGGGCTTGAGGCCGTCCCGGGCATCGGGCAGCGCCCGGGAGTAGATGACCGAGTAGGCGTATTCGAGGAACGAACTCTCCATCTCCGCCGAGACGTCGACGTCGATGACTCTGCCTTCGGTCATGGAACTCCTTCACGCACACGTTTGGGACCGGCGGCCGCCCGGCCCTGAACACGCAGGGATGTGCGGCACCCGTCGATTCTAGCGTTCTATTTGAGTTCTACCGGCCACCGGCGCCGAAGGCGGAGCCGTGTCGCGGGCACGGGGCAGCGATCAGGCGGCCGAGGAGTGCTCCTGCATCCACTGGAGAACATCGGCGATGTAGCCCTCGAGGTTCGACCGGTCGGCGGTGCCGGCCATGAGCTCGCGGACCATGACGCCCATGATCGCGGAGTTGACCCGGTGCGCGACCTCCTCGCTGACCCCGCCGACGCGGACGACGAACTCCTCGAAGTGGCGCAGGTTCTTCTCCTTGGCGGCCTGCGCCTCGCTCGGCAGGGCCGGGTCGAGGCTGAGCATGACCATGGCGTAGAACCGGCTGCGATCGGTGGTCAGCCAGTTCATGCAGAAGTCGACGGCCAGCTCGGCGGGCGGCTTCTCGGAGGTGTGCTGAGCGTGGGGGAGCCGTTCGAGCTGGAGCGCGTTGAGTTCGCCGATCCGTTCCATGATCCCGGTGATCAGGGCGTCGCGAGTGCGGTAGACGTTGGACGTGGAGCCGACGGGAAGCTCGGCCAGTGCGTCGACAGCGCGGTGGGTGAGTCCACGGACTCCCTGCTCTGCAACGACGGCAATGGCGGAATCCGTGACGACGTCCCTTCGGGAGATCATTTTCAGAGGCCTCGCTCTCTTTCGGCACCTCGAAGTCAGGTGCCCTGTCAGGTGAGTGACCAGACGGTCGTGTCAAGCTTTCAGCACAACTTAATAACGTTTCGTGCATGAACGGATACTGACATTACCCTTTGAACGTAGTCATTGGTATAAGACGCGCCAATTTTCTGAGATCTGCCAGCCGGTTCCCAACAAAGGGGACAAACTTCGCCTGAGATACCCCTTGTCGCCCCGCTCAGCCGAGCAGGCGTCGCGTCGAATCGATCCGGGTCGCGGCCGGCAGCACCTCGATCCGGACGCTGAGCAGATGCGCGTCGGTGACGGTGGCGACGATCGGGTTGATCTCGAGCTCGGCGATCTGCGGGTGGCGTTCGACGAGGACGGACAGCCTCTCGAGCACGTTCTTGAGCGGATCGACGTTGACCGGCGGAAGGCCGCGGTAGCCGAACAGCCGTGGGGAGGCCTTGACCGAACGGATCATGTCGACCGCGTCCCTGTCCGTCAGCGGCGCCACCCGGTGCTGGACGTCACCGAGCAGCTCGGTGGTGTCACCGGCCAGGGAGAAGGAGAGCAGGGGTCCCAGCAGGGGGTCCTCGCCGGCGCGGATGACGCAGGGCACACCCGGTGGGGCCATCGCCTGGATGTCGACGAGCGGCTCCTCCTCACCGACCATGGTGCGGATGACGTCCTGGATGGCGAGGAAGTCCTCGCGCAGCTCGTCCGGGTCGTCGATGTTCAGCCGCACCCCGCCGAGCTCCATCCGGTGCCGCAGGGTCGTCGACACGGCCTTGAGGGCGACCGGGTAGCCGATCGTCTCCGCGGCCCTGAGCGCCTCGTCCACCGAGGCGGCCGTGAGGTAGGGCAGCACCTCGATCCCGTAGCAGGACAGGAGCGCCCGGGCCCGGTCCCTGTCCAGGGTCACCGGTCGGCCGGGCGTGGCCTCGGCGAGCGTGGAGTCGATGATCGTGCGCACGCCCTTGTCGTCGAGGTCCTCGATGTCGAGGAAGTTCCCGTGGTCGGCGGCACGCCAGCGGGAGTACTCGGTGGCGCGGGCCAGGGCCCACACCGCGTCCTCGAGGCCGATGTAGCTGGGCACCGTGTGGGGCCTGCGGTTTCCCTCCTCATCGGGAAGGTAGGTGGTCAGCTCGTCCTGGACACCGTGGATGCCGAGGAAGCACGCCACCGTCGTCTTCTGCGACCGGGCGGCCGCCTCGGCGAGGTGGGCGGCGATCTCGCGCTCGTCGGCTCCGGTGGAGGGGGTGAAGGTGACGATGACGGAGTCGACGTCGGCATGGGCGTACATCGCTTCGAGCTCGGTCCGGAACGTCTCGGCCTCGACCTCGGGATGGAGGGAGACCGGCTCGACCTCGATGTGCAGTCCCTGCGCGCGGGCGCGCTGGACGAGGAGCGTCGACATCGCCGCCGAGTTGCCGATCACCCCCACGCGCCGCCCGGCCGGCAGCTTCTGCGTCGAGAACACCTGCGCCAGGTCGAAGAGCTGGTGGATCGTGTCTGCCCTGATGACTCCCGCCTGCCCGAGCACCTGATCGAGGGCGTGGGGAGCGAGCGAGGACGTGCGCACCATGTGCCCGGGCGGCAGCTCCCGCCCGGTGAGGTCGGATTTGATGACGATGACGGGTTTGACGCGGGAGACGCGACGGGCGATGCGGGAGAACTTGCGCGGATTGCCGATCGATTCGAGGTAGAGCCCGACCGTCTTCGTCGCCGGATCCTCCTCCCAGTACTGGAGCATGTCGTTGCCCGACAGGTCGGCCCGATTGCCGGCCGAGACGAACGTGGAGATGCCCAGGCCGCGCTTCTTCGCCGCCGCGAGCAGCGCCGTGCCCAGCGCCCCGGACTGGCTGAACAGGCCGAGCGTGCCCGAGGCAGGGAGGAACGGGGCGAGCGAGGCGTTGAGCGAGATGTCCTCGGCCTCATTGACGAGACCGAACGAGTTCGGCCCGACCACGCGCATCCCGTAGGCCCGCGCGGTCGAGACCATCTGCCGCTGCAGCTCCGCTCCGGCCTCCCCGGTCTCGGCGAAGCCCGAGGAGATGACGAGCACCGCCTTGACCCCGTGGGCGGCGCACTCCTGGACCACCGCGGTGGCCGAGGCCGCGGGCACCGCGATGACGGCCAGGTCCGCGGCGCCCGGCAGCTCGGCCAGGGACGGGTAGGCCTGCACGCCGGCGATCTGATCGACCTCGGGATGGACGACCCAGAGCCGGCCGGTGAAGTTCGCCGCGGTGATGTTGCGGATGAGGAGATTGCCGGTGGAGTTGTGCTTGCGGCTGGCCCCGATCACCACCACCGAGGTGGGGTGGAGGACCATGCGCACGCTCTTGGCCTCGGCCCGGTGCTCGCGCGAGGCCTGGACCTCGATGGAGCGGGTGGTGGGATCGATGTCGAAGTTGACGGCGACGACACCGTCGTCGAAGCCGCGGGAGACCTCGTAGCCGGCGGCCTGGAAGACCTTTAGCATCGAGCGGTTCTGGGGCAGCACCTCGGCGGTGAAGCGCCTGATCCCCGACTCGCGGGCGGCCGCGGCGAGGTGCTCGAGCAGGATCGACCCGACCCCTCGCCCCTGGTGGGCGTCGGCGATGTTGAAGGCGACCTCGGCGACGGAGTCCGAGATCTTGTCGTAGCGGCCGACCCCGATGATGTCCTCACCGATCGTCATCACCAGCGCCACCCGATCGTGGTGGTCGACGTTGACGAACCGGTCGAGGTCGCGCTTGGGCAGCTTGGGCAGGGGAGCGAAGAAGCGGAGGTAGACGGATTCGGGGGACTGGGACTCGTGCATCCGGGCCAGGGCCTCGGCATCGGAGGGGACGATGGGGCGCAGATGGGCGGTTCCGCCGTCGCGGAGGACGACGTCGGCTTCCCAGGCATGAGGATAATGCTCCATGCCCCAAGCATAGGCTCCGCCCGGCGGCGACCGCCCTGGCTGTGGAGAACGCGCGCGGGTACGGCACAATAGGACATATGGCTCTACCCGAAGTTCTCGTTTCTGATCTGCAGTCGGCCGGCTACTACCCGCAACTCACGCAGGGCATCCTGGCCGAGTCGCTCTTCGGCGAACCGGTTCTGGCCCATTTCGTCCACATCGACACCCACGTCGACATCGAATCGATCCACCGTCACGTGACGGCGTTCGTGCTCACCGAGACCCGGCTGCTGCTCGCCCACGTCGACGACGATCCCAATGCCGCGCCCGGATCGAAGCCGAAGGCGGTGACCAGCAGCGAGGACATCGAACTCGAACGACTCGGGACTGTGATGGTCGGCCGCACCTATGCCGACCCCGCCGCCTACCGGCCCGGTGATCGGCCGGTCGAGGTCTCGCTCACCCTGTCCTGGGGAGCCGCCCGGCGGATCGAGGCATTCCCCGAGACCTGCGGCGACCCCAACTGCATGGGCGACCACGGCTACGGCGGTTCAATCTACTCCGAGGATGTGATGCTGCGCGTGTCCGCCGAGGCCGAGGGGCAGGACGCCGTCGACCGGATCGCCGAGTTCGCCGCGAAGCTGCGCGCCGCCGTGTTCCAGGCCCGGCTGCGATCGCGGCGCTGATGGCCGGCGCACCCGAGGACAGACCCGGGACCGGCTCCCGGGCCCTGATGGGACCGCCCGACTATGCCGGACCGATCCTCTCCGACGTCGTCCCCGCCACGGCGCTCAGCCTCGGCGCGGGGGAGATCTTCGATGCCGAGACCCGCCGACGGGCCGAGCAGCTCGGCCTCGATCGGGAGGTGCGGACCGCGATCGTCGTCCTCGTCGACGGCCTCGGTGAGCGGCAGCTAACGCGCTACAGCGGCTACACGCCCTTCTTCCGGTCCCTGGCCGCGAGCCGGCGCACGCTCTCGGCCGGATTCCCGTCGACGACGGCCAATTCCCTGTCCTCGCTGGCCACCGGCCGGATGCCCGGCAGCCACGGGGTCGTCGGCTATCGCGTGCTCGACCCCGCCAAGGACGCCGTGTTCAACCAGCTGACCTGGGACCTCGACGTCGATCCCGTCACCTGGGTGCCCGATGCCACCCTGTTCGAACGACTGAGCACGGCCACGGTCGATGTCGTCAGCCTCGGCGAGGCGAAGTTCGCCGGCCGCGGACTCAACCGGGCCTCGCTGCGCGGGGGCCGGTTCCGGGCGTCGAAGTCGCTCGAGGAGCGCTGCGCCCAGGCCATCGCCGAGGTGCGGGCCCCCGGCCGTCGGCTCGTCTACCTCTACTGGGGCAACCTCGACAAGACCGGCCACGTCCACGGCTCCGACTCCTCCCAGTGGACCGAGGAGCTCGAGCACGTCGACCTCGCGCTCTCACAGCTGGCCGCCGACCTGCCCCGGGACTCGACGATGATCGTCACCGCCGACCACGGGATGGTCGACATCCCCCACGACAAGCGCCTCGACGTCGTCGACGTCCCCGAGCTGCGCGACGGGGTGCGGCACATCGGCGGGGAGCCGCGCGCACTCCATGTCTATGCGCAGCCCGGCGCCGAGGCGGACGTCCTGGCCGCCTGGACATCGGCCGTGGCCGGACGCGCCCTCGTCCTGTCGGGGCAGACCGCGGTCGAACGCGGCTACTTCGGCCCCGTCGACCCGCGGGTGCGAGGACGCATCGGCGACGTCATGGTCATCTGCCATGAGGACTTCGCGGTCGTGGACTCGGAGAATGAATCCCCCTCGGCCCTGGCCCTCATCGGCCACCACGGCTCGACGACGGCTCGAGAGCTGGAGATCCCCCTCCTGGTCGTCTGATGTGGCGGGCGGAGCCGGGCACGTCGAAGAGGACGAACCGGTACATCAGGTAGCGGAAGACGTTGCCGAGCAGGACCCCGACGACGTTGGCGGAGATGTTGTCGGCCAGGGGAGAGGTCCAGCCCATGACGTAGTGGGAGACGACCAGGCACAGGCCCGCGATGGCCAGGCCGCCGGCGTTGACGAGGTAGAAGCCGAGCGCCTCCCGCAGGGGATGTGCGGTCTTCCCATCGCGGAACGTCCAATGCCTCGACCCCAGCCACGAGAAGGTCGTGGCGGTGGCGACGGAGGCGACCTTGGGCACGAGCGGACCGATGTCGGTGGTGAACAGCAGCAGATTGAACACCCCGAGGTCGATGAGGAAGGCGATGCTGCCCACCGTCCCGAACTTCGCGAGCCGGAACATCTCCACGCGACGTCGCCCCATCACCCTTCCTCTTCTGCACCGGTCTCGGACCGGGCTCGAACTGGGCAGCTGGTCACCCCCATGATACGTCGGCGCGCGGCACGGCGGACACGATGCTGGCGCGCGCGGGCAGTCCCGATAGACTGGGGGGCGTGACTTTTCCTCGTGTTGGTGTGATTGGCGGAGGCCAATTGGCACGTATGCTCGCCCCTGCCGCAGAAGCCCTCGGGATCCGGTTCTCGGTGCTCGCCGAGACCGCGGACGCTCCCGCCACCCAGGTCATCAATGAGGTGACCGTCGGTGACTACAAGGACTTCGCGACGCTGAAGGCCTTCGCCGAGACGGTCGACGTCGTGACCTTCGACCATGAGCATGTGCCGCCGGAGCACCTGCGGGCCCTCGTCGAGGCCGGCCACGCCGTCCGGCCCGGACCCCAGGCCCTGATCTTCGCCCAGGACAAGATCCTGATGCGGGCCAAGATGGACGAACTCGGGCTGCCCAACCCCGCCTGGGCCGTGGTCACCTCCCTGGCCGACGCCGAGGCCTTCGCCGAGCGGGTCGGCTTCCCCTTCATCCTCAAGACTCCGCGCGGCGGCTACGACGGCAAGGGCGTGCGCGTCGTCGAGACCCTCGACGAGGTCGCGGAGTGGCTGACCGAGATGCCGCAGCTGCTCGCCGAGGAGAAGGTCGACTTCACCCGCGAGCTCGCCGTCATGGTCGGCCGGTCCGCGATGGGGCAGACCGCGGTGTGGCCCGTCGTCGAGACATGGCAGCAGAACGGGGTGTGCAAGGAGGCGATCGCCCCCGCCCCCGGACTGCCGGAGGACAGGGCGAGAGAGATCACCGAGGCGATCCTCACGGTCGCCGGCGCCCTCGACGTCACCGGCGTGATGGCGATGGAGATGTTCGAGACCGCGGACGGATTCCTCATCAACGAATTCGCCATGCGCCCCCACAACACCGGCCACTGGACCCAGGACGGGGCGGTGACCAGCCAGTTCGAGCAGCATCTGCGCGCCGTCCTCGACCTGCCGCTGGGCAGCCCCGCCGCCCGCGAGGACGTGTCAGTGATGGTCAACGTCCTCGGCGCCGACCACGAGGACCTCTACCAGCCCTACCTCCACGTCATGGCCCACGACCCGGCGATCAAGGTCCACCTCTACGGCAAGTCGGTGCGCCCCGGCCGCAAGGTCGGCCACGTCAACGCCTACGGCACCGACAGGGACGCGGTGCTCGCCCGAGCCCGTCACGCGGCGGACTTCATCGCCGGCGTCGATGTCGATCCCCACCCCGGCAAGCCCGTCCCCTCCGATCTGGGCGCGGGCGCCGCGATCACCGACGCCGCCGCGGACACCGTGACCACCGACGCCGCCGCGGGCTCAGTGACCACCGACGCCGCCGCGGGCACCCTCCCGGCGATCTCCCCCGATGAGAAGGATCTGCCATGACCACTGCGCCGAACGCCTCAGCCGCCCCCACCTCGGCGGAGCAGTCCTCGCCGGGATCGGCGACCCCGGCCGTCGCGATCGTGATGGGATCGGACTCGGACTGGCCGACGATGAAGGCCGCCGCCGAGGCGCTGGCGGAGCTCGGCATCGACTCCTCCGCCGAGGTCGTCTCCGCCCACCGGATGCCCGAGGACATGGTCGACTGGGCGAAGTCGGCCGCCGATCGCGGACTCCGGGTGATCATCGCCGGGGCCGGCGGTGCCGCCCACCTGCCCGGGATGATCGCGTCGATGACGTCCCTGCCGGTCATCGGTGTGCCGGTGCCGCTCAAGCACCTCGACGGGATGGACTCCCTGCTCTCGATCGTGCAGATGCCCGGCGGCGTCCCGGTCGCCACGGTCTCCATCGGCGGGGCGAAGAACGCCGGCCTGCTCGCGGCCCGCATCCTCGCCGCCTCCGACACCGAGGCGGCCCTGGAGCTGCGCTCACGCCTCGACGACTATCGCCGCTCCCTGCGCGAAGTCGCCCTCGACAAGGGGCGCGCGCTGCGGCAATAATGAGATCACTTAACTACTGATCAGTTCGAGGAGCGCGATGTTCGATCTCTACCAGCCGACCGAGGAACACGAGGAGATCCGGGCCGCGGTCCGGAATGTCGTCACGGACAAGATCACGCCGCACGCCGCCGAGGTCGACGCCGAATCGCGCTACCCGCAGGAAGCCCACGACGCCCTCGTCGACACCGACTTCTTCGCCGCCCACATCCCCGAGGAGTACGGGGGAGTGGGCGCCGACGCACTGGCCGTGGCGATCATCATCGAAGAGGTCGCACGGGGATGCGCCGCCTCGTCGCTCATCCCCGCCGTCAACAAGCTCGGCAGCCTGCCGGTCCAGCTGGGCGGCGGCGAGGAGATCAAGCAGAAGTACCTGCCCGCCGTCGCGCGCGGCGAGGCGGGCTTCTCCTACGGGCTGTCCGAGCGTGAAGCCGGCTCCGACACCGCTTCGATGACGACCCGGGCGGTGCGCGACGGGGACGGCTGGGTGCTCAACGGGGTGAAGACGTGGATCACCAACGCCGGGGTCTCGGAGTACTACACGGTCATGGCCGTCACCGACCCCGACGGCCCGCGAGGACGCAACATCACCGCCTTCGTCGTCGAGAAGTCGGATGCCGGGTTCTCCTTCGGCGAGAAGGAGCGCAAGCTCGGGATCAAGGGCTCGCCCACGCGCGAGCTGTTCTTCGACAACGTGCGACTGCCGGACGAGCGGATCATCGGTGAGGTCGGGGCGGGACTCAAGCTCGCCCTGACCACCCTGGACCACACGCGAGTGACGATCGCGGCGCAGGCGGTCGGGATCGCCCAGGGCGCCCTCGACTACGCACGGGACTACATCAAGGAGCGCAGGCAGTTCGGCCAGCGCATCGCCGACTTCCAGGGCATCCAGTTCATGCTCGCCGACATGGGGATGAAGCTCGAAGCCGCCCGCCAGCTCACCTACACCGCGGCCGCCAAGAGCGAACGCGGCGACAGCGATCTCAGCTACTTCGGCGCGGCCGCCAAGGCGTTCGCCTCCGACGCCGCGATGGCGATCACCACCGACGCCGTGCAGCTCCTC
Organism: Brevibacterium sp.; assembly: GCA_031179165.1. GTDB lineage: Bacteria > Actinomycetota > Actinomycetes > Actinomycetales > Brevibacteriaceae > Brevibacterium. The sequence continues at coordinate 70,585 of JAPSIC010000001.1, forward strand.
GGCGGGGCGGGATACGTCGTCGACCATCCGGTCGAGCGGATGATGCGCGACGCCAAGATCACCCAGATCTACGAGGGCACCAACCAGATCCAGCGCCTCGTCATGGGACGGCAGCTGCTTCGCTGAGCTGCGCGCCGTCCCGCTCGGACGATGCTCACATCGCGGACCTCGCCGAGCCGTGATCTGAGCGGCGACATGCCTGGAATCGACGCCTTACCGGCCAATGGGCGCTTCAGCGGTCACAATGGATGGACACAGTCGACTCTCCAGAACGTTTGGCAGAGTTGAACCAGTGAGCGATGGCGCCGGCTCGTGAAGTGCTCACCACCGAGACCTCCGCGGACCGGACTGTGCCATCGCGACCGAGCATCCCCCCGGAGCAGCCGGAACAGGTAGAAGGAAGATCAGTGGCCGAAACGAGATACGTCGACCCCATCCACTACCCGGCGTATGCGAGCCAGCCGACCCGGGATCTGCGGGCCTGGATGCTTCTCGTCGTCACCGTCGTCCTCCCCGGCGGTGTGCAGCTGCTGTTCGGAGCCAGGCGCTGGGCCAAGGTGTCGCTTCTCATCACCGGCATCAGCTGGCTCCTCGTCATTGCGGCGGCGGTCGCCGTCCTCGTTGACAAGTCCTTCGCATTCACCCTCGGGACCAATCCGTTCATCCTCACGTTCCTCACCGTCTGGGTGCCTGTCGTGGCCCTCAACTGGGCGGTGTGCCTGTTCGACTCGCTGCGGCGGATCAAGCTGGTCACGATCTCGCCGCGGGCTCGGAAGCGCTTCATCGCCGCCTTCTGCGCACTGCTCCTCCTCGTTGTCGGACCGATGGCCTGGGGCACGTCGATGCTCAACAGCCAGCGGCAGCTGATGAGCGATCTCTTCGCCTCGGGCAAGGCGGTGAAGCCGGTCGACGGACGCTACAACATCCTGCTGCTGGGGTCGGATGCCGGAAAGGGCCGGACGGGAATCCGCCCCGACTCGCTGTCGCTGGCATCGATCGACGCCAAGACCGGCGAGACCCTGATCGTCGGACTGCCCCGCAACATGCAGAACGTTCCCTTCCCGGAGGGAACGCCGCTGCACGAGAAGTACCCGCAGGGCTTCGACTGCGGCAGCGAATGCCTCCTCAATGCGGTGTTCCAGCAGGGGGAGAAGCACCGGGAGGAGTTCGAGAATCCGAAGATGGCGGGGGAGCAGGCGACGATGGACGCCGTCTCCGCCATCACGGGACTGGAGACTCAGTACTACGTCATGGTCAACCTCAAGGGCTTCGAGAAGCTCATCGACTCCCTCGGCGGGATCACTCTCGTGTCAGGCAAACGCGTCCCGATCTCGTCGAAGATCGATCCGAACACCGGGGAGCACGGGCCGGTCAAGGGATGGATCGAACCGGGCGAGCAGAAGCTCGACGGCTACCACGCACTGTGGTTCGCCCGCTCCCGGGAGTTCTCCAGCGACTATGAGCGCATGATCCGGCAGCGCTGCGTGCAGACCGCCATCGTCAAGCAGATGGACCCCGCGACCGTCCTCACCCGGTTCCAGGAGATCGCGAAGGCCACGCCCGGTGCCGTGTCCACGGACATCCCGTCGAGCCAGGTCGACACCTTCGTCGATCTGGCGCTGAAGGTGAAGTCACAGGAGATCGCATCGCTTGACCTGACTCCGCCGCGTGTGACACCATCGCACCCTGACTTCGACACGGCCAGGAACCTGGTCGCGGACGAGATCGCGCAGCTGGAGCAGCAGGAGAACGCCCAATCGGCCGGCCCATCGGCCGCACTGGCCGGCGTCGAGGCGGGCCTCGGGACCGAGCTCCGGGCGCAGGGCGGCAAGCCCTCGGAAGCCTCCGAGAAGGAAGACTCGCGGTCGATCTGCTACGTGCCGTGAGACGGTCGGCCGGTGGCCGCGTTTGCGGCCCGTGGATGTGATGACGCATCGGATCTTGTGAGAAACCTGCCGATCGGGTGGGAACGGCGAAAAAGTTTCACCACGGTGTGTCCCTTGCCAACACTGGGAACCACACCCGTGTAATTCGTCTGATCTCAGTTTTGGCTAGTCTGACACGCCGAAAATGTGTAACAATTTTGAGATGTTGGGGTTGCCCACCGTCCTTCCAACGGTGAAGTGATCCTCTGGCCTGAACTTCCCTGTCTTCCTCGAAAAGGCTGTAACGATGAAACACATACTGCCCACAGTCGCGGGCTGCGCATCTGTCGCACTCGTCGGCACCTTAGCGGTCACGGCACCGACTGCCTTCGCGGCAACGGTGGAGCCGGAGGTGACCCAGCAGGAGCTCAGTGTGAGCGAAGAGGGCCTCAAGGTCCCCGGCGCTCGTGACTCCGCCGATTCCACCGGCCAAGTGACCAATCAGAGTGCGACGAGCAATCTGCCCAACATCTTCAAGTCGCCGAGTGCTCTCCAGGCGACCCAGATCCCCTCCACCGTCAATGTCGGTGCGGCCGCCTCCGCGACCATCAGTCCCGCCTCGGCGAGCCTGGCGGGTCCGGAGGAGACGACCGCTCCGGTTCCCTCGGAAGGGTCCGCCCCGGCCGAGGACCCCGCGGCACCTGAGAAGTCCGCGGCTCCGGAGAAGTCCGCGGCTCCCTCCGCGCCGGCCGAGGACTCCAAGGCGGACGACGAGAAATCCGAGGACATCTCGGGCTCGGTGCAGCAGAAGACCGAGGACGGTGTGAGCATCGCCTTGATCTCCGATGTGCTCGAGGTGCCGTCGAAGAACCCGAGCCTCGTCGGCTTCACGTTCTCCGAGGCGAAGTCGAACATCCGCATCCAGGTTCGGGTCAAGACCGAATCCGGATGGAATTCGTGGAGGACCCTGGAGGAAGAAGAGGGCGAGAAGTCCTCGACCGAAGGCTCCGAGCCCTTCACCGTCAACAATGCGACGGGCGTGCAGATGCGCATCCTGGGAGATCAGGCCCCCAGCGATGCCGAACTCGTGCTCGTCGACCCGAAGAAGTCCGCTGCCGACGCCCAGGCGGTGGCCGAGAACGCTCCGGTCGAGATCGAGCCGCAGAGCGCAGACTCGGCTCAGGCCCCGGCCGAGACCGGAACGGCAGAGCCCGGAACGGCAGAGTCCGGAACGGCGCAGAGCGCCACCGCGCAGACCGCGGCGGCACCCGCCGAGGCGACCGTGACGAACCAGAACTTCGTGCCCGGTTCGGCGACCGTGACCAATGTCGCCAAGTCGAAGAAGGTCCCGAAGCCGAAGATCGCCTCCCGCAAGTCCTGGGGCGCCAAGTCCTACAAGGGCAGCCCCGACTACGCGAGCAGCGTCAAGAAGGCCGTCGTCCACCACACTGCGGGTGCGAACAGCTACTCGGCCGAGGACGTGCCGTCCATCCTGCGCGGCATCCAGACCTACCACCAGAAGGGCCGCGGCTGGGACGACGTCGGCTACAACGTCATCGCCGACAAGTACGGTCGCCTCTGGCACGCTCGCGGCGGTGACCTCGACAAGGCCGTCATCGGCGCCCATGTCGCCGGACAGAACTCGGGCACCTTCGGCATCTCGGTGCTCGGCACCTTCGACAAGAAGGCTCCGCCGCGCAAGACCCGCGATGCCGTCGCCTCCGCCATCGCGTGGAAGCTCTCACTCGATGACCGCAAGGTGAGCAAGTCGACCGTCGTCGCCCACCGCGACCTCGCGAGCACCGACTGCCCGGGCGACGCCTTCTACTCGAAGATGGGCGAGATCCGGGACACCGCGTACGGGATCCTCAAATCGGGCGAACTGCCCGAGGACGAGCCGAAGGACGACAAGAAGGACGAGCCGAAGGAGAAGCCGAAGCCCAAGACGTCGATCGAGAAGTACGCGGAGGCCCACGCCAAGGAACTCGGCAAGGCCACCAGCGGCGAGTACGACGTCAAGGGAATCGAAGGCGCACGGGCCCGCAACTACGAGAAGGGCGTCGTCTTCTGGTCGAAGAAGACCGGCACCCACCACGTCAGCGGCGGGATCAGGTCCGCCTACAAGGGCGACCTGGTCGCCCAGCTCGGGCTGCCCACGGGGAACGAGAAGGGCGGCCTGAAGAACGGCGGCACCTACCAGCCGTTCGCCAAGGGAACCATGCACTGGTCCAAGTCGACCGGCGCTCATGCCACCATGGGCGTCGTCCGGGACTACTGGAAGTCCAAGGGATACGAGAACGGACATCTCGGTTACCCGAAGTCGGATCCAGTCGTCGGAGACGGGCGGGTCGAGCAGCTCTTCGAGGGCGCACGAATCGTCTGGGCCGAGGGGTACGGAACCACCGAGTTCTCGCCCCGAGGTGACATCGCCGGGGGAGCGTTGGACGCCAACGCTCCCGGCGATGCCGGTTCGGCTCCACCAGGAGACAATGCCGCAGATGGCGGTTCGGCTGCAGACTCCGGGGAAGGTTCTGCAGACGACAAAGCCAAGGACGACGGCAAGGAAGAACCGAAGGACGAGCCTGCTCCTCCCAAGGACGAGCCCAAGGAGAAGCCCAAGGACACGCCGACTCCTCCCAAGGACGCACCCAAGGACAAGCCCAAGGACAAGCCGTCCAAGGAGAAGCCCAAGCCGTCCAAGGACGAGCAGATCCAGGCTCAGCGGGACGCCATCATCAAGGAGGCGAAGAAGCACCTCGGCGTGAAGTATGTCTGGGGAGGCACCTCGCCGAAGTCGGGCTGGGACTGCTCCGGATACACGCAGTACGTGTACGGGAAGCACGGCATCAAGCTGCCGCGCACCACGAGCCAGCAGCGGCGGGCGGGCAAGGAGATCTCGATCAAGGACGCCAAGCCCGGCGACCTGATCTGGGTCCCCGGTCACATCGGGATCATCTCCGAGACCAAGGGCAAGATGTACGATGCCGGGTCCAGCCGCACGAACACCTCGAAGCGCAGCTACGAGTGGATGCTGGGCCGGGGAGCGAAGGTCATCCGCGTGATCGGCTGACCGGATCATCCGTGCCACGGAGCATCCGTGGCGCAGAGCACGGGCCGATGGTGCCTCCCGCTCGAACCCTCAGGGGCTCGAGCGGGAGGCACCGTCTTCGTGTTCCGCCGACCTCCCATCGGCCTCCCGCGATGCCTCTCCGGCCTGGTCACGGGCGGTGAACGGAGTGTGACAAGTTCTGAACAATCGGTGAAGGCGGAGGAAAATGCCACGATCTCGGCAGAAGGACGCGCTACGGTGGACGGACAAGGATACGTTCACCTGAAGGGGCCCACGACATTGCGCCGATTGCACAACACAGTCAAGAACTTTGATTGGGGCAGCACGGACGCGATTCCAGCGATTCTGGGAACCGTGCCCGACGGCACTCCCTGCGCCGAGCTCTGGCTCGGAGCGCACCCGCTCAGCCCGTCTCATCTGCTCTCGGAGCAGGCCCAGGCGAGCGTCTCGGCCTCCGGGTACCGGCACCTCGGCTCCGCCTCGGCGTTCGACAGGGCACCGACGGCGACGGCGCACACCGGCCCCAACCTCATCGAGTACCTGGCCGCCGACCCGGAGGGACTGCTGGGGCGCGAGTCCGTGGAGGTCTTCGGCCCTCGGCTGCCGTTCCTGCTCAAGGTCCTGTCCGCGCAGAAGGCGCTCTCCATCCAGGTGCATCCGAATCCCGAGCAGGCCGCGGCCGGCTTCGCCCGGGAGGAGGCAGATGGACCCGATCTCGATGCGCCCCACCGCAACTACAAGGATCCCTCCGCCAAACCCGAGCTCATCTACGCCCTGACCGAGTTCCACGCCCTGACCGGGTTCCGTCCCCGACGGGCCGTCAGGGCGACCTTCGAGCGATTCCTGTCCCTTCCCCTGACGCCCGGCGCCCTGGACTTCCTCGGCGAAGTGCTGGTGGCCCTGAGGTCGCTCGGCGAGGCGAGGGCCTTCTCCCGGGCCGTCGAACTCATCCTCGGCGATCCGCGCGCCTCCGGCTTCGTCGACGAGCTGTCGACGCACGAGCTGCCCGAGCTCCCGGCCGGCCATGTCAGCCGCGCCGGAAGCGCCGTCGACCCGATGGAGACCCTGCGGGAGCTGGTCGGTGACTTCCCGGGCGACCCCGGCGTGCTCGTCGCCCTCATGCTCACCCGCACGCACCTCGAACCGGGGGAGGCGCTGGCGATCGAGCCTGGAGTCCTCCACGCCTACCTCGCCGGCACCGGCATCGAGATCATGGCCTCGAGCGACAACGTGCTGCGGGGAGGACTGACGCACAAGCACGTCGACATTCCCGAGCTCGGCAGGGTCGCGAGATTCACCGCCGCCCCACCGCGACGGGTCGACCCCGACCGCGATGGGGTCTTTCGCGGACCGACCGAGGACTTCGCGCTGCAGGTGCTGCGCTGCCCGCGCCTGAAGAGGATCGAACGTCGAGGCCCGAGCATCGTCCTGTGCACCTCGGGGACGATCACCCTGACCTCGGTCGGGTCGTCGGTGACCCTGACCCGGGGCCAGAGCGTGTTCGTCGCGGCCAATGAACCCGCCATCACCGCCGACGGCCACGGCGATCTGTTCGTCGCGACCACGGGCCTGGACCCCTCGCTGCCCTTCGCCTGACTGGCGTCTTCCTGTGACGGGGCCCCTCGCTGCCCTTCGTCCGAGGCGGGGCGCGTGGCTGCATTCGGCGTGAGACGGGTGAGGGGAGATCGGCGACACCCGACCTCCCCTCACCTCACGGCCGGTCCCGGACCGCGATCAGGCGTCCTGCGACTGGGCGCTCTCCTCGACGGAAGCACCGTCCTGCTGTGCGCGCGGCTTCGTCAGCAGGCTGATGACGATGAGGACGATGACGGCTGCCGGCAGCGCCGGAACGGCGGAGTTGACCGCTTCCGAACGGCCCGTGACCTCCCAGAAGATCGTCACCGCTCCTCCCGCGATCATCGAGCACATGGCTCCCACCGGGGTGACCCGCCTCCAGAACAGGGCCGCCAGGATGACGGGCGTGATCGCCGCACCGTACATCGAGTAGGCGTACATCTGGAGGGCCAGCACGGATTCGAAGAACTGGACCATGACGAAGCCGAGAACCGCGATCGCGAGGACCGCGAGGCGGCCGACGAGGACTCCCCGCTTCGTCTCGCCCTTCGCCTTGTCCCTGATGTAGACGAGGTCGTAGACGATGTTGCCCGAGCAGGTCAGCAGGTACGACGAGCCCGTGGTGACGATGAGCGCGAGGGCCGCGACGAGGAGGACGGCGCCGAGCCCGGATGGGGTGAGCTCTCCCTCGGCGAGGGCGAGGATCGCCATGTCCGGGTTGGTCCCGGGCAGGAGGATGGAGGAGCTGGAGGCGAGGAGGATGATCGGGCCGACGATGAGCACGGCCCCGATGAAGAAGAGGATCGTGGCGTTGCGTGCGACCTTGGGGGAGCGGGCGGCGGCGAGGCGCTGGTGCATGTTCTGGTCGCCGAGGATGAGCAGGAACAGCGGCAGGAAGAAGCCGAGGATCTGCAGTGGCGAGAGCACTCCCGTGACCGACTTCAGCGCCGGGTCGAGTCGATCGACATAGCTGCCGAAACCGCCGAGGTCGACGGTGAACACCCAGATGAGGGTGGCGATGAGTGACACCACGATGAGGACGGCGGAGAGGAAGTCCGTCCACGCCACGGATTTGAGGCCTCCGGACAGGGACAGGAAGGTGATGAGCACGGTGGCGACGATCGTCGCCTGGGCCGTCGACAGGGGCGTGATCAGGGTGAGGATGTAGCCGGCGCCGGTGAACTGGTAGGCCGTGATGCCGATGAAGGCGACGAGGACGATGACCGTCCCGACGACGCGCACCGGGCGCCCGAACTTCGCCTCGAACAGCTCGGGGACCGTGTGGAATCCGTTCTTCCGCACCTTCGGAGCGAGGAAGTAGAGGACGGCGATGCCGCAGAACGTGCCGCCGAAGAAGAGCGCGCCCGCGAGCGGACCGTTGCTGTAGACGAAGTTCGCGCCGCCGATGATCGACCCCGACCCGACGAAGGTCGCCAGCAGCGTGCCGGCGAGAACCCATGTGGGCAGCGACTTGCCGGCCAGCACGAAGTCCTCTCCGTCCTTCATTGCCGCGGAGCGGCCGAACCACGCTGCGATGGCGATCATGATCGCCACGTAGGCGACGAGGACAAGGACAAAAGTGAGATTCATGGGCGTTCCTAGTGTTGTGGAGCACAATCGTGCACAGGCCGATCACGATTCTCGACCACCAGGACCACAGAATGCAACAGATTATGCAGAAATCTCATTCCTCGGCCACGACCGAGGTCTGCTCCCAGAGCGCATCGATCTGGCCGAGCATCCGGTGCGTTCTGCCCTCGTCCCGTTTCGCGATGAGCCCCAGGAGCATCTGCACCGCGCTGATGGCGCACACCAGAGAGGAGATCACCTCGGTCGTCTCGGTCGGGACGAGGACGTACTCATCCGCGATGCCGGTCAGGGCGGTGCGCCGATCGGCGATGACGAACACCGAGACACCCTGCTGCTTGGCCACCTCAGCGACCTGCAGGACGATGCGCGAGGACTTCCAGAGCGAGAAGGCGAGGAGGCAGTCGCCCGGCTGCAGCAGCCTGACCTCGTTGATCATCGCGGTCGCCGACCCCGAGTGGCATCGGATCGGGTAGCCGAGCATCTGCCCGATGTGGGCGAGCTGCACCCCAGGGGCGGCATAGGCTCCGGTGGCGAAGACACCGGTGCTGTT
>JAPSIC010000193.1 GCA_031179165.1 Brevibacterium sp.
GGCAGCCGTTCGAACAGGTCGATGCTGATGTCGAAGTCTCGTTCGGCCTTGGTCAGGAGGTCGGCGGCATAGATTCCGGCGGGTCCGGCTCCGATGATGGCGACGCGGAAGGGGTGGGTGGTCATGGGTGATCCTCAGGTGTTCTGGGGCGGAAGCTGGGCGATGAACGGGTGGTCGAAGTCGCTGACTCCGTGGGCGGCGGCGCCGCCGGGCGATCCGATGGTGTCGAAGAACTCGACGTTGGCCGAGTAGTAGCTCTCCCACTCCTCGGGCACGTCGTCCTCGTAGTAGATGGCCTCGACGGGGCACACCGGTTCGCAGGCGCCGCAGTCGACGCACTCGTCCGGGTGGATGTAGAGCGAGCGCCGGCCCTCGTAGATGCAGTCGACCGGGCATTCCTCGATGCATGCGCGGTCCTTCAGGTCCACGCAGGGCTGGGCGATGATGTAGGTCATGGGTTCCTCGTGAGTTCGGTTCGTGGCTGTTCGGTCTCGAAGGCGCCGTCGGCGTAGGGGCTCAGGGTCACGACGTCTCCGACGACGACGACGGCGGGCGAGCGCACCTGGCGGCTGGCGGCCTGGAATGCGATGGTCGCCAGGGTCCCGATGGTCACCCGCTGGCCGGTCCCGTAGCCGTCCTCGATGATCGCGACCGGGCAGTCCGCGCCGCGGGCGCCGCGGGCGAGGATCATCGCCGAGTGCGCGAGCGTCCCGATCCCCATCAGCACGACGACCGTATGGTCGCGGCCGCCGCCGAGTTCGGCGAGCTGGTCGTGGCCGGTGATGACGGTGTATGCCGTCGCCAGTCCTCGGTGCGTCAGCGGGATCCCGGCCACGGCGGGCACCGAGTTCGCGCTCGTCACCCCGGGCACGACCTGGACGTCTACGCCGTTGGCGTGGCAGTGGGCGAGCTCTTCCCCGCCCCGGCCGAACACGAAGGGGTCTCCGCCCTTGAGCCGCACCACCCGATGGCCGGCCCGTGCCCGGTCGACGAGGATCTCGTTGATCCGCTGCTGCGGCACCGGGTGGTGGCCGGGCAGCTTGCCGACATCGATGATCTCCGCGTCGAGCCGGCGTCCCCGCTCGGCCTCGAGCTGGTCGATGACCGGCCTGGCGCCGAGGCGGTCGGCGACGATGACGTCTGCCGCTTCGAGGGCGCGCAGTCCCTTGACGGTGAGCAGCCCCAGATCGCCGGGGCCGGCTCCGACGAGCAGCACGCTGCCCCGAGCGGAGTGGGTGAAGATGCTCATGTTGTGCCTTTCTTAACGCAGTCCGCGGCGCACCGCGACGAATCGTTCGAGGGGACCGAAGACGGCGATCTCGATGAGGACCCCGACGACGAGGATGAGGACGATGGCGGTGAACACTCCGGCCATGTCGGCCAGCTGCCGCCCCTGGTCGAGCAGGGCTCCGAGGCCGAAGCCCAGGGTCCCGCCGGTGGCGATGATCTCGGCGGCCATCAGGGAGCGCCACGCGAACGCCCACCCCTGTTTGAGGCCGCCGATGAAGTTGGGCAGGGCCGCCGGGATGACGATCAGCTGGAGCCGCTCCCGCCGACCGGCGCCCAGCACCCGCGCCACCTGGTGGAACTGCGGCGGGACCTGGGCGATGCCGGTGACGAGCCCGTTGATGATCGAGGGCACGGCCCCGAGGAGGATGACGGTGAAGACGGTGGCGTCGGTGAGTCCGAACCAGATGATCGCGACCGGCACCCACGCCACCGAGGGCAGCACCTGGAGGCCCGTGACGAAGGGGCCGAAGGCTCGGCGCAGCCAGGGGGTCTCGGCGAGGACGAGGCCGATCGGGACGGCGATGAGCACGGACAGGAGGAATCCGAGGACGCCCCGTCGCAGGCTCGTCGACACGGCCTCGGTGATCGTGCCCGCCTCCCAGGCGCTGACGAAGGCGGACACGGCCTCCCCCGGCCCCGGGTAGAGGTCGGGGCGCGGATCGGCGAGGACGACGAACAGCTGCCACAAGGCGATGAGGCCGACGAACACGAGCACCGGCGGTGCCAGGGCCGAGGCCAGCCGGGACCGTCGCGTGCCCTGGTCCCGTCCGGGGACGGTGACCTCGGCGAGGACCCGGTCCGGTGCGGCCGGGCCGCGTTCGAGGCGGGTGTCAGCTGTGCTCATGGCCCATCTCCCTTCGCAGTCTCTCGGTGATCTCGGCGGTGGTCGACACCACCCGCGGGTCGTCGGCCGCGCGGGGGCGGTCGATGTCGATGTGCCATTCGGCGACCACTCCGCCGGGGGTGGGCGCCATCAGGAGGATCCGGTCGCCGAGGCGCATCGCCTCCCGCACGTTGTGGGTGACGAACACGATCGTCCGCCCGGTCTCCGTCCAGACTCGTTCGAGTTCGGAGTGGAGGGAGTCGCGGGTGATGGCGTCGAGTGCCGCGAACGGTTCGTCCATGAGCAGCACCGACCGCTCCTGGGCCAGGGCCCGGGCGAGCGCGACCCGCTGCCGCATCCCTCCGGAGAGCTCGTGGGGTCGGCGCTCGGCGGCGGCGGTGAGGTGGACCATGGCGAGCAGCTCCTCGGCGATCGCCCGCCGGTCCGCTCTGGCCACGCCGCGCAGCCGCAGTGCCAGTTCGACGTTGCGGCGGGCGCTCAGCCACGGCATCAGCGCCGAGTCCTGGAACATCATGGCCGCTCCGTCGGCGGGCAGCATCAGGGTGCCGCCGGTGGGCTGCTCGATGCCGGCGATGAGTCCGAGCAGGGTCGACTTGCCGCAGCCGGAGCCGCCGAGGAGGCAGACGAATTCGCCCGGCTCGACGTCGAAGCTGATGGAGTCGAGGACCCGTGGTCCTCCCGGGACGAAGGTCTTGTCGACGTTCGTCGCGGAGATGATGGGCGCCGCGGCGGTTCTCATCGGTCTCCCTCCTCGGTCGTGCGGTGGGCGCGGGCGTGGTCGAGTGGTGCGGTGACGGTGAGTCCGGCCAGCGAGCCCTCCGGCTGCAGCCGCGTCCGCACCGCCTGCCGGTGGTAGGCCCGGAGTCCGGTGGTCGGGATATCGGCGTCGAAGTCGAGATTCTGCCAGGCCCTGCCGAGGACCTCATCGGTCAGCGCGGTCCCCGCGTCCTGCTCCAGTCTCCGGTTCGCCGCCTCCGCGGCGGCCTCGGGCCGGGTGTGGATGACGTCGATGGCGTCGAGGTGGGCGCGCAGCAGTGCGCTCACCTGCTCCGGCTGCTCGCGGAGGAAGTCCTGGTTGACGGCGAGCACCGCGGAGGGGTGGGTGCCCCCGGGCCACAGCTCGGCTTCGTCGAGCAGCTGGGTGGCGCCGGCGTCGACGACGAGCCGCGACAGCCAGGGTTCGGCCAGCCAGGCCGCGTCGATCCCGCCGGTGGTGAAGAGGGTGAGGATCTGTGAGTTGGGCATCGGTGCGATCGCCGGGTCCCCGTGTCCGGTCAGGGAGGGGTCGAGGCCCTGCCCGGCCAGCCAGGAGCGCAGCGCCACGTCCTGGGTGTTGCCCAGTCCGGGGGTGGCGAACCTGAGCTCGGCGAGGGAGGTCGTCCCGGCTTCGAGATCCCTGGCCCGCGCGGGGTCGACGACGAGTCCCGCTCCCCCGGATGTCGCTCCCGCCACGACGACGGCGGATCGGCCCTCGCTGCGGACGAAGCTGTTCGCGATCGGGGCGGCGCCGATGTAGGCGGCGTCCACGGCGCCGGCGGACAGTGCCTCGATCGCGGCGGGCCCCGCCGTGAACAGCTGGGTGCTCAGTCGCCCGTCGAGCTCCTCGGCGAAGAGTCCCTGGTCCAGTCCGATGAGGGCCGGTGCGTGCGTGAGGGTCGCGAAGTACCCCAGCCGCAGGCCGCCGGTCGCCTCGGCGGCGGGGGCGCACGCGGAGGCGAAACCGACCACGGCGGTCAGCCACACGGTGAGGATCCGGAGTCGCATGTCAGTCGCCGGGGGTGTGGATGCCGGCGGCCAGGGTGCCGCCGGTCTGGGGGTCGATGACGAGGAACCCGCCGCTGCGCCCGTGGATGCGGTAGTCGGCCAGCGGCAGCGCGGCGCTCAGCCTCACCTCGGCGACTCCGATGTCGTTGCCGGCGAGCATCTCGGCCGCCTCCAGTTCGGAGGTGTCGAGGTTGCGCTTCGCGTGGATGGTGACGATTCCCTTGACGGTGGCGGTGCCGGCCTTGACGAGCACCCGGTCGCCGGTGCGCAGGCCCTCGGCGGTGAAGGGGAACACCTCGGCGCGCACCGCCCGGCGCGGGGTCGGGAGCGTGCCGGCCGCGGCCAGGACGCTTCCGCGGGAGGTGTCGATGTCATCGGCCAGGCGCAGGGCCACCGACAGCGGCGCCCCGGCGGATTCGAGGGGACCGTCGGCTGTGTCGATGCCGACGACGGTGGTCCGCAGGCCCGCCGGGTGGACGTCGACCTCGTCCCCGACGCGGACCCGGCCGGCACTGACCTGCCCGGCCACGGCGCGGTAGTCGCGGAAGTCGTCGGGGTCGAGGCCGGGGGCCAGCCCGCCCTGGGGACGGAGCACGGTCTGCACGTCGAGGCGGAACGGCTCGAGATCGGCGGTGTCCTCGACGGTGCTCGGCAGGGTCTCGAGGAGCTCGAGCAGGGACGGCCCGTGGTACCACGGGGTGTTGGCGGAGGGTTCGACGATGTTGTCCCCGGCCAGGGCCGAGACGGGGATGAGGTCGGCGTCGAGGCCGATCTCGGTGGTCAGGGCCCTGGTCTCGGCCTCCACGGCCGCCACCGCTTCGGGGTCGTAGTCGAGCAGGTCGATCTTGTTGATCGCCACGATGACGTGCCGGATGCCGAGGCGGTGGACGACGGTGAGGTGGCGGCGCGTCTGCTCGGTCACGCCGCCGCGGGCGTCGATGAGGACCACGACGGCGTCGGCGGTGGTCGCGCCGGTGACCATGTTGCGGGTGTACTGGACGTGTCCGGGGCAGTCGGCGAGGATGAACGAGCGCCTGTCGGTGGAGAAGTACCGGTAGGCGACGTCGATCGTGATGCCCTGCTCGCGTTCGGCTCGGAGTCCGTCGGTGAGCAGCGCGAAGTCGAAGGCTCCGCCGAGGAAGCCGCGCTCGGCGCTGGTCCGGGTGACGGATTCGAG
>JAPSIC010000058.1 GCA_031179165.1 Brevibacterium sp.
GAGGACGACGACGTCGAGATGCTCGAGTTCGATCCCGACGCCGAATGGGGCGGCGACGCCGACATCTACGCCGACAGGGGAGTCACCGCCACCGATCTCATCGAGCAGGTGGAGAAGTACCCGTCGGACCCGGCCCGTGTCGTCGCGCACGTGGGAGAGGCCGTTGGATTCGCCGACCAGCTCGAGGCGGCGCGCTGAGCCTGCAGCCTGACCGGTCGTCGGAGGCTGATCTCGGCACCGGAGCCGGACGGCGGTTCGACTCCGCGCGGTTCGAGGAGTGGATGGACCTCGCCCTCGCCGAGGCGGAGCTCGCCGCCGCTCATGACGACGTTCCCGTCGGGGCCGTCGTCGTCGATGCCGACGGAGAGGTGATCGAACGCGCGCACAACCGTCGTGAGGTCGATCAGGATCCGCTCGGTCACGCCGAGCTCCTCGCTCTGCGAAGGGCCGCCGAGGTGACCGGGCGGTGGCGCCTCGACGGCTGCACGCTTGTCGTCACCCTCGAACCGTGTGCGATGTGCGCGGGCGCTCTCGTCTCCTCCCGTATCGAGCGAATCGTCTACGGTGCCTTCGACGACAAGGCCGGTGCGGTCGGATCGATCTGGGACCTCCCGCGCGACCGGGCCTCGCTGCACCACCCGACCGTGACGTCGGGGGTCCGAGCCGAGGACTGCCGGCGGCTGCTGAGGACCTTCTTCGCCGCCAGACGCTGACCGCTCCCTGCCCCGTCGGGATCGAGTGCTCCATGTCACGTCGACCGGATTTTGTCGGCGGATGGGCGGAACTGTAGAGTTGTCCGCGGTGGCGTGTCCGAGCGGCCGAAGGTGCAACACTCGAAATGTTGTGTACGGTAACCCCGTACCGTGGGTTCAAATCCCACCGCCACCGCCAAAGAAAACCCCTGGTCAGCCGGGGGTTTTCTGCTGTCCGGAGAGAATCGGGTCAGCCCGGGCCCAATGTGATGTTTGACACATTCGAGGCGAGCGACAACACTGTCCTGGTGGAACAGAAACATGTTTCCACGATGTGAAAGTCAGCTGAGGGACGCTGCCGGTCGTCCGATCCCAGAGGCGAACATGAGTCGCGTCTCCCTGATCATCGCCGGCGCGTTCACCTGCCCATTCGCTCGCCGGACCTGAATCCGCCGAGGTCGACGGGCGCAGTGCACGAACAATGATGTTCAATTGATCAGTACGACAAACGGGAGACTGAGGTGTCCGATGACAAGCGCAGACAACGACCAACGACAGGCGGCGAAGGCCGCGGACGGCAGTCCGGGACTGCTCGATAGATTCTTCGAGATCACCTCGCGTGGTTCCTCGATGAAGCAGGAGATCCGCGGAGGCATCGTCGCCTTCGTCGCCATGGCCTACATCGTCGTCCTCAACCCGCTCATCCTCGGCGGGTCGGCGGACGTCACGGAGGGAACCCTCGACTTCGCCCAGCTGACGGCCGTCACCGGGCTGGTGGCAGGCCTGATCACCATCCTCTTCGGGGTGGTGGCGAAGCTGCCGTTCGCCCTGGCCG
Source organism: Brevibacterium sp. (assembly GCA_031179165.1). GTDB lineage: Bacteria > Actinomycetota > Actinomycetes > Actinomycetales > Brevibacteriaceae > Brevibacterium. The sequence continues at coordinate 1,528 of JAPSIC010000058.1, forward strand.
CGGGTCTCGGCATGAACAGCTTCCTCGCCGTCTCCGTCGTCCAGGAGGTCACGTGGGTCGAGGCCATGGGACTGGTGATGATCAACGGCGTCATCATCGTCGTCCTCGGAGCCACCGGAATCCGCACGGCGATCTTCAACGCGGTGCCGCATGCGCTCAAGATCGCGATCACGGTCGGCATCGGCCTGTTCATCGCGTTCATCGGCTTCGTCAACTCCGGATTCGTCACCCGCACTCCGGCGGGGCCGCCCGTCCAGCTGGGCCAGAACGGATCGATCGGCTCGCTGCCGACGCTCGTGTTCGTGGTCGCGCTCGTTCTCATCGGGGTGCTGGTGGCCCGCAAGGTTCCCGGCGGGATCCTCATCGGAATGGTGGTCGCGACCATCGGCGCGATCATCATCCAGGCCTTCGCGAAGCTCGGAACCGTGGGCGATCCGGTCAATCCGGACCCGCTCGGGTGGAACCTCAGCGCTCCGGAGATCCCTGATCAGATCGTGGCCCTGCCCGACTTCTCGCTCATCGGGGCCTTCGACCTCTTCGGAGCCTTCGAACGCATCGGGGTGCTGGCGGCGACGATGCTCGTCTTCACCCTGGTGTTCACCAACTTCTTCGACGCCATGGGCACCATGACGGGGCTGGCCCGCAGCGCGGGCCTGCAGACCGCGGACGGGATGTTCCCCCGCATCCGCGGGGCATTCATCGTCGAGGGCCTCGGCGCCGTCGCCGGCGGTGGCGCCTCCGCCTCGTCGAACACGGTGTTCGTCGACGCCGCAGCGGGCATCGCCGAAGGTGCGCGGACCGGCCTGGCCGCATGTGTCACCGGCCTGCTGTTCCTCATCTCGATGTTCTTCGCCCCGCTCATCGGAGTCATTCCGATGGAGGCCGGAGCCGCGGCCCTGGTCGTGGTGGGGGCGATGATGGTCACCCAGATCCGGGAGATCGACATGAGCGACTTCCGCACCTCCCTGCCGGTGTTCCTGACCATGGTCACGATGCCCCTGACCTACTCGATCGCCAACGGCATCGGCGTCGGCTTCATCTCCTGGTCGCTCATCCACGCGATGAGCAAGCGCGGTCGCGACGTCCACTGGCTGCTGTGGGTCGTCTCGGCAGGATTCGTCCTCTACTTCGTTCGCGGACCGATATCGGCTATCTTGGGAGCATGATCGCAATGACGGGAACAATTGCCTGGCCGAAGGGCCAGATCGCGCACGGAAGCTGAATCCGTGGCAGTTGAGCCGATCGGCAGCCGCTGAGAGGCTCAGCTCGGATCCGCGCACTTCGCTTCTGTTCGCATGGATAACCAGAAGCCTCGAAGTGCGGTGCAATTGTTCCAACCATGCACTGTGCGTCTCAGTGACGAGGCGCAGGAGGTAAGTGAGATGTCTGCGGCAACGACGCAACGCTCCGGCTGTCGGATCTCGGTCAACGGCAACGATCATGATTTCGACGGCCCGACACACACCAACGCCCTCGATTTCCTGCGCGGCGAAGGGCTGATCGCAGCCAAGGAAGGCTGCGCCGAAGGCGAATGCGGGGCCTGCGCGATCCTCGTCGCCCGGCCCGACGGCGACGAGGGGACACGATGGACCTCGGTCAACTCGTGCCTGCTGCCGGCCGCCGCCCTCGACGGCCAGGAGGTCGTCACCGCCGAAGGCCTCGCCGACGGTGAGCGGCTCCACCCGGTCCAGGAGGAGATGGCCGTGCGCGGGGGATCCCAGTGCGGATTCTGCACCCCCGGCTTCATCTGCTCGATGGCCGCCGAATACTACCGGCCCGAACGCGTCGCCGACGCCGCGCCCGCTGGCACCGCCGCCACGGCCCCCGCGGACGACGGGACCGCCGCGCCGGCCGGCAACGGCACCGCCGCCTCGGCGACCGAGGACGAGCACCACTGCGGACCCAATGGCTTCGACATCCACTCCCTCTCGGGCAACCTGTGCCGCTGCACCGGCTACCGTCCCATCCGCGACGCCGCCTACGCGCTGGGCCGGCCCGACGCCGACGACGCCCTGGCCGCCCGGCGGCAGCGTCCGGCCCCGACCCCGCCGGCCACGGACCTCATCTCCGCCGACACCCCGACGGGGCAGATCGGCCGCTACCGCAGGCCCGCCACCCTCGCCGAGGCGCTGGCGATCCTCCGCGACGAACCCGAGTCCCTCGTCGTGGCCGGAACCACCGACTGGGGAGTCGAGGTCAACATCAAGGGCGCCCGCGCCAAGTCGGTCATCGCCATCGACCGGCTCCGAGAACTGCGCGGCATCCGCTGGGCCGACGACCACGTCGAGCTCGGGGCCGCCCACACCCTGAGCGAACTCGACCGGGAGCTGGCCGGCCGGGTCCCGCTGCTGGCCAAGCTGTTCCCGCAGTTCGCCTCCCGCCTCATCCGCAACGGGGCCACGATCGGGGGCAACCTCGGCACCGGCTCACCCATCGGCGACACCCCGCCGGCGCTGCTGGCGCTGGAGGCCGAACTGGTGCTCACCTCGGTCGACGGCTCTCGCGTCGTGCCGCTGGGGGACTACTTCACCGGCTACCGGCAGACGCTGCGGGCCGCGGACGAACTCATCACCGCCATCCGCATCCCCCTGCCGCTGAGCCCCCTGACCTCGTTCCAGAAGATCGCGAAGCGGCGCTTCGACGACATCTCGTCGGTGGCCATCGGCTACGCGGTCACCGTCGAGGACGGGATCGTGACCAAGGCGCGGCTGGGCCTGGGCGGAGTCGCCGCCACCCCGCTGCGGGCCGAAGCCACCGAAGCCCGGCTCGAGGGCCGACCCTGGTCGCTGGAGACCGTGCACGCGGCCGCCGAGACCCTCGCCGCCGAAGGCACCCCGATGGACGACCACCGGGCCAGTGCCAAGTACCGGACCGCGATGCTGCGGTCATCCCTGGAGCGCTTCTACGCCGAGCAGGCGGGCGCCCTCGGGGGCCAGGACCACAAGGAGGAGGTGGCACGATGAGCCACTTGTCCCAGCGCCCCGCCGACGCGATCGTCGGTGAGAGCCACCACCACGAAAGCGCCTTCGGCCACGTCACCGGAACCGCCCTGTACACCGACGACCTGGTCGGCCGGCTGACCGGAGTCCTCCATGCCTACCCGGTCCAGTCGACCCGGGCCCACGCGCGGCTGGACGCCGTCGACGCAGCACCGGCCTACGAGGTGCCCGGGGTCGTGCGCGTGATCACGGCCGCCGACATCCCCGGTATCAACGACCAGGGCGTCAAACACGACGAGCCGATGCTGCCCACAGACGAGATCATGTTCTACGGTCAGCCCATCGCCTGGGTGCTCGGCGAGGACCTCGAGGCCGCGAAGGCCGGAGCCGCCGCCGTCGTCGTCGAGGCCGAACCCCTGCCCTCGCTCGTCACCATCACCGATGCGATCGAGGCGGAGAGCTTCCACGGCATCCAACCGGTCATCGACAAGGGCGATGTGGCCGGCGCCTTCGCCGATGCCGCGCACGTCTTCGAGGGCGAGTTCGAGTTCTCCGGGCAGGAGCACTTCTATCTCGAGACCCAGGTGTCGCTGGCCCACGTGGACGAGAACGGGCAGGTCTTCATCCAGTGTTCGACCCAGCATCCCACCGAGACCCAGGACATCGTCTCCCACGTCCTCGGGGTGCCCGCCCACGAGGTCACCGTCCAGTGCCTGCGGATGGGCGGAGGCTTCGGCGGCAAGGAGATGCAGCCCCACGGCTACGCCGCGCTCGCCGCTCTCGGCGCGAAGCTGACGAACCGTCCCGTGCGCGTGCGCCTCGACCGGACCCTCGACATCACGATGACCGGCAAGCGCCACGGCTTCCACTCGTCGTGGAAGATCGGGTTCACCGAGGACGGGAAGATCCTCGCCCTCGATGCGACCCTGACCGCCGACGGCGGCTGGAGCCTCGACCTGTCCGAGCCCGTGCTGACCCGGGCGATGTGCCACATCGACAACGCCTACTGGGTGCCCAACATCCGTGTCGCCGGTCGGATTGCCAAGTGCCACAAGACCTCGCAGACGGCGTTCCGCGGCTTCGGCGGCCCGCAGGGGATGCTGGTGATGGAGGACATCCTCGGCCGCGTCGCCCCGCAGCTGGGGCTCAGTGCCCGCGAGCTGCGCCGCCGCAACTTCTACCAGGCGGGCCAGGACACCCCCTACTATCAGCCGGTCCGTCATCCCGAGCGGATGGAGGCGACCTGGGATCAGCTCCTCGACTCCGCCGAGGTGGAGCGCCGGGAGGCCGAGATCGCGGAGTTCAACGCCCGCCACGACCACCTCAAACGGGGAATCGCGATCACCCCGGTGAAGTTCGGGATCTCCTTCAACCTCACCGCCTTCAACCAGGGCGGGGCCCTCGTCCTCGTCTACAAGGACGGCTCCGTCCTCATCACCCACGGCGGCACGGAGATGGGCCAGGGTCTGCACATGAAGATGCTGCAGGTCGCGGCGACCACCCTCGGGGTGCCCCTGTCGACGGTGCGGCTGGCCCCGACGCGCACGGACAAGGTCCCCAACACCTCGGCGACGGCGGCGAGCTCGGGCTCCGACCTCAACGGCGGAGCCGTCAAGGACGCCTGTGAGCAGATCATCGGCCGGCTGGTCCAGGTGGCCGCGGGACTGCTCGGCGCCCCGGCGCACGAGGTCACGATCAAGCGCGGAGTCGTCAGCGCCCTGAGCTCGAAGAAGACCGTGACCTGGGAGGAGCTGGTCAACGCCGCGTACTTCCAGCGGATCCAGCTCTCGGCCTCCGGGTTCTACCGGACGGAGGGCCTGCACTGGGACCTGTCGGCGATGCGGGGCGAACCCTTCAAGTACTTCGCCTACGGGGCCGCCGTCAGCGAGGTCGAGGTCAACCGCTTCGACGGGTCGTACCGGCTGCGCCGGGTCGACATCGTCCATGACGTCGGCGACTCGCTCTCCCCGCTCATCGACATCGGCCAGATCGAGGGAGGATTCGTCCAGGGCGCCGGCTGGATGACGCTCGAGGACCTGCGCTGGGACGACAGCGACCGGCCGAGCCGGGGACGGCTGGCGACCCAGGCGGCGAGCACGTACAAGATCCCGAGCTTCTCCGAAGTCCCCGACGTCTTCAACGTCTCCCTGCTCGACAAGGCGCACGAGGAGGGCGCGGTCTACGGCTCGAAGGCCGTCGGCGAGCCGCCCCTGATGCTCGCGTTCTCCGTCCGGGAGGCGCTGCGGGACGCCGTGGCCGCCTTCGGCGCCCCGGGCGCCACCGTCGAACTGGCTTCCCCGGCGACCCCCGAGGCCGTGTTCTGGGCCGTGGAATCGGTCCGCCCGACGTCGGGGCAGCCTGCCGTCGACCCGCTGAGTGCGGCGGCCGACGCCGAGGAGGAGGGCGCCGGGGCAGAGACCCCGGGTGCCGCCGGGTCCGCAGACCAGGGAGGCGCCGAGACCGGAGCCGAGAAGGGCGTCACTGTTCCCTCATGACCTGGATGGACACAGCGGTCGAGCTCCGTGCAGCTCGGGTGCCGGCCGTCCTCATCACTCTGGCGGCCGTGCGGGGACATGCCCCGCGCGAGGCCGGAGCGAAGATGATCGTCTCCGCCGATGACCTCTACGGGACCATCGGCGGAGGCAATCTCGAGATGACCGTCGTCACCCGCGCCCGCGAGATCCTCAGCGGCACGAGGGCTCCAGACGACCCGACTCCGACCGACCCGGTGCCGACCGACCCGGTATCGACCGGTCCGACTCAAGTCGACCCGACGCCGGCCGGGCCGGAGATGCTCACACTGCGACTCAATGACAGAGCTCCCGCCAAGTATGGCCGGCAGTGCTGCGGAGGGGAAGTGACCGTCCTGCTCGAACCACTCACCGTGCCCCCGGCGATCGCCGTGTTCGGGATCGGGAACATCGGGCTGGAGCTGGCCCGGATCCTGTCCCGGCACGACATCGACCTCTACCTCAGCGACTCCCGGCCGGAGCACCTCGCCGAACTCGACCGGCTCGACGCGCCGGTCGCGACGATCCACCGGGAGTTCGCCGTCGTCGGCGAAGAGGTCCTGTCCACGCTGCCCTCCGGCACGCACGTGCTCATCATGACCCACGACCATGCCGAGGACCTCCACCTGTGCGACTCCGCGCTGCGACACGGCGGCCTCGGATCGATCGGACTGATCGGGTCGAGCGCCAAATGGCAGCGGTTCCGCAAGAACCTCATCGCCGATGGTCACACGCCAGAGGCCGTCGACACCATCGAATGCCCCATCGGCCTGCCCGACCTTCCGGGGAAGCAGCCGGCCACGATCGCCCTGAGCGTCGCGGCCGACCTCCTGTCCCGGATGAGCTGAGCCGCAGCCCCGCCGCCCCCAGCCCTTGACCCTGACGCACGCGTCAGCCTCGACCGTGAGGAACACACCCATGATCATCTACCGTGCCCGAGTGTTCGACACCCCGACCAGCCCCTTCGCCGGGGGAACCCTGCGCGCAGAGGCGGACGTCGCCCTCGTCGTCGACCGAGGCCTGATCGTCTCCCGCACCGCCTTCGCGACCGCCCGGTCCGCCCACCCCGACGCCGAGGTGATCGACCTGCGCGACGGGGTGCTCATTCCCGGTCTCGTCGACACCCACGTCCACTACCCGCAGGTGCGCGCGATCGGCCACCTGGGCAGACCCCTGCTCGAATGGCTCGACCGCTGCGCCCTGCCCGAAGAGGCCAGGCTCGCGGATGCGGACTACGCGAAGGCCCTGGCCGCGGACTTCCTGCGCGGACTGACCGCGGCGGGGACCACCTCGGCGATGGTCTTCGGATCGCACTTCGCCTCCGCGATGGACGCGTTGTTCCAGCAGGCCGCCGAGGTGGGGCTGCGGATCACCTCGGGACTGGTCACGAGCGACCGGAACCTGCCGGAACCGCTGCTGACCACGGTGGAGCGGTCCGTCGCTGAGAGCCAGGACCTCATCGACCGGTGGCACGGCAGGGGCCGGCTCCGCTTCGCCGTGACCCCGCGCTTCTCCTACTCCGCGGGCCAGGAGCTGTTGGCCGCGGGCGGAGCGCTGCTCGCCGAGAATCCGGGCATCTTCGTGACCTCGCACCTCAACGAGAACCGGGACGAGATCGCCGGCGTCTCCGCACTCTTCCCCGAGGCCCACGACTATCTCGACACCTATGACCGGGCGGGACTGCTGGGGCGGCGGACGATTCTCGCCCACAACGTCCACCCCGGTGAGCGGGAGCTGACCCGGCTGGGGGAGTCCGGGGCCGCCGTGGCCCACTGCTCGACCTCGAACTCGACCCTGGCCAGCGGATTCTTCCCCCTCCGCAGGCACATCGAACACGGCGTGCGCGTGGCGCTGGGCTCCGACGTCGGCGCCGGCACCGGGTTCTCCCTGCTCAAGGAGGGGGTGCAGGCGTACTTCATGCAGCAGCTCGACCCGTCCGGGGGAGTGGCGCTGACCCCGGCACATCTGCTCCACCTCGCCACCGCCGCCGGGGCCCAGGCCCTCGAGCTCGACGCCGAGGTGGGCGACCTGTCCGTGGGCAAGCGCTTCGACGCCGCCTACATCGAGCCGACCCCAGGCGAGCCGCTGGCGGTCGGAATCCGGCACGCCGGCAGCGACGAGGACGCCTTGGCCAAGATCTTCGCGATGGGGACGCCGGGCGACATCGCCCGGGTGTGGGTCGACGGCGAACTCGTCAAGGGCTGAGCGCCCCCGCCAGATGTTCCCAGGTAGGCAAAGGGCGAAATCCGACGCGGATCTCGCCCTTTGCCGACCTGGGAATCGAGCTGCTGACTCGAGATGGAGCTGCTGACGGTATCAGTCCGAGCGGCCGTCCCGAGCGGAGCTCTTCGCCTCGGACTCGATGACGAGCTTGAGCTGGGCGGTGTCGAGGATGTCACCGCAGTCGATCTTCGCGCGGATCTCCTCGGCCTTCTCGTCGGGGACCACCGGGATCTCCTCACCGTCGCAGTCGACGAACTTCCCGTCGATGAACATGTCACCCTCGCGCAGGTCCTTGAGGTTGGACGGGGTGAGGTAGCGGACGGGGTTGGCGGCGAAGACGGAGGGATTCTTCGAGTTGCCGGCCTTGAGCTCGTTGAAGAGCAGATTGAGGATCACCGCCATGATCGCGGCCGACGAGATGCCGGAGTGGAAGATCGTCTGCACCCAGGACGGGAACTGATCGTAGAAGTCGCCCTTGACGACCGGGATCATCGCGAACGCCAGCGACGCGGAGACGATGATGAGGTTCATGTTGCCCTCGTAGTCGACCGACTTGAGGTTGCGGATGCCCGAACCGGTGACGGTGCCGAAGAGGATGAAACCGGCACCGCCGAGGACGGGCATCGGGACGGCCGCGATGACCTGCCCGAGCACGGGCGTGAGGCCGAGCAGGATGAGGATGACGCCGCCGGCCGAGACGACGAAGCGCGACCGGACTCCGGTCAGGGCCACGAGCCCGACGTTCTGGGCGAACGCGGACTGGGTGAACGAGCCGAAGAAGGGCGCGATCGCCGAGGACAGCATGTCGGCGCGCAGTCCGTTGGCCACCCGCTTCGAGTCGACGGGGGTGTTGATGATCTCGCCCACGGCGATGACATCGGCGGCGGTCTCGGTCTTGATCACGAGGATGACGATGAGCATCGAGACGATCGCGGCGACATCGAAGGTGGGAGCGCCGAAGGGCAGCAGGGCCGGGATCGCGATCGGGGCGCCCGTGCCCACCTCCGAGAAGTCGGTCATTCCCATCGCGGCGCCGACGGCGGTGCCGATGACGAGACCGAGCAGGATCGACAGCCGGGAGATCGTCGCGGATCCGACCTTGCTCAGCAGCAGGATGGATGCGAACGTGATGAAGGCGAGCGCGATGTTCTGCACGGAGCCGTAGTCGGCGGCGGTGTCGTCACCGCCCATCGCCCAGTTGCCCGCGGTCGGGATCAGGGTCAGACCGATCGAGGTGATGACCACACCGGTGACGACCGGCGGGAAGAAGCGGATGATCCGGGCGAAGAACGGAGCGATGACGAAGCCGATGACGCTGGCGACGATGACGGCGCCGAAGATGCTGCTCAGGTCTCCGCCGCCGGTGAGGATCGAGAGCATGGTCGCGACGCCGGCGAAGGAGACACCCTGGATGAGGGGCAGGCGGGATCCGACGAACCCGATCCCGATGCTCTGGATCAGGGTGGCGATTCCGCCGATGAAGAGGCTGGCGGTGACGAGTGCGACGAGCTGAGCGCTGTCGACGCCGGCCGCGGTGCCGATGATCATCGGCACCGCGATGATCCCGCCGTACATGGTGAGGACGTGCTGGAGCCCGTAGGCGAAGAGCTGGGGGATGGGCAGCCAGGCGTCCTCGGGGCGGGTGGAGCCGGGAGGAATCGCGCTCAGCTTGGTGCTGCCGGCTGATGGGGATGTGGTGGATGACCGATGACCGGCGGTCCGTTTGGTGTTCTTCATCTTCGATAGAACCTTCCAGATGAGTGATCTCTGGTCGTGGGCTCGCTCGCGCATACGTCGGTGTGAATCCGGTGCAAGCCTCATTACTTTCCGTATCGTGGATCACAATTTCCGAAAATTATGATCCCGACCACAATCCGCCTATTTCTCGCTCAAGTCAAATCCGCCTCCGGACTCCGCGCTCGTCCGCGATGGGTGGCCGGTGTCGCTGTCCGCGGTCGGTGACCGGGTTAGCTGCGTCCGACGCCGGCGAGCTCTGCCCCCGTGAACGGCGCCCCCGTGCACCGCGCCGCGAGCGGCCGCCCCGCGGACGGCAGCCCTGCGGACGGCAGCCCTGCGGACGGCCGCCCCGCGGACGGCAGCCCTGCGGACGGCAGCCCTGCGGACGGCAGCCCCGTGAACTGCGCCTCGGTGCGCGCCCGGCCGGTGACGTCATTGCGCATGACCGCGCGGCGGGGGCGGGCCGGGAGATTCTCAGCTTCCCGGGTTGACCCCGGCTCGCGAAGAGGCCTATGCTGGATTTCATCCAACGGAAACACATTTCCACGATTCGGAAAGTGCTTCGCAGATCAAGCTCTATGAAGGAGGGTCTTCATGACTTCGACTTTCGACTTCACCAATGCCGACAGCTACATCCTCAACTGCTCCACGCTGCTCACCGAGCTGCCGGTGATGGAGCGCGCCCAGGCCGCCAAGGACGCCGGCTTCAGCCAGGTCGAATTCTGGTGGCCCTTCGACGGCAACCCCACCCCGTCCCAGGACGAGGTCGACGAGTTCGTCGCCTCCCTCGAAGCCGCCGGAGTCCAGCTCAAGGGGCTGAACTTCTGGGCCGGCAACATGGCAGGCGGAGACCGCGGCATGGTCTCGATCAAGGGCGCTGAGGCCGACTTCGCCGCCAACGTCGAGATCGTCAAGGAGATCGGGAAGCGCACCGGCTGCCAGGCCTTCAACGCCCTCTACGGTCTGCGCACCGAGGGTCAGACCCCCGAGGAGCAGGACGAGGTCGCCGTCGCCAACCTCAAGCTCGCCGCTGCCGCCGTCGCCGAGATCGGCGGCACCGTCCTCGTCGAGCCCGTCTCCGGTGCCGACGCCTACCCGCTGAAGAAGTACACCGACGCCGCCGAGGTGGTCGCCAAGGTCCGGGCCCACGACGTCGACAACATCGCCGTCCTCGCCGACTTCTTCCACATGGCCGTCAACGGTGACGACGTCGCCGCAGTGATCGAGTCCGAGGCCGCGAACTTCGGCCACATCCAGATCGCCGACGCCGCGGGTCGCGGTGCCCCGGGCACCGGCGAGCTGCCCCTCGAGGACTGGATCAACCGCTCCTACGAGCTCGGCTACGCAGGCTCCATCGCCCTCGAATACAAGCAGGACCGCGAGACGGCCTTCGGATGGCTCACCGCCTCGGTCGAGCAGCCTGCCTGACCACCAGACGAACCGAACTTTCAACGAAGAAGGACATGCACATGAGCAAGACAATCGCATTCATCGGACTCGGCATCATGGGCCTGCCGATGGCCAAGAACCTCGTCAAGGCCGGTTTCACCGTGCGCGGCTACAACCGCTCCCCGCAGAAGGCCCAGGATCTGGCCGCTGCCGGAGGACAGGCAGCTTCCACGGTCGCCGAGGCGGTCGACGGTGCCGACGTCATCATCACGATGGTCCCCGACTCGCCCGACGTCGAGGCCGTGCTGACCGGTGAGGACGGCGTCCTGGCCAACGCCAAGTCCGGCGCCTACTGGATCGACTTCTCGACCATCCGTCCCGACGTCGCCCAGAACCTCGCCGCACAGGCCAAGGAGAAGGGGCTCAAGCCCCTCGACGCCCCGGTCTCCGGCGGCGAGCCCGGCGCGATCGACGGTGTGCTCTCCGTCATGGTCGGCGGCGAGCAGGCCGACTTCGACGCCGTCTCCGACGTCTTCGACGCGGTCGGCAAGACCATCGTCCTCGTCGGACCCTCCGGCTCGGGACAGACGGTCAAGGCCGCCAACCAGCTCATCGTCGCCGGCAACATCGGGCTCCTCGCCGAGGCCGTGGTGTTCCTCGAGGCCTACGGGGTCGAGACCACCGCGGCGCTGCAGGTCCTCGGCGGCGGCCTGGCCGGATCCAAGGTCCTCGAGCAGAAGGGCCAGAAGATGCTCGACCGCTCGTTCGACCCCGGTTTCCGCCTGGAGCTGCACCACAAGGACATGGGCATCGTCACCTCCGCCGCACGCGAAGCCGGAGTGGCGATCCCGCTCGGCTCGGCCGTCGCGCAGCTCGTCGCCTCGACCGTGCAGCAGGGCAACGGGGGACTCGACCACTCCGGTCTCTTCACCGTCGTCGAGCAGCTCTCGGGCAAGAACGGCCAGAACGGCGCCAACCAGGCCTGAGCCCCATCGCGCCGATGATGCAGGCCGGCACCCGGCCGCCACCTCGGGGCCCTTGAGAACCGGGGCGGGGTCGTCTCGAATGGACACGGCCGACCTCGCCCACCACACCACACCGCCAGTCACCAGCTGGCCCCCCCGCAGGACGAACTCACCGACGCAGGAGTCGGGGCTCGTCCGGACACGAAGGACTAAGAACAATGACACGTATGCGCGCAGTAGACGCCGTGGTGCTCATCCTGGAGAAGGAAGGCGCCACCGAGACATTCGGTCTGCCCGGAGCAGCCATCAACCCCCTGTACTCGGCGATGAAGGCCCACGGCGGCATCCGCCACACCCTGGCCCGCCACGTCGAGGGCGCCTCGCACATGGCTGACGGGTACACCCGCGCGGCCGCCGGCAACATCGGCGTCTGCCTCGGCACCTCCGGTCCCGCCGGCACCGACATGATCACCGGACTCTACGCGGCCGCCGCGGACTCGCAGCCGATCCTGTGCATCACCGGCCAGGCTCCCGTCGCCGTCCTCGACAAGGAGGACTTCCAGGCCGTCGACATCGCCTCGATCGCGAAGCCCGTGACGAAGATGGCCAAGACCGTGCTCGAGGCCGGTCAGGTGCCCGGGGTGTTCCAGTCCGCATTCCAGTTGATGCGCTCGGCCCGTCCCGGACCGGTCCTCATCGACCTGCCGATCGACGTCCAGCAGACCGAGATCGACTTCGACATCGACACCTACGAACCGCTGCAGCCCTCGAAGCCGGCAGCCACCTCGGCGCAGGCGGAGAAGGTCCTCGACCTCATCTCCGAGGCCAAGCACCCGATCATCATCGCCGGCGGCGGGATCCTCAACGCCGATGCCGCGGACAAGCTCGTCGAGTTCGCCGAGCTGACCTCGATCCCCGTCGGGCCGACCCTGATGGGCTGGGGCGCGATCCCGGACAACCACCCGCTGCAGTCGGGCATGATCGGCATCCAGACCCACCGCCGCTACGGCAATGCCTCGTTCCTCGAGTCAGACCTGGTCATCGGCATCGGCAACCGCTGGGCCAACCGCCACACCGGCGATCTCGAGACCTACCGCAAGGGTCGCAAGTTCGTCCACATCGACATCGAGCCGACGCAGATCGGTCGCGTGTTCTCACCCGACTACAGCGTCGTCTCCGACGCCGGCTTCGCCCTCGATGCCCTGCTCGAGGCCGCTCGCGCACGCAAGGACGCCGCGACCCTGCCCGACTTCACGGGCTGGGCGAATGAGTGCACGCAGCGCAAGAGCACCGAGCACCGCAAGACCAACTACACCGAGAAGCCGATCAAGCCGCAGCGGGTGTACCAGGAGATGAACTCCGCCTTCGGCGAGGACGTCACCTACGTCTCGACCATCGGCCTGAGCCAGATCGCCGGCGCGCAGATGCTCCATGTCCACCGCCCCCGCCACTGGATCAACGCGGGACAGGCCGGCCCGCTGGGCTGGACCGGACCCGCGGCGCTCGGTGTGGCCAAGGGCAAGCCGGGAGAGACCGTCGTCGCCCTGTCCGGCGACTACGACTTCCAGTTCATGATCGAAGAGCTGGCCGTCGGCGCCCAGCACAAGATCCCCTACCTCCATGTCGTCGTCAACAACTCGTACCTGGGTCTGATCCGTCAGTCGCAGCGTCCGTTCGAGATGGACTACGAGGTGTCCCTGGCCTTCGACAACATCAACTCCAGCGGCGAGTCCGCAGGCTACGGCGTCGATCATGTGGCCGTGGCCCAGGGGCTGGGCTGCAAGGCACTGCGCGTCGAGGACCCCGAGCTCATCGGCGAGGGGCTGCGAGTCGCCAAGGACCTCATGGACGAGCACCAGGTTCCGGTTGTCGTCGAGGTCATCCTCGAACGCGTCACCAACATCTCGATGGGCGCCTCGCTCGACAAGATCAACGAATTCGACGTCCTCGCGCAGACCCCTGCCGATGCGCCGACCGCGCTGACTCCGCTGAGCGAGCTCGTCGCCGCGAAGTGATCAGCGGCTGACCAGAATCAGCGGCTGACTTGAATCAGCTGCCGACCTGGATCGGCGGCCGACCTGGGGTCAGCGGCGAACCTGACCGGGGGAGCGGCGGCAGGGTTCCGGCCGCAGGCGCCGCCTTCCGCGCCCGGACGCCCGGACGGTCTCGACGACCGTCTCGGGCGTCCGGGCGTGGCTACACTTGTACAGATTGCAACGGAACTGGAAGACGAAGGAGCGAAGAATGATCGTCGAAGACGCCGGTTCGACAGCCGCAGGTGCGGCTGTCCTCGACCAGACCTCCGGCCAGGGGTTCGACCTGGTCATCAAGGCCAAGAGGGCGATGCTGCCCGACGGTGTGAGCGCTGCCGAGATCGGCGTGCGCGAGGGCCGGATCGTCGAGATCGCCGCCGGCTCCACCCTGACCGGCCCCGTGGCCGAGGACGCGGCCATCATCGACGTCGACGAGACGCAGGTCCTGCTGCCCGGCCTCGTCGACACCCACGTGCACGTCAACGATCCCGGCCGCAGCGAATGGGAGGGCTTCGACAGCGCCACCCGGGCCGCCGCCGCCGGAGGCGTGACCACGATCATCGACATGCCGCTCAACTCCCTGCCGCCGACGGTCAACGTCGATTCCCTCGACATCAAGCGCGAGGTGGCCGCGCCCAAGGCCTTCGTCGACGTCGGATTCTGGGGCGGAGCGATCCCGGGCAACACCGCGGATCTGGCGCCCCTCCACGAATCCGGTGTCTACGGCTTCAAGTGCTTCCTCGAGGACTCCGGCGTCGAGGAGTTCCCCCCGCTGACCCCGGAGGAGATGCGCGCGGACCTCGCCGAGCTGGCCCGATTCGACGGTCTGCTCATTGTCCACGCCGAGGACGCCTCCGTCATGCGTGAAGCCCCCACGGCGTCGGGACGGAAATTCACCGACTTCCTCGCCTCCCGGCCGAAGGAGGCCGAGAACGTGGCCATCGCCCGGGTCATCGAGGCCGCCCGCGAGACCGGCGGGCGCGCACACATCCTCCACCTGTCGTCGGCCGACGCCCTCGGCCAGATCGCCGCGGCGAAGGCCGAGGGCGTCAGGCTCACCGTCGAGACCTGCCCGCACTACCTCGTCTTCAGCGCCGAGGAGATCCCCGACGGCGCCACCACCCACAAGTGCTGCCCGCCGATCCGTGAGGAATCCAACCGCGAGGCCCTGTGGCAGGGACTCATCGACGGCACGATCGACTGCATCGTCTCCGACCACTCGCCCTCGACCGCCGAGCTCAAGCTCCTCGAATCCGGCGACTTCGGTTCCGCCTGGGGCGGCATCTCCTCCCTGCAGCTCGGACTGTCGCTGGTCTGGACCGAGGCCTCCCGCCGCGGCATCGGCCTCGCCGAGGTGGTGCGATGGATGTCATCGGCACCGGCTGCCGTGGCCCGGGTGGAGAACAAGGGCGCGATCGCGGTCGGAAACGATGCCGACTTCGCGATCTTCGCTCCCGACGAGGAGTGGACGGTGGCCGCCGCCGAGCTGCACCACCGCAACCAGATCACCGCCTACGATTCCCGCACCGTGCGCGGAGCCGTGAAGGAGACGATCCTGCGCGGGTCCCACGTCGGCTTCGACGTGCCCCAGGGCAGGCTCCTCAGCGCCCGCTGACCCGCGGCGTGCCCACCGCCGCGTGGGTCCACCACGAGCCATCGCGGCCGTCGTCGCGAACCTCTCCTGCATCACAGCCCGACTCCTCGCTGTCGGGCCGAGTGCTCCACGCACCGGCCCGACAGCGAGGGGTCGGGTTCGTTGCGTGCAGGCCAGCCTGAAAATATCGATGACTGCTCCGCCACAATGAGTGATCGTCCGTTAAGGTGGGGGCAGAAGCTCCTGTGACGCGTGTCACTCGGTGCGACATGGGGCGACATCCTCGGGAGCCGAGGCGCAAGGGAATCTGACGAAGGCAAAGGTGACTTCAGATGAGCGATTTCGGACGACGGGTGGACCGGGCACTGTCGGTCATCACCGCGATCGTCGTCGTGGTCATGATGGTCCACGTCGTCGCACACGGGGTGCTGCGGCACTTCTTCAATGCCCCGATCTACGGGACGAATGAGATCGTCTCCTACTGGTACCTGCCGGTGGTCGCGCTGCTCGGAGTTCCTGCCGCGCAGCTGCAGAACGAGCACATCACGGTGACCCTGTTCAAGGACCGCCTCGGAGACTCCGGGCAGAGGATGATCCATCGCTTCGCATGCGCCCTGGGCGCCGCGGTCAGCATCGGGTTCGCGTGGTTCGGCTTCGGCAAAGCCCTCGACGAAATGGCGATCGGAGCGACCGCCGGCGTCACGGAGTTCATCATGTGGCCGGTCCGCTTCCTGGTCCCCGTGGTCTTCGTCCTCGTCGCGATCCTCTACCTGCTCGATCTGCTCACCGCCAGAACCCCGACCGGCGAGCAGGAGGCCGTCATCGGTGAGCGCCCCGTCGAGGGCCGGGCACCGACCACCGGCCATGACGAGGACGCGGACTCAACCCGGACCGGCACGATCACCGAGGGGTCGACGACGGACCCCTCCCGGAAGTAGGGAAACGTGGACACTTCGACTCAGGACGCACCCGCGGCAGGCCCGGTCCTGATCAGGGACTCGCGCAGACGGAGGACGGGCCGCCTCGGCGGGCTGATCGGCATCGCCGTCTTCCTCCTCACGATCCTCGGGCTCTTCACCAGCACCAGCGGACCGGTCGCCGGACTGTGGTGCGTGGCGATGATGGTCACGCTGATCTTCCTCTCCGTGCCGGTCGCCGTCGCACTCGCCGTCCCGAGCCTCATCGGCGTCTATGCCCTGAGCGGGATCCCCGCCACGGTCAACGTCCTGGCCACGGCGCCCTTCACCGCCGTGTCGAACTGGACCTACAGCGTCCTGCCGATGTTCATCTTCATGGGCATGCTCCTCGTCCATTCGGGAATGACCTCGCGGATCTACACCGCGACCGACCGATGGTTCAGCTGGCTGCCCGGCGGCATCGGGATCGGCACCACGGCGGCGGGAGCGGGGCTGTCGTCCGTGTCCGGTTCGACCATCGGGATGACCTACGCCCTCGGCCGCGCCGGGATCCCGGAGATGCTGCGGGCCGGCTACGACCGGAGGGTGGCCATCGGCACCGTCATCGTCGCCGGCCTGCCCGGCAACCTGATCCCGCCGAGCATCCTCCTCGTCATCTACGCCGGGATCGCCAGCGTTCCCGTCGGCCCCCAGCTCATCGCCGGGGCCCTGCCGGGAATCCTCCTGGCGGTGACGTTCTCGATCTTCATCCTGCTCCTCGGCGTCTTCGCCCCGCGGCTGGTCGGTCGCGGCGTCCCCGGAGCCCGGGCGGCCAGGGTCACCTGGGCGATGCGCTTCCAGTCGCTGCCGGGCATCTGGGGCTTCCCCGTCATCCTCCTGGTCCTCTTCGGCGGCATGTTCTCCGGGATGTTCACCCCCACCGAGGCGGGCGCCGCGGCGGCCCTGTGCGCCTTCGTCCTGTGCCTCATCCACACCCGCAGGTCGCGGCCGTGGAAGCGGATCATGGACGCGGCCATGGCCACGGTCAGCGCGACGGCGGCGATCTTCTTCATCGTCATCGGCGCGGAGATGCTCACCCGCCTCCTCGCCATCACCGGACTGGCGCCCGTGGTCACCGACTACATCACCGGGCTGGGGGTCAACCGATTCGGATTCCTCCTCATCCTCATCGTCGTCTACATCCTGCTGGGCATGTTCTTCGACACCCTGTCGATGATGCTGCTGACGATCCCGATCCTGCTGCCGACCCTCGACGCCCTCGACGTCTCGACCCTGTGGTTCGGCGTCTTCGTCGTCCTCCTCGGCGAGCTGGGGATGATCACCCCACCGGTGGGCATCCTCTCGTTCATCGTGCACCGGATCGCACAGGACCCCAAGGTCAACCTGGGGCAGAGCATCACGATCAAGGACGT
>JAPSIC010000194.1 GCA_031179165.1 Brevibacterium sp.
GATCTGTGATAAAGATCTCCGGACAGCGAGGTCGGGTGCACCCGGGTTCGGGTTCGCAGTTGCCGGAGAGTAGTGTTTGAAACAGAACTTCAAGTCCGTGACGAGAAATGAGTGTCGAAATGCCCTCAGCGCAGGAAAAGGTTGACGTTGTCTTGATCGGCAGCGGCATCATGAGCTCCACCTTGGGGGCCATGCTGACCGAACTTCAGCCGGATTGGGACATCCGGGTCTACGAGAAGCTCGACTACGTGGCCAAGGAGAGCTCGGACCCCTGGAACAACGCGGGCACCGGCCATGCCGCCCTGTGCGAACTCAACTACACCCCCGAGGACGAGAACGGTCACATCGACCTGAAGAAGGCCTCGGAGATCAACGAGCAGTTCCACCACTCTCGCCAGTACTGGTCGCACCTCGTCGACAACGGCGTTCTCACGGACCCGAAGAACTTCATCAACCAAGTCCCCCACATCAGCTACGGCCGAGGTGAGAAGGGCCGCGCCTACATCAAGAACCGGCGCGAGCAGATGGTCCGCAACCCCCTCTTCGCCGAGATGGAGTTCACCGACGACCCCGCGACCCAGGCCGAATGGCTGCCCCTGATGTTCGAAGGCCGCGGCCCCGGCCAGGTCAACGGCATCTCCCGGACACAGGTCGGCACGGACGTCGACTTCGGCTCCCTGTCCCGCCAGCTGCTCGGCTACATCGCGGACAAGGGTGCGGCCATCCGCACCGGGCACCAGGTCACCGATCTCGAACGGTCCTCCGACGGCTGGCTGGTCACGGTCAAGGACCTGCTCTCCCGCGAGACCCACAAGGTCAACTCCCGGTTCGTCTTCGTCGGCGCCGGCGGCGGAGCCCTGCCGCTGCTGCAGAAGTCGGGCATCCCGGAGGGACGCGGCTACGGCGGATTCCCCGTCTCCGGCATGTTCCTGCGCACCTCGAACCAGGAGCTCGTCGAGGCCCACCACGCCAAGGTCTACGGCCAGGCCTCCTTCGGCGCCCCGGCCATGTCGGTGCCCCACCTCGACACCCGCGTCGTCGACGGGAAGAAGTACCTCCTGTTCGGCCCCTACGCCGGGTTCTCCCCGAAGTTCCTCAAGCGCGGGCGCTTCACCGACCTCCCGTTCTCGGTGCGCGGCAACAACCTGCCGACCATGCTCAATGTGGCCAAGGACAACGTCGATCTCGTCACCTACCTGCTCGGCGAGCTGACGGCCACGAAGTCCGCCAGGTTCGCGGCGATGAACGAGTTCATCCCCGAGGTCGACCCTGCCGACTGGGAGCTCATCCACGCCGGTCAGCGCGTCCAGGTGATGAAGCGAGACCCCCAGAAGGGCGGAGTCCTCGGCTTCGGCACCGAACTCGTGTCCTCGGCCGACGGCTCGATCGCCGCTCTGCTCGGTGCGTCACCGGGCGCCTCGACGGCGGTGTCGATCATGCTCAACCTGCTCAAGACCTGCTTCCCCCGCCAGTACGAGACCTGGACGCCGACGCTCAAGGACATGATCCCCTCGCACGGCTACAGCCTCGCCGAGGACGAGCCGCTGCTCAAGGAGCTCTCCGAGTACACGGCGCGCACCCTGCAGCTGATCTGATCGGCGCTCCGCGCCGTCCCCGGCCGGACCGCGCGAGGTGAGGTGCAGAAGAGAAGTGCCCAGGTGCTGGATGATCCAGCACCTGGGCACTTCTCGTCCGCGCCGCACTCAGTGTGCGGCCGGGCTGCTCAGAGCTGCACCTGGCGGTTGACGTCCTTGTACAGCAGGTAGCGGAAGCGTCCCGGCCCGCCGGCGTAGCAGGCCTGCGGGCAGAAGGCGCGCATCGAGATGAAGTCGCCCTCCTGCACCTCGACCCAGTCGCCGTTGACACGGTAGACGGCCTTGCCCTCGAGCACGTAGAGACCGTGCTCCATCTCGTGGGTCTCGGCGAAGGGGATCACCGCGCCGGGCTCGAAGGTGACGATGTTGACGTGCATGTCATAGGCCAGGTTCGCCGGGTCCAGCGGCCGGGTCGTGCGCCAGCGGTTGTCCGTGCCGGGCATCGGCGAGGGTTCGACGTCGGCCTCATTGCCGAAGGCGGCCTCGGGAGCCAGGCCCTCGACCGGCTGGTAGCGCTTGCGGATCCAGTGGAAGCGGGCCGCCTCGTCGCCGGTCGACTTCAGGCTCCAGTTCGAGCCTGCGGGCAGGAAGGCGAATCCGCCCGGGGTCAGGTGGTGGGTCTGCCCCTCGTGGGTGATGTCGACCTCACCGGCCATGAGGAAGAGGAAGCCCTCGACCTCGGGCTGTGGCTCGGGCTTGTCCGCGCCGCCGCCGGGAGCGACCTCGAGGATGGTCTGCGAGAACGTCACCGCTCCCCCGGCCACCGGCTTGCTGAGCACCCAGGAGCGGGTGTCGGTCCACTCGGGCAGCGCCGAGGTGACGATGTCGCGGAGGACGCCGCGGGGGATCACGGTGTAGGCCTCGGTGACGATCGCGCGGTCGGTGAGCAGGTCCGACTGCGGCGGGTGTCCGCCGGTGGGCGCCCAGTAGGTGTAGGGGTCGGTCGTGATTGTCATGTGGTCACTTCTCCTTCGAATCGACGGTTGTGCTTGAGTTCGTCTGCCTTGACGCGGCTGGTTCTGCGTCGACGCCGGGGATTCTGCATCGGTGCCGGCTCGTCCGCGCCGGAAACGGGGTTCTCAGTGCCTGCCGGTGCGTCCTCAGTCGGGCCGGCCGGTGCGGGCCCTCAGTGCCTGCCGGGGCGGGTCCTCAGTCTGGCCTGCCGGTGCGGGCGATGTTCTCGAGGACATCGACCGCAACGTTCGTGCGTTCGCAGACGTCGTCCTCGACATGGGCGCCGCAGGAGAGTCCGCGGCTGAGGTAGCGGGCGAGCGCCTTCGCCGTCGCCGGCTCATCGAGGACGGCGGAGTCCTCCTTGTGCACGTAGTTGCGCAGGCGCTTCGCGGCCGCCTCCAGCCCTTCCCGGTAGAACCGGAAGGTCGCGAGGAACCGTGTCGGCAGCTGATGCGGGTGCAGGTCCCAGCCCTGGTAGATGCCCTGCTTGAGGTGCCTGCGGACGAGCCCGGCATGAAGGCTCCAGGCGCGCTGGATCTCTTCCGGCTCACCGAGCGGCAGGATGTTCGTCGAGCCGTCGGAGAGGTGGACGCCGGTGCCCGCGACGGCCAGCATCATCTGGTTCTTCGCGAAGTCGGCGACCGGGTGGTCCATCGCCTGGTAGGCGGCGGCGACGCCGAGGGAGGCCGAGTAGTCGTAGGTGCCGTAGTGCAGCGAGGTGATCCGCCCGTCACCGGCGTGGAGGGCGGACGCCAGTGGGATCGTGCCGTCGGCGCCGAGGATGAGCTGCGGGGTCTCGACCTGGACTTCGAAGGTGATCGACCCGGCGGGCAGGCCGTGCTCGGACTCGAGTGCCCGGCAGGCGATGACCATCGCCGTGACCTGGTCGACGGTGCTCACCTTCGGCAGGGTCAGCACCAGCTGCGCGGGCAGCGAGCCGTGGGCTTCGATGATCGAGGCCAGGAACAGGTCGAGAGTGCGCAGTCCGCGGGCCCGGGTGTCGGCCTCGAGGCATTTGAACCGGATCCCGATGAACGCCGGGGCGGTCGGCTCGGCGAGTGCGGCGACCGCGATGCGACCGGCGTCGGAGGCCCAGCGGTCCTCGGCCTCGTCGCCCTGGTGACCGAAGCCGTCCTCGAAGTCCAGCCGCAGGTCCTCGATCGGTTCGGTCCGCAGCTTCTCGGTGACCGCGTGGGCGAGCAGTTCGGCCTCCCGAGCGACCTGGTGCAGGCTCATCGGCGCCAGGTTCGCCGGCGCCCCGGCCTCCTTGCGGGCAGCGACGATGACCCGTTCGGCCAGCTGCACCATGCCGCCGTTCTCATCGACGAACGCCAGTGCCTGCTCGCCCCATTCCCGCGGCAGAGTCGGGCTCGAGAGATGGGCAGGCGCATACACGGTGTGCACGGGCTGGCGGACGTCGCGGTCACCGGGGTACCGGGTGCTCAACATCTCATCAGTGGCTCCGAGAAGAGCGTCGATCTCGTTGAGCGTTGACTGATTCAATTTCACATTCACTTTCGTTGCACGGACTGGCCACAGCACTCGAGTGGCGATTCATTCACGAACTCTCGACCCATTGTCTCCCATTCCTGACCACCGGGTGTGCCACTTCACTCGCATCGGAGGTGGACTCCAGCGCCCTGCCGGTCTCGGCTGACCGGGCGCGGACAGCAGCCTCCCCCGAGAGGCGACGAGGGCACAGCCCGAAGGCGGAGTCTGCGCGGGCCGCCGGCAGGCGCTCGGCCTGCCGGTGCAGATCCTGCGGCGGCGCGCCGAACACTGGCCCTGGTTCCGCGAGCCGCACCGGTGCGCGAGCCGTTATCCGGCCGCGGCCGCGCGGTCAGCGGCGGTGCCCACTGACGTCGCGGCACCTCGGCGACGGGGAGGAAAAGACGACCGGCCCCCCGCAGGAGGCCGGTCGACGTCTCAGGAGGAGGAAACAGCCTTGACGGCCGCTGCGACCTTCGTCGCGACGTCGGGGTCGAACACCGAGGGGATGACATAGCCCGGGTGGAGGTCCTCCTCCGGGATGCAGGAGGCGATCGCGTCCGCAGCCGCCACCATGATGTCCTCGTTGATGTCCGTGGCCTCGGCGTCGAGGAGTCCGCGGAAGATCCCCGGGAACGCGAGCACGTTGTTGATCTGGTTCGGGTAGTCGCTGCGTCCGGTGGCGACCACGGCAGCGTACTTGAGCGCCTCGGCGGGGTCGACCTCGGGGTCCGGGTTCGCCATCGCGAAGACGAGTGCGTCCTTGTTCATCGCCTTGATGTCCTCACCGTCGAGGACATTGGGTGCCGAGACTCCGACGAACACGTCGGCGCCGACGACGGCCTCCTTCAGCGAGCCCTCGAAAGCCTCGGGGTTGGTGTTCTCCTGCAGCCACTTCTTCTGCTCGGTGTCGACCTTCGAGTTGGGTCCGATCGCGCCGTCGCGACCGCAGGCGACGATGTGCTTGGCCCCGGCGACCTGGAGGAGCTGGA
>JAPSIC010000195.1 GCA_031179165.1 Brevibacterium sp.
GCCTGTTCTTCGAGCGGATGGCGGCGACGACGAGCGGGCCGAGGAACTCGATCGCCACCGCGGTGCCGAGTGGAATCCTGTCGATCGCGGCCAGGAACGCCGTCGTCATCAGACCACTGGCGACGCCGAGGCCGAGCAGCGGCCCAATGTCCTCTCTGCGGATCCTCCGCAGGGGTGGGCGCGCGATGACGATGAAGATGACCGCGCCCATGCACAGTCGCAGCCAGGCAGTCCCGGCCGTCCCGACTTCGTCGAAGAGCACGACCGAGGAGGCGTTGCACAGTTGGATGAGCAGCATCGCCGTGACTGCGAGCGACCACGGCGGCACCGCATCGGCGGCACTGCGCCCGGGGGTCGCGTCGACTCTCTGCGTCATGGAGCCCTCACGATGCGCCGCGCAATCGTCACGGACTCACCTACGGTGGCGAGCGCCTCGGCGAGGGCGTCTCCTGCCGCGGTCAGCGCGGCATCGTCGATGGGTTCGAGGGCGTCGAGGATGAAGAGCGCCGAGGTGGTCGTCTCCCGCAGTCCCGTCCGCCGGCCCTGGCGCCAGTTCCACAGCCGGCAGGTGACGCCGGCATCGTCGCCCCACACGACTTCACCCGGGTCGGGATGTTCCGTCACGTCCTGACCGCCGGCGGTGGTGTCGAAGGCTTCGGCTCCGGCGGCGCGGGTGAGCTTCGGCGCACCCTGGTAGGCGTCGAGGTCCTCACCGCCGAGGGGGATCCGATGGGTCACGGAGATCGCGTTGTAGATGTCGGTGAGCCGGTTGATGCGCGGCAGGCCCTTCTCGGCCCGGCGCATGAGAGCTTCGAGGCTGTTGCGCGTCTTCTGGGGTTTGGCTCCGAACGCACGGTAGGCCTCGCGCCAGGCCGCGACATGGTCGACCTCGGTGACGGGTGTATCGGCGAGGATCTTCGCGGTCGATTCCTCGGCGGCACGGAGCATGGCCTCACTGTGCTCATCGCCGGGGCCGGGCTCGATTCCCGACGCCGCCAGGAGCAGGACCCGGTAGTCGGGGCGCAGCTCGAACACCTCGGCGTCGACGGTCGCTCCGGCGAGGAATGCCTCGAGCTCTGCCGCGGAGTGGATCGTGGTCTCAGTCATGGGAGTGTTCCTTCCGACGGTCGGAACCGACGCCGGGCTCGAAGACGGACAGGGAGAAGCGGACCGGCTCCTCGGTGGAGTTGACATAGGAGTGCGGCTCTTCGCCGGCGAAGCTCATCGCATCTCCGGGAGCGAGTTCGGAGGTTTCGCCGGCGACGGTGAGGGTGAGCTCGCCCTCGAGGACGAGGACGAGCTCGCGGGTGCCGGGCGAATGGGCGTCACTCTCGTGGACCTCCCCCGGCTCGAGTCGCCAGTCCCAGAGCTCGACGATGTCCGGCGGGGCGGTGGAGGCGACGAGCACTCCCTGCCCGCCGGCGGGCCCGGTCCACAGGACGGCGCCCTCACCTGCGCGGGTGATGTCGATGTGCCGGCGTTCCGGTGGCTCGACGAGTGCCGGGAGTCCGACCCCGAGGGCGTCGCTGAGGCTGAGCAGCGTGCCGATGCTCGGGTTGGCGGCTCCCTGTTCGACATTGACGACCATGCGCCGACTGATCCCGGCGACCTCCGCGAGCCGATCGAGCGTCCAGCCGCGAGCTGTTCGCTCGTGCCGGACTCGGGATCCGATGATCCCGGCGAGGGTCTCAGTGCTTGCACTCATAAGTGCATCATAGTGCACTATTCGGTGCACTCAGCAAATCGGGTTCACCGCCGAGGCGCCCCGGGGGCAGGTTCGGAACCGGGCTCTTCGCAGTTGAGGGTGTAGCCGGTCGGCGCGTCGGCGGCCGGGTAGGGGTCGAGGTCTCCCGAGGATGGAGGTGACTATGATCTCGGGCTCGAAGTGCTCGGACAGCGGTTGGAGCCCGATCGGGCGATTCTCGGGTGCCCGGCTGTCGAGCCCGTCAGATGGTGTCATCGCTGCGGATGCCAGTGCGCGGCCAGGGACACGGTGGTCCGGCGATTGGCGCACGAGCCGTTCGGGTGGCAGCCCACGGTGTTGGAGGTCAGCCTCCGCCGATACCGGTGTAACGCCGCCTCCGACGACCGGAACACGGACCGACGACGCGCCGCGGCCGTCAGTCGCCGACGCTGCCGTCGATCATCTCGCGCAGGATGTCCGCGTGGCCCGCGTGCCGGCCGGTCTCCAGGATCACGTGCAGGTACACCCACCGCAACGTCAGCTCGCTGCCCCGCGGTGCGTAGTCGAGGCTGTGCTGGGCGGCGATCTCGCGGGAGCGGTCGCACTCCGCCTGGTAGGCGCCGATGACGTCGTCGAGCTTCTCGTTCGGCTCCAGCCGCAGGTCGGCCTCCGGGTCTGCGTCGGTCCACGGCGGCGTGGGCAGCTCCGCGGCGGGAATCTGCCCGATCTGCTCGGCGAACCCGCCCAGTTCCACCCACCGCAGGTGTTTGATCAGGCCGCCGAGGTTGGTGCCGGTCGGCACCGGGCTGCGCCGGGCGTCCTCCTCCGACACCCCGCGGGCCTTGCGCACGACGGCGTCGCGCAGGTAATCCAGGAACGTCTCGAGCTGCTCGCGCTCGCTGGCTGCGAACACGCTGCCGAGGATCTCACCGGGTCTAGTCATGGCCGGAGCATAGCACGTGGGCCGACCCTCGCACCGAGGCTATTTTTGGGCTCTTCGCAGTCGCAGTTGAGGGTGTAGTCCGGTCGGCGCGTCGGTGGCCAGGTGGGGGTCGAGGTCTCCCGAGAATGGAGGTGACCATGCCGTCCATCTGGAAGACCTCGACGTGTCTGACGCTGCCTTCGCCCGACCTGACCTGACCACGTTCGCTCGTCTTGATGATCTCGGGCTCGAAGTGCTCGCGCAGCGGTTGGAGCCCGATCAGGCGATTCTCCGGTGCCGGGCTGTCGAGCCCGACGAATGGTGTCATCGCTGCGGAAGGCAGGGCGCGGCCAGGGAAACGGTGGTCCGACGGTTGGCGCACGAGCTGTTCGGGTGGCGGCCCACGGTGTTGCAGGTCAGCCTCCGCCGATACCGGTGCACCGGGTGCGGACACGTGTGGCGCGAGGACACGTCGCGGGCCGCCGAGCCGCGGGCGACGCTGTCGCGACGTGGCCTGTGGTGGGCGCTGGAAGCCCTGGTGTGCCAACACCTGAGTGTCGCCCGCGTCACCGACGCTCTGGGGTCTCGTGGAACACCGCCAACGACGCGGTCCTGGCCGAGGTCCGCCGGGTCCTGATCTACGATCCGCACCGCTTCGACGACGCTCAGGTCATCGGCGTGGACGAGCACGTCTGGCGGCACACCCGTCGTGGCGACAAGTACGTGACCGTGATCATCGACCTGACGCCGATTCGCGACGGCACCGGGCCGGCGCGGCTTCTGGACATGGTCGCCGGCCGCTCCAAACAGGTGTTCAACGCCCGGCTCGCCGAACGGGACAAGTCCTGGCGCGACAATACCGAGGTCGTCGCGATGGACGGGTTCACCGGGTTCAAGACCGCCACCACCGAAGAGCTACCCGAGACTGTGCCGGTGCTGGACCCCTTCCACGTCGTCCGTCTGGCAGGCGACGCCCTGCATCAGTGCCCGCGCCGGGTCCAGCAAGCCACCCACGGCCACCGAGGCCGCACCGGCAATCCACTGTATGCCGCGCGACGCACCCTGCACAACGGCGCCGACCTGCTCACCAAGACCCAGCAGCACCGGCTGACAGAGCTGTTCGCGGCCGACGCCCACGTCGAGGTCGAAGCCGCCTGGGGCATCTACCAGCGGATGATCGCAGCCTACCGTGAGCCCGACCGAACCCGGGGCCGCGAGCTGATGAGGCAATTGATCGAGTCGATCAGCCGAGGCGTCCCCAGCCCGTTCAGCGAGATCATCACGCTCGGCCGCACCCTGACCAAGCGCGCCGCCGACGTGCTCGCCTACTTCGACCGGTCCGGCACATCCAACGGACCCACCGAAACGATCAACGTCCGCCTCGAACACCTCCGCGGCTCCGCCCTCGGCTTCCGCAACCTGACAAGCTACATCGCCGGATCACTACTCGAAACAGGCGGCTTCCGACCCCCACTACACCCTCGATTGTGAAGAGTCCGGAACCGTTACAGGTAATGATCGAGCGCCTCGAACTCAGGCTGCGCGCTCGGATCGAGCACCGCGGCGGCGCCGACGGCATTGGCCACCCGCAGCGATTCGTCGTGTGAGCACCCCGAGCGCAGAGCGATGGTCAGTGCCGCGCAGAAGGCATCACCGGCTCCGACCGTGCTGACCGGGGTGGTCGGAACTGCCGGGGCGAAGGCCACCCGCTCTCCCCTCTCCAGCAGGGCCGAGCCATCGGCACCATAGGTGACGGCGACGAGCTTCGCGGTCCTCAGCTGCGGGAGGAGTTCGTATTCGGTCTCGTTGACGATGATGAGATCGGCCCGGTCGACCACCTCGGCGGGCAGAGTCAGAGCGGGAGCCGCGTTGACGACGAAGTACCCGCGGACCTTCTCCGCGAGCTCGGCCACGAGGTCGAGGGAGATCTCGAGCTGGGTGAGCACGGTCTCCGTCTCTTCGAACTCGATGGCATCGATGCCCACGTGGGCGTTCGCCCCCTCGCAGACGGCGATGAGATTCTCCCCCTGCGCGTCGACCATGATCAGGGCCGTGCCGGTTTCCCCGTCGACGACCTCGACACCGCTGATGTCGACTCCCGCGACGGTGAGCGCCCCCGTCATCTCCCGGCCGGCGGCATCGGAGCCCACGGCGCCGATCATCCTCGTCCGCGCCCCGAGACGCGCGGCGGCCGCGGCCTGGTTCGCGCCTTTGCCACCGGCGCTGTGGACCAGCCGGCCGCCACCGACGGTCTCCCCCGCCCCGGGCAGGCGGGAGACGAGCGCGGTGACGTCGGCGTTGATGCTGCCGACGACGGTGAGGTCGAGATCGATGTTCATCAGTTTCCTTCGTGGTGGCCGGTGCGGGCGGACTGACGGCGAGGCGCTGGGGA
>JAPSIC010000196.1 GCA_031179165.1 Brevibacterium sp.
CGGGCCCGTGGCACCCGCATGGGCGGAAATGAGGTTCTACTTCACGACAGAGGCGTCCTTCGGTCGACAATGCTGCGCCACCATCGTGCCCGCCCGCGCCCGGATCGTCAAGACCTGTGCGCCGGATCCGGGTCCCGTGACGGGCTCCCCGGGACGCTCAGACGATGATCAGCATCAGCTCCGCGGGACCGTCGCCGGGATTGGACAGCTGATGGGGGACGTCGCCGGGAGCCTGGGCGCAGTCCCCCGCCCGCAGCGTCGTGGTCCGGTCGATGGTGACGATCTCGACCGCTCCGGCGAGGACGAAGAAGGTCTCGCGGGCACCGCTGCGATGGGCGCTGAAGGATGCGGTCTCGCAGTGCGGGTCGAGCTTGTAGTGGACGACCTCCATGTTCTCGACCGGAGCCGGAAGATCTCGCCTCCAGGTGCCCGCGCCGTAGGTGCTGTGAGCGACGATGGAGGCGCTCGGCGTGACGACCACCTCCGGGGCGGCCAGGAGCTCACCGACGTCGACGCCGAGTGCGCGGGACAGCGCCATCGCATTGGACACGGACGTGTCCTGTTCACCGCGTTCGATCTTCGACAGGGCCGCCCGGGAGATCCCGGCTCTCACGGCGAGTTCGTTGAGCGTGAGCCCGTTGTACTTGCGACGAGCCCTGATGCGTGCGCCGAAGACTCTGGCCCCGAGTTCTTCTGTGTTCGACATGCTTCTACTATAATTGATTCTTGAATAGTGGACTTGATTCCGGCAAAGGATACATGATCGTATGGCCGCCCTGGCGTTGGCACCGCTCCTGCTCGCCATCGTGCTCCTCCTCCTGCGCCGGGGCGCGTGGCTGGCGGCCACGGTCGGTGTCATCGCGGCGGGACTCGTGGCGGTTCTCGGGTTCCCCACCGCCTGGCCGACCCTGCGCGCCTCGGCGGTCGGCTACTTCCCCCTGATCCTCGAAGTCGCACTCATCCTGCTCTTCGGCATGACCCTGGCCCGGCTCCTCGAATCCAGCGGTGCGATGCAGGCGATCTCCGGCTGGGTCGAGGCCCTGGCACCCAGCCGATCGCTCGGCGTCGCGCTCGTCGTGTTCGGGATCGTGCCCTTCGCCGAATCCGTCACCGGCTTCGGAATCGGGGTCACGATCGGGGTCCCGATCCTCGTCCATCTCGGGTGCACGCTGCGGCAGTCGGCCCTGCTCGGCCTGCTCGGGCTCAACGCCGTCCCCTGGGGCGCGCTCGGACCCGGCACCACGGTCGCGGCGGCCCTGGCCGGCCTCGACGTCGACGCCCTGGGCCTGGCCAGCGCCTGGATCAACCTGATCCCGGTGCTCATCGTCACCGCCGCGGTGCTCCTGCTCACCCGACCCGGCCTCGGCGGCCTGCTCGGCACCATCGCCGCGGCCGGACTGCTGTGGGCGGGCATCCTAGCCGCGAACGCGGTGGTCGGGATGGCCCCGGCGGGGATCATCGGCTCCCTCATCGTCATCATCGGCCTGGGCGCGCTGTTCGCCGTCCGTGCCCGCAGCGGTGGGCTCAGCGCCCGACTGCGCCAGGCCCTCGTTCCCTATGCCGTCCTCACCCTCGGCCTCCTGGCCGCCCGCGCGGTCTCCGCCGCGTTCCCCTCACCGCTGGCCCAGCTCGCGGCCTCGCCCCCGGTCTGGCTGGCGGTCGCGTGCGCGATCGCCGCCCTGCGCGTCGAGCACGGCCGGGCGATCGCGCTCGCCGCCGCCCGGTCGTGGGTGCCGATCGGCGCCGCCACCGCCGCATTCATGCTCATGGGCTGGATCATGACGACCACCGACATGAGCACGGCCATCGGGACCCTGCTGCCTGCCGGCCTGATCATGCTCACCCCGTGGCTGACCGCCACCGGGTCGGTCCTCACCGGGTCCAACACCGGGGCCAATTCGATGTTCACCGGCACGCTCGACGCCGCCGCGGCAGCCGCCGAGGTGCCGACGATGAGCGTGGTCGCAGCCGGGAACGCCGCCGGCTCGCTCGCGGCACTGGCCGCTCCCCCACGGGTCGCGATGGCGGTGCAGCTGGCCGATCCGGACACCCCCGCCTCGGCGCGCGACATCGCCTGGGTGCAGGCCTCGGCCCTCATCATCAGCGCCGTCAGTGCGCTGGTCATCGGTCTGTGGATCCAATTCACCCTCTGATCCCGCGCCGGGTTGAAGCCCGGAGCGGGCCGGCGGCGCGGAGAGACATGGGGCGGGCAGGCGGCGCGAGTCGGCGCGGCGCCTCAGAGCCGGATCACCTCGCGCGGGAATGAGGTGAAGGTCTCGCAGCCGGACTCGGTGATGAGGATCGACTCGGAGAGCTCATAGCCGTAGCCGTTCATCCACATGCCGCAGATGAGGTGGAAGGTCATCCCGGCCTCGAGGACCTGCTCGTCCTCGGTGCGGATGGAGATCGTCCGCTCACCCCAGTCCGGCGGGTAGCCGATGCCGATCGAGTAGCCGAGGCGGCTCGGCTTCTCCAGACCCGCCAACGCCAGCATCCGGTTCCAGGTCCGGGCCAGCTCCGCCGTCGCGACGTCGGGGGCGGCGACGTCGAGGACCGCGGCCAGCGCCTCGGCGACGACGGCCTCGAGCCGGACCAGCTCCTGCCGCGGCTGCCCGACGACGGCCGTGCGGGCCAGGGGCACGTGATAGCGGCGGTGGACTCCCGCCAGCTCGATGCTCACCGCCTCGTCGGCGACGAACTTGCGATCGGTCCAGGTCAGGTGGGGGGTGTCGGCGCTCTCACCGGTGGGCAGCATCGGCACGATCGCGGGATAGTCGCCCCATGAGTCCGCACTTCCCCGCGCCTGCGCCCCGGCGATCGCGGCGGACACCTCGTTCTGCCCGACCCCGATCCCGACCGTGCCCAAGGCGGCGTCCATGGCCGTCGTCGTCACCTCGGCGGCCCGGCGCATCAGCGCGATCTCATCCGGGGACTTGATCGCCCGGATCCAGTTGACGAGCTCGAAGGAGTCGACGAGCCGCCATTCGGGCACCCCGTTGACCAGGGCCCGGAAGGCGCGCGGGGAGAAGAAGTGGGAGTCGATCTCGACCCCCACCGGCGATGCCGAGGCGCGGGCCACCTCCCAGCGCTGGCGCAGGGCGAATGCCACCCAGTCGAAGGGGTGGATGTGGGGGCGCTGGACGTAGCGCTCGGGGTATCCGACGATGTCCTCGGGCGGAAGCCAGGAGGTGTGGGTGGCTCCCCGGGCGTCCATGTCGCGCATGAACAGGGTGAGCGGGCCCGAGGAGGGGACGAAGAGCAGCTGCGGGGTGTAGAACGACCACGCGTTGTAGCCGGTGAGGTAGTAGAGGTTGGCGGGGTCGGTGACGATGAGCGCCGACAGCCCCTGGTCACGCATCCGGCCGCGCACCGCCGCGATCCGCCCCAGGTACTCCTCGGGCGAGAACGTCAGCGACCTCGCGCCGATCGTGTCGACCTCACCGGGGCGGGGCTCGGGCCGCGAGCGCACGTCACTCGCGGCGTGGCCCTGCTCCGCACCGGGCCGCATCCCCTGCACCTCGGGACGGGCCTCCTCGGAGGTGTAGAACAGTTCGCCCTCATTCATGCCTCCAGTGTGGTGAGCAGGATCACAGAGTGTCAATGGGCGCCGGAACCACGCCGAGAGTTGACGGATCCGGAACCGGAATTTTTAACTTTCGACTGATTCCGCAATCCTGAGTACGCATTCCGACGAAATCGATGATAGATTGGCGTGAGACTCAAATCACGGAGGTGAAGAATGGCCCAACTGCTGCCAAGCGGCGGCGAACACCGCCTGGGCAACCTCGATGAGAAGTCCAAGGCGATCATCGTCGAACTGCAGCACGACGGACGGAAGTCGTACTCCGCGATCGGCAAGACCGTCGGGCTGTCGGAGGCCGCCGTGCGTCAGCGGGTCTCCAGACTCATCGAATCGGGCGTGATGGAGATCGTCGCGGTGACCGATCCGCTGAGTCTGGGCTTCGCCCGTCAGGCGATGGTGGGACTGAAGGTCCGCGGCGACATCTCCAAGGTGGCCGACAGGCTCCACGGCTATGACGAGATCGACTATCTCGTCGTCACCGCGGGATCCTTCGACATCCTGGTCGAGATCGTCTGCGAATCCGATCGGCACCTGATCGAGTTCGTCAACGAGGAACTCCGTTCGATCGACGCCGTCGTCGACACGGAACTTTTTATGTACCTCTCACTGGAAAAGCAAAAATACAATTGGGGGACGAGATGACAGAGAATGTCACCAGAGCCGGCACGCCTTATCAGGATGCCATCCGCAACAACGTGTGGATGCACATGAGCCCACACCAGTCGCTGTTCAAGGGTGGTGAAGCTCCGATCATCACCCGCGGCGAAGGCCACTACATCTTCGACGACAAGGGCAAGCGCTACCTCGACGGTCTGGCCGGGCTCTTCACCGTCCAGGTCGGGCACGGTCGCGAGGAGATCGCCAAGGCGATGTACGACCAGACCCTCAAGCTTCCCTTCATGCCGCTGTGGTCATTCGCCCACCCGCAGGCCATCGAGGTCTCGGAGCGACTGGCCAGCTATGCGCCGAAGGACCTCAACCGCGTCTTCCTCACCTCCGGCGGCGGTGACTCGGTCGAGTCGGCGATGAAGCTCGCCAAGAACTACTTCAAGGTCACCGGCAAGCCCGGCAAGCACAAGATCATCTCGCGTGCCACCGCCTACCACGGCACCCCGCACGGCGCCCTGTCCGTGACCTCGCTGCCCGGGCTGCGTGAGCAGTTCGCACCCCTGGTCCCGGGAGCCCACAAGGTGCCGAACACGAACTTCTACCGTGCGCCCGAGGCCTACGCCCACGACGAGAAGGTCTTCGGCCGCTGGGCCGCCGACCGAATCGGCGAGGCCATCGAGTTCGAAGGACCCGACTCGGTCGCCGCCGTGTTCCTCGAGCCGGTGCAGAACTCCGGCGGCTGCTTCCCGCCGCCTCCCGGTTACTT
>JAPSIC010000197.1:0-2630 GCA_031179165.1 Brevibacterium sp.
GCGCGGAGAGCTCGGCGGCGGTGTTCGAGGTGACCGCCTGGGTCTTCGAGATCTTCTTCGACTCGAGACGGGTCCGCTCGAGCATGTTCTTGAAGTCCATGTTCCCGCCGACGTTGAGCTGGTAGGTACGGTCGAGGACCACACCGCGGTCTTCGAACAGCTTCGCCATCACCCGGTGGGTGATGGTCGCACCGATCTGGCTCTTGATGTCGTCGCCGACGATCGGCACACCGGCGGCCCTGAACTTCTCGTCCCATTCCTTGGTCCCGGCGATGAACACCGGCAGCGCGTTGACGAACGCGACCTTGGCGTCGATGGCCGCCTGTGCATAGAACTCGGTGGCCTGCTGGGAGCCGACGGGCAGGTAGCAGACGAGGACATCGGCCTGCACGTCGCGCAGGGCCTGCGCGACGTCGACGGGTTCGATGTCGGACTCGACGATCATCTCGCGGTAGTACTGGCCCAGGCCATCCAGCGTGGGACCGCGCAGCACCTCGACGCCCATCGGCGGGACGTCCGCGATCTTGATCGTGTTGTTCTCGCTGGCTCCGATCGCCTCCGAGATGTCGGCGCCGACCTTCTTGCCGTCCACATCGAATGCGGCGACGAATTCGATATCACCGACGTGATAGTCCCCGAATTCCACGTGCATGAGACCCGGAACCTGGGTTCCCGGGGCTGCGTTCCGGTAGTACTCAACACCTTGGATAAGGGAAGAGGCGCAATTGCCCAATCCGGCAATCGCGACTCGAATCGATTTCGTTCCCACGTCTGTGAACTCTCCTTTGTCGTTTCAGGTCTCCCCGAGCGTCGGGACTGCCCGACATGAGCCAAACCCGAGTTGGCCCAGCTTTTCATCTTAATGACCTCGTCAAAGCGGCGGGGCTGGTGCCCACGCGAGCAGTCGTGCCCACGTGGCCGTGCATGCTCCACTCAGCTGACGACGAGTGGCTCCAGAATCAGATCCGGATGGTTCTTCTGTACGCCCTGGAGGCGCCACCGGTCGGAGAACAGTGCGAGCAGCTCGCCGTCGGAGCGGCTGAGCACCTCGACCGAGCGTTCGCGGGCCAGCGTCGGCACACACTCCGGCGTGGTGCGTCTGGCCAGGGAGAAGTTCAGGCGCTCGAGGTTGCAGGGCGCGTTGAATTCGTTGGTCATCCGGTCCTCGGCGACCTCGAACTGCATCGGACCGACCGCTCCGAGCACGGGGGCCTGGTCGCCGCGCAGGTCCGAGCGCAGCACCTGGATCACGCCCTCGTGGTCGAGCTGTTCGATGCCGCGGCGGAACTGCTTGTACTTCGAGGAGTCCTTGGCGCGGATGACCATGAAGTGCTCGGGTGAGAACGTCGGGATGCTGGGGAACTCGACCTTCTTGTCGAGGTAGAGGGAGTCGCCGACGCGCAGGGCACTGGCATTGACAAGACCGACGACGTCGCCGGGGAACGCTTCGTCGACGACGTCGCGGTCACGGCCGAATACCTGCTGGGCGTACTTCGTGGCGAACGGTTTGCCGGTGGCGGCATGGGTGAGCACGGAGCCGCGCTCGAACACTCCCGAGCAGACGCGGATGTAGGCGAGCCGATCGCGGTGGTTGGAGTCCATGCCGGCCTGGACCTTGAACACGAAGCCGGAGAACGGGTCGGCGACGTCACGGGGGACGCCGTTCCTGTCCTCGCGCGCCTCGGCGGCCGGGGCCAGGTCGACGAGCATGTCGAGGAGCTTGTGGATGCCGAAGTTGAGCACCGCCGAGGCGAACATCACGGGCGTGGACCTGCCGGCCAGGAACGTGTCCTGGTCGTGGTTCTGACCCTCCATGTCGAGCAGCTCCGATTCATCGACGGCCGTCTCCCACGCCTCGCCCTCGAGGTCGAGGGCCCGGGCCGGGGTGAAGGTCTCCTCTCCGGCGATCGTCGCTCCCCCGTCGGTGCGGGTGTACTTGGTGTAGTCGCCGGTGAGCCGGTCGAGGACTCCGCGGAAGTCGCCGGACTGGCCGACGGGCCAGGTCAGCGGGGTCGGCAGGAGGCCGGTGCGGTTCTGGACCTCGTCCATGAGCTCGAGCGCTTCGAGGCCGGGGCGGTCCCACTTGTTGACGACGGTGATGATCGGGATGTTGCGGTGGGCGCAGACTTCGAACAGCTTCATCGTCTGCGCCTCGAGGCCCTTCGCGGCGTCGATGAGCATGACGGCGCAGTCGACGGCGGAGAGGACCCGGTAGGTGTCTTCGGAGAAGTCGGCGTGGCCGGGGGTGTCGACGAGGTTGAAGACCGTGTCCCGGTACTCGAACTGGAGGGCGGCCGAGGAGATGGAGATCCCGCGATCCTGCTCCATCTGCATCCAGTCGGAGACGGTGGCACGACGGCCGGCCTTTCCGTGTGTGGCTCCGGCCTGACCGATCGCCCGCGCATGCAGGGCGAGCGCCTCGGTGGTCGTCGACTTGCCCGCGTCGGGGTGCGAGATGACGGCGAACGTGCGGCGGCGAGCCGCCTCGGTTCGAATGTCCTTGTCAGAATATCGGCCAGAAGTCACCAAACAATCCTACCGCCCTTGCCGACGGTGGTGTATGAGCGTTCGATCACAGCAGGCCCCGCCGAGGTGGGCGCACCCCGAACCCGCTCACCCGGCGTCCAGGC
>JAPSIC010000197.1:2730-4890 GCA_031179165.1 Brevibacterium sp.
CCCGAACCCGCTCACCCGGCGTCCAGGCTCCTGTCGGATTTCGCGTTTAAGCTGATGGGCGATGGTTGAGGAATATGTCGAATATGCCGGTCGATCGGAACCGAGGGAGCGTTGGCTCAGAGCCCTGCCGCTGATCGTGGCGGCGCTCATCGGCGTTCCGTTCCTGATCCTCGCGATCCGGTTCTCCCTGTCGGTCGCGCAGACCGCCAAGTACATCTTCGATCTCGGCACCTCCACGTGGGAGGCCACCGGCCTGGTGCTGCTCAGCCTGTCCGGCGGCTTCTGCCTCATCGCCTACCTCGTGTGCCTGTTCATCGGCTCGCGCAGGCGCACGTGGCGGTGGCGCATCGGCTGGGCCGCGGCCACGGTTCTCGTCGCCGCGTGCCTGCCCGCGTGGTGGCTGGTCGCCGGTTTCCTCTCCCCCGCCGGCTGAGCTGGAGCACGCCGCCGGCCGCAAAACACCCCGCCAGCCGTATTACTCCCCGCCGGCTGAGTTGGTGCACCCGGCAGCCGTAAGACACCCCGGCAGCCGTATTACTCCCAGCTCGCGCGACACCACGCCCCGCCGGCTCCAATTGCACCCCGTGCAGCGGTTGTCATTGCGGCTGCAGGTTGGGTGACGGAATCACAGGGACGCCTGGACCTCCCCTAGAGCTGCGCGAGGGACTTCGCGATGCGCTTCTCCGACACCGGATGAGCGGTGCCGAGCGAATTCGCGTACAGGCTCACCCGGAGCTCCTCGACCGCGGTGAGCACGTCGCGCCAGGCGCTGGGCACCGACACGATGACCTGCGCCCAGTCCGCCTTCGCCAGCTCCGGGAACCGGTTGCGGATCTTCTTGGCCACGTCGTCGGAGACTCCGGTGACACGGTCCATCAGCTGCCTGTCCCTCATCGGTGAGTTCTGCATCCCGTTGATGCGCACGACTTCTGCCTGCACCCAGCGCGGCAGGTCCCTGATCATCGTCCCGGTCATCGCCGCCACCGCCCCGACCGAGACCCTCGACCCTCGCCACTGCTGGACATCGGCGAGGTTCGACAGGATCGCCAAGGACGATGCCCGCGACACCTTCTTGTCGAGCTCCGTCGCCGACCGCAGGACTCTGACGAGGTGCGGGAGGAGATCCGAGCAGTCGAGCGGCAGCGTCGACTGCACGGTCTTCTCCAGGCGGGCGAACTCCTCGGGCGTGGCCACCCAGCTGGTCTCCGCCGGCCCCAGCTCGGTCTCGACGACGCTGCGGATGCCGGCCCGGATCAGCGCGGTCAGCATCTCGTCGGACTGCTTCTGATGGCCGGCGAGAATGAGCTTCTCATCCATCGTCAGCCCGTCGCGCAGGTACTTGAGCACCTGCGAGGTGCCCAGGCTCAGCAGGGTGATGAGACCTTCGCGACTCGCCGTTCGCGCCTGCTGCGCGGTGTCGAAGGCGATGAGGTCGACGCTGGTTCCCCGATCGGCCAGGCCGGGCACGACCCCCGCCTCGGCGTCGTCGGGGTCGGGCAGGATGCCGAAGGCCCAGGACGTCAGCCCCGTCCGAGTGGTGAAGGAGACCTGCCGCTGACGCGCCTTGCGCACCCTCGGTTTCGCCTGCTCGGTCAGCTGGCCGAGGTCCTCGCCGAGCCCCACGGTTGTCTTCCCGTCGACGACGCGGAACCGGATCCGCAGATGCGGCGGGATGCGGTCGCGGTCGAAGTCCTCGGCCCGGACCGTGATCGGCACCAGGTCGTGCAGGCCTCCCCCGCCTGCCCGTTCGCTCAGGTGCGCGGCCAGGACCTCCGGCAGGCTCCCCTGATAAGGGGTGAGGCTGGGCAGGATGTCGCGGGCGACGTCGGGGGCGGGGACGAAGTAACGGCGCTTGTTCTTCGGCAGTGACCGGATGTAGGCGGCCACGAGCTCCTCCCGCAGACCCGGGACCTGCCAGGAGAACTCGTCGGGGTCGACGAGCGGGACCGCGGCGGCGGGGAGCTCGACGGTGACCCCGTCCTCGCTGCTGCCGGGGTCGAAGGAGTACCGCAGCTTGGCCTTCGTCCCGTCGACCAGCTCCCATTCCATCGGGAAGTCATCGGCCACCGAGGCGGTGAGCTCCTCGCTGTCCTCGCTGAGCAGGATCGCCGTGGTGAGATCGAGGAGGTG
This sequence comes from Brevibacterium sp., assembly GCA_031179165.1. Classification (GTDB taxonomy): domain Bacteria; phylum Actinomycetota; class Actinomycetes; order Actinomycetales; family Brevibacteriaceae; genus Brevibacterium. Next base: position 4,861 of record JAPSIC010000197.1, read on the forward strand.
CGGGTCGCGGCGCTTCTGCTTCTTCCACCA
>JAPSIC010000198.1 GCA_031179165.1 Brevibacterium sp.
GAGATCGTCTCCCGCACCATCGATGATCGGACGGTGCCGTTCGAATCGCTCTCGGGCGGGACGAAGGAGCAGCTGTCGCTCATCGGCCGTCTCGCCGTGGCCACCCTCGTCGACGCCGATTCCGGAGCCCCGGTGATCGTCGACGACGGCTGCGGCTTCGCCGACCAGGACAGGCTCAAGGCCCTGGGCGTCATCCTCAACGACGTCGGCCGCAGCGCCCAGGTCATCCTCCTCACCTGTCAGCCCGACCGCTTCGCCGGAATCGGCGGCGCGAAGAGCGTCAGCCTCGGACGGTGAGGGTCACTCCCCGCCGGCAGCCCCGCCTGTCGCCCCGCCGGCAGCCGCACGGGCCGCGTGGGCAGCTTCGACGGCGTCGGCGCGGATGGTGCGACGCAGGATCTTGCCCGAGCTCGTCTTCGGCAGCTCATCGATGACGCTCACCCGATGGGGAGCCTTGTAGGCGGCCAGACGCTCGCGGCAGTAGGCGATGACCTCCTCCGGGGTCGCCTCGGCGCCCGGCCGGAGAGTGACGAACGCTGCGACATCCTCACCGCGGTAGTCATCGGGAATCCCGACCACGGCCGCCTCCTGGATCGCCGGATGGGTGTAGAGGACGTCCTCGACCTCGCGCGGCCAGACCTTGAACCCGGAGGCGTTGATCATGTCCTTCTTCCGATCGACGATGAACAGCCACCCCTCCTCGTCCATGAACCCGACGTCCCCGGTGAGCAGCTCACCGTCCGGGATCTGCTCCGCGGTGGCCTGCGGATTGTTGAGGTACTCGCGCACCACCTGCGGGCCGGAGACGGCGACCTCGCCCACCTCGCCCGGTCCCAAGGGCTGACCCTGGTCATCGAGGATCCGGATCATCGCGTCGGGCTGGGGCAGACCGCAGGAGAGATTCCCGCTGTCGGGATCGACCGGGGCCCTGAGCCCGGAGGGAACCGTCGCGACCTGCGCGCAGGTCTCCGTCAGCCCGTAGCCCTGGCCCACGTAGATGCCCGTCCTGCCCTCGAACCGGTCGACCAGGCCCTCGGGCAGGGGAGCACCGCCGGACATGAGCCGTTTGAACGAGGCGAGGTACTCGGGCTTGAAGCTCGGATCGGCCATCATCGCGGTGTAGATCGTCGCCGGCCCGGCCATGTACGTCGGCTTCTCCTGGAGGCAGAGGCGCAGCAGGGCGCCGGGCTCGAACCGGTAGTTGAGGATGAGCCTGGCACCCCCGGCCACGGCCGCGACGAACTGGCAGATGAAACCGGTGATGTGGAAGAGGGGCGCAAGCGACAGGAAGCCGTCGCCGGGGCTGAAGGTCGGGGTGCGCACGGCGTAGCGGGAGTTGCTGGAGACATTCGCATGGGTCGCCGCCGCCCCCTTCGACTTCCCCGAGGTGCCCGAGGTGTAGGCGACGAGGGCGATGTCATCGACCGCTGGGGTGACCGGCGCGAAGCCCGAGTCCAGGTGCTCCTCGACGACGGCCTGGAAGTCGGGAAGCACCCGGGAGGAGGAGTCCGCGGCGCCCACCGGGCCGCTGACCCCGGGCGTTCCGGGCAGCTGCTCGAACATCGAGAAGATCGCCTCGGGACCGTCGACCTGGAAGCCGCGGTCATCGCTGAGGACGACGAGCGGCACCTTCGCCGCATAGGGAGCCACGCGGCTGAGGAACGCGGCCTTCGAGACCACGAGCCCCTTCACCTCGGCGTCGGAGAAGATGTGCTCGAGCTCGCCCCGGTACATGGGGTTGAGGGGGACGACGCTGCCGCCGGCCTTCCAGATCCCATAGGTGGCGAGGACGAACGCGGGAGTGTTCTGATCGTAGATCGCCACCCGGTCTCCCGGGCCGATCCCCTGGGCGGCGAGATAGGAGGCGAAGGCCGTCGACCGGCGATCGAACTCCGACCAGGTGAGGCGGAAGCCGTAGTAGGTGATCGCCTCCCGGTCACCGAATCTGTCCACCGTCGCGTCCAGGTCGGCCACGGTCGTCGACGGCTCCAGGGTGTACGGTCGCTGGGCGATGTCGCCCCACGTGTCCAACCAGGGGCGGGTGTCGAACCAACTGCTCATTGCTCAATCCTCTTTCTGCGGCGAATGACGGGCGGTGCCCGAGGGGTGACGATCACATCTGGAACGGGACGATCGGGGCTGGAACGGGACGGTCAGGACTGGTGCTTCCTCATCTCATTTCGGGCGATGGACCGTTTGTGCACTTCATCGGGTCCATCGGCCAGGCGCAGGGTGCGCATGTGGGCCCAGAGGCGGGCGAGCGGGAAGTCCTCGGTGACTCCCGCGGCGCCGTGGACCTGGACCGCCCGGTCGAGGACCTTCAGGGCCATCGTCGGGGCGACGACCTTGATCTCGGCGATCTGGTTCTTCGCGACCTTGTTGCCGTGTCTGTCCATCATGTCCGCGGCGTGCAGGGTCAGCAGCCGGGCCTGATCGATCTCGATCCGCGCCTCGGCGATCCAGTCCTGGATGTTCGCGCGCTCGGCCAGGGGCTGGCCGAAGGTGACACGGGAGGCGGCGCGTCTGACCATGAGTTCGAGGGCCCTCTCGGCCACGCCGATCGCACGCATGCAGTGGTGGATCCGGCCGGGACCCAGGCGGGCCTGGCTGATCGCGAATCCCTCGCCCTCACCCTTGAGCACGTCCGCGAACGGGACATGGACATTCTCGAAGGTGATCTCGGCATGCCCTTCGCGGTCGTGGTAGCCGTAGACGGGCAGATTGCGCACGACGCTGACGCCGGGCGCGTCGATGGGCACGACGAGCATCGACTGCTGCCGGTGCTTGGGCGCACTCGGATCGGTCTTGCCCATGACGATGAGGACCCGGCAGTTGGGGTGCATCCCGTTGGAGGCGAACCATTTGCGTCCGTTGAGCACGTAGCCGTCGTCGGTGCGCTCCATGCGCATCTCGACGTTCGTCGCATCCGAGCTCGCGACGTCCGGCTCGGTCATCGCGAATGCCGAGGCCATGGTGCCCTCGAGGAGAGGTCGCAGGTACTTCTCCTTGTGCTCATCGGTGCCGTAGAGGGTGAGCACCTCCATGTTCCCCGTGTCGGGGGCATTGCAGTTGATCGCCTCGGGCGCGAGGTCGGGGCTGCGGCCGGTGATCTCGGCCAGCGGGGCGTATTCGAGATTCGTCAGACCAGGTCCCCACTCGGGATGCGGGTGGAAGAGGTTCCACAGCCCCTGCCGTCTCGCCTCGGCCTTGAGGTCTTCGAGGATCTGCGGCTGCACGTGCGGGGAGCCGGCCGCGGCCATCTGCGCGGCGTAGACCGGCTCGGCCGGATAGACGAACTCGTCCATGAATGTCGTCAGTCGCTCCTGGTAGTCGCGCGAGCGTTCGGTCGTGTCCAGCATCGGTCTCCTCGTTCAGTTGGGCGTGGTCGTGGTGGTGCCCTGGTCGGTCAGTCTGCGCTGGTAGCGGCTCATGCCCCGCAGCCATCGGTCGTAGTCGGAGGCCTTCATGCGGTACATGTCGAGGACCTCGCGATGGGGGAGGATGAGGAACTCGTCGTCCTCGACGGCGCTGAGGGCCACCTTGGCGACCTCGTCGGGTTCGAGCACGCGTCCGGCCGATGTCACAGCCCGTTGCGCGGCCGTGGGCGCGGCGACCGCGGACTCGTCGGTCGCTGCCTCGGCGGACGCGGGTTCGGCGGTCGCCGGCTCGTCGGGCGCTGTCTCGGCGACCGCGCCGGCGGGACGGTCGTCCGTGCCCCCGATGCCGTGCAGGAGGTCGGTGTTGACGCCCATCGGGCAGATCACCGAGGCGCGGATGCCCTCGTCGCGGTAGGTGATGTTCAGCCACTCGGCGAAGCCGACCGCGGCGTGCTTGGTCACCGAGTACGCCGCCGAGCCGATCTGGGTGAGCAGCCCCGCCGCCGAGGCGGTCGCCACGAAGTGCCCTTCGCCCGCGTCCTGCCAACCGGGTACGAGCGCCTGGGCGGCGCGGATGTGGGCTCGGAGGTTGACGTCGAGGATGGCGTCCCACTCGGCGTCGCCTGTCCCGAGTCCGGGCGGCCCGGTGATGCCGGCGTTGGCGAAGTAGAGATCGACCTCGCCGAGGCTCTCGCGGGCGGTCTCGAGGAGGGAGGCGATGCCGTCGACGGAGGACGCGTCTCCGGTCCAGCTGGGCTGTCCGAGCGCCGCCGCCGTGGCCTCGACCTCGGGGGAGAGGTCGGCGAGGACGACACGGGCACCGCGTCGGGTGAGTTCGGCTGCGAGGGCTGCGCCGATTCCCCTGGCGGCTCCGGTGACGATCGCGATTCGGCCGGCGACCTTCATGGCTTCTCCAGCAGGCTCAGCGCGTGGCGGGCGAGGTCCTCGACCCCGGCCCCGGCGTCTGCCGGATCGAGGTCGAGGTCGCCCATCTTCCCGGTGAGCAGCCGGGTGTAGACGCCTTCGCGGATGCAGGCGAGCTTCCATACGGCGAATGCGGCATAGTAGCCGACGTCGTTGACCTCGGTCCCGGTGCGGTCCTGGTAGTGGTCGATGAGTTCGTCGATGGTGGGGAAGCCGAGCTCGGGCCCGGGCGTCCAGATGCTCGTGTAAGTCTCGGGCACGGTGAGCATGGCGACGAAGTAGCCGAGGTCGGTGAGGACCTCGCCGACGGCGGTGAGCTCCCAGTCGACGACGGCGTTCACCCTGCCCGCGGGGGAGTAGATCATGTTGTTGGGTTTGAAGTCGCCGTGCGCCAGACCGGTCGGGCTGTCCGCGGGATCCGGCATCGCTTCGGCCAGGGCGTCGTGGACTTCCCTGACGACCGGCAGATCGCGGGTGGTGATGGCGTCGAACTGACCGAGCCATCGGCGCAGCTGTCGTTCGACCAGTCCGCCGGG
>JAPSIC010000059.1 GCA_031179165.1 Brevibacterium sp.
GGGTTTCCGCCGTAGGTGCCGCCGAGGCGACCCGGTCCGACCGAGTCCATGATCTCCTTGCGACCGGTCACCGCCGACAGCGGCAGGCCGCCGGCGATGCCCTTGGCCGTGGTGATGAGGTCGGGGACGATGCCCTCCCACTCGGAGGCGAACATCTTGCCGGTGCGGGCGAAGCCGGCCTGCACCTCGTCGGCGACGAAGACGATGCCCTTCTCACGCGCGAACTCGACGAGTGCGGGCAGGAATCCCTCGGCGGGGACGATGAAGCCGCCCTCACCCTGGATGGGTTCGATGACGATCGCGGCCACGTGTTCGGAGCCGATCTGCTTCTCGATCATCGTGATGACGCGCTTGGCCGCATCCTCACCGCTGATCTTGGTGCCGGCCGCGTCGTTGTCGCGGAACGGGTAGGACATCGGCGCCCGGTAGACCTCGCCGGCGAACGGACCGAAACCGGCCTTGTAGGGGTGGGCCTTCGCGGTCATCGCCATGGTCAGGTTGGTGCGGCCGTGGTAGGCGTGGTCGAAGACGACGACGGCGTCACGACCGGTGTGCGCACGCGCGATCTTGACGGCGTTCTCCACCGCCTCGGCGCCGGAGTTGAGCAGCACCGTCCGCTTCTCGTGGTCACCGGGGGTCAGCCGGTTGAGCGCCTCGGCGACCTCGACGTAGCTTTCGTAGGGGTTGACCATGAAGCAGGTGTGGGTGAACGCCTCGAGCTGCTCGGTGGCGGCCTTGACGACCTTCGGGTTCGAGTTGCCTGCGGTGGTGACCGCGATGCCCGATCCCAGGTCGATGATCTGATTGCCGTCGACGTCCTTGAGGATTCCCCCACCGGCTGCGACCACGTAGGCGGGCAGGCTGGAACCGACGCCCGTCGCGACGGCAGCAGTGCGACGCGACTCGAGTTCCCGGGACTTCGGTCCGGGGATCTCGGTGACGACCTTACGTTCCTGCGGCAGAGCTTCGCCGCCAATTTCCAATGCTGTCATACGGGGAAGAATAGGCCCTCGCAACGGTTTTTGTCACTCTGCGTCCGGAGGCTGGGCAGAAATCACAGTTCGAGGCGTTCAGAATTGCGAAATCCGTTGTCCACGGCCCCTTTCCGGAGTGCGGAAGAAACACCCCCGTCACGGGGGCCGGACACCCCCGTCACCGGGCCGAACACCCGCGTCGCCCCAGCTGCGCGGCCCGTTGCGACCCCTCGCGGAGCAAGGAGGGAGCGCACGCCGGGAGCTCAAGGTGTGACAGCGCCGGGTGGTGGTCGGCACAGTTTGCGCCGAGTGTGAAATCAGCGGTGCTGATTCCGCATGTCGACGTCCCGGTTGCGGCCGGGCAGGCTGGTCCGGTTCTCGCGTTGCGGGGCGACGATCGTCTCCTGCGTGCCCACCACCTCGTTGCCCTCGCCGAGGTCGAAGGACAGCGGCGCCTCGGTGGAGATGTTGCGCTTGATCACGGCCAGGCCGATCGGGCCGAGATCGTAGTGCAGCGCCACGGAGGTCAGGTGCCCGACGGAACGCCGGGCGCCACGGACCTCGCTGAGCACCTCGGCGCCGGGGTCGGGCTGGATGTGCCCGGAGCCGTCGAGGTGGACGAAGACGAGACGCCGGGGCGGCTGCCCCAGATTGTGCACGCGGGCCACGGCCTCCTGCCCGCGGTAGCACCCTTTGGCCAGGTGCACACCGGTGCGGAGCAGGTCGAGCTCACCGACGAGCGACTTGTGGTCGATCTCGTTCGTCCCCGGCCGCCAGGCGGCGATCCGCAGGGCCTCCCAGGCGTCGAACCCGGCCACCGAGAAGTCCGTCGCCGAGGTGGATCGCAGCTCCTGACGGGAGACGATCCCGATCACGAAGGGGGTCTCGAGTCCCGGGTGCTCGGTGGAGGCGACGTCGTGCCCGAGGTCGAGCTGGGCGTAGGAGGCGGAGCCGGAGCCGATGTGCGGCCACGGGTCCGACCACACCTGGGTTCTCGGCAGGGCCTCGGGCAGGGCGCGGACGGCGCCGATGCCCTGGTAGTCGTCGCTGACGTCGTCGATCGTCACCCGCATCATGAAGACCATGGAGCGGAGGAACTCGAGCGTCTCTTCGGTGCGGAAGTCACTGATCGCCCACAGGGCCTCTCCGTCATCGATGAGGCGCAGCCACCCCTCGATCCGGCCGTTGGGGTCGAGCACCAGCGTCTCGGTGGAGACGCCGGGTGCCAGGGTGTCGAGCTTCTGAGTCGTGATGGAGTTGAGCCAAGTGAGCCTGTCGGCTCCGCTCAGGCGCAGTACGCGCAGGTGAGCGAGGTCGACGATCGCGTTCTTCTCCGCCAGCGCCCGCTGCTCGCGCAGGGGCCCACCGTAGTGGAGGGGGGTGTGGACCAGGTTCTCGGTGCCGAAGACGGCCGAGGAGCCCAGTGGACGCGGCAGTGACGAAGCCGACATCTCAGGACAGCTTCTTCAGTCGGGCGGAGGAGTGCGAGGCGAGCTCATGACCGAGCGCGGCCATGTCCCAGGCCCACATCAGCTCACCGCCGACGAGACCGTACATGCGGGTCGAGGCCGTGTACTCCTTCGCGGTGCGGGTGCGCGCGACGACGTCGGTGGCGAGGTCGATGCGCGGTCCCTTGACGTGACCGGCATAGAGTTCCATGACACCGTGCGGATGGACGATCTCGGCCTCGATCTCGAATCCCTCGTCGTTGGTGCGCAGGGTTTCGACGGCGGCCGCCGAGGTGAAGCTCGGGTCCGCGGTGGGCACGAGCATCCCGGGACCGACGTCCCCGGCGTCGCGCTCACGCACGAGCTGCCAGATCCCGGACTCCAGGGTCAGGGTCGATTCGAGCTCGCCCTCCTCGCTGAGCAGCCAGGCGTGCGCGGTGTACTGCAGGTACGGGGTGCCGGGGTGGGCAACGAAGTCGATGCGCTGTCCGAACTGCTTCTCCGGAGTGTCCGCGTAGCCGACGACTCCGACACCCTCCCAGGAGCCGATCAGCCAGGACAGGGGAACGAGCTCGGGGTGGACCGAGGCATCAATCTCGATCATCGGTCTCAGCGCTTGACCTTGAACAGGTTCGTGACGACCTTGATGGCGACGCCGAGGGCGCCGAGGGCTGCGAGGCCGACGAGGCCCGAGAAGAACAGTTCGAGAGCATGCAGGTTTTCCATGCGGCCCAGTCTACAGTTTCCGGCGGACGGATTTCATGGCCGCCCGGGGCCGCGGCGCACCTCGGGGCGAGGCGCGGATCAGAGGGCGACGCGCTCGAGGGCGTAGACGACGACGCCGCCGAGCGCAATGGGAGCGGCGCCGAGCGCCAGCTGGACGGCGAAGCTGCGGGCCTTCTCGACGCTCTTCTTCGATTCGATGTTCTGCGCGATCTCCAGGTTGGCCGCCTGGTACTGCGCATAGGCGATGAGGCCGAGCATCCGGTCGACGCCGGCGACGAGGAGGCCCATGACCGCGCCGAGGACGAGCGCCAGCGGCCAGCCGATGGAGCTGTCGAGGACGAGCACGGAACTGATCCCGGCCACCGCCGTGGCCATCGCCACGGCCAGGGGTGAGGTGTAAATGGGCGGCCAGGGAAGAGCCGTCATGCATTCGGCCGCCATCAGCGCCATCAGCCCGACGACGATGGCGTCCTTGTCGCCGGGGACGGTGATGGCCGCCACCCAGGTGCTCGTCGAGAGCACGATGACACCGCCGGCCACCTGAGCGGACACATTGGCCACGGCATCGGAGGCGCCGAGCCCGCGGACGAGGTTCTGGACGAAGGCCCACAGCAGGCCCAGGCCCGCCAGCACGGGCAGCCAGTCGAGGTAGGGAGCCGAGTGGTCGCGCCAGGCGGCGAAGAGCCCGGCCAGACCGAACAGTGCCAGCATGATCGAGGTGGCGCGCGGCTGCGGGGAGTCGGTCAGGCGCGGCCAGCCGTAGGCGACGCCGAGGACGATGAGTCCGGTCGACAGAAGGAACAAGGTGTAGCCCCAGTACACCGAGGCGGCCAGGGCCACGGCGAGGGCGAGGGCGATTGCAACTCGAATCCATCTGATCACACGACTATCGTGCCTCATCGCGACCGAACGACACGATTCCGGCGCTGACTATACTTTCCCTCAGGCTGCACGCGAGCGGTCGGCTCGGATCTGAGGAGGCGGAGGGGAGACATGCGCATCCTGCTCATCTGCCCGGACTCCCCACCCGAGACCCCGCTGTCCCTGCGGTCCCTGGAGTATCTGGGCCATCAGATCGAGACGATGGAGCTCGCCGGGCTCCCGGCCGGCGCGGCACAGCCCGGAGACATTCCCGGCGCCGACGTCGTCGTCGCCGATGCCAGCGCCGATCTCTCCCTGGCCCCGCTCATCGCCTCCCTCCTCGCCGCCGCCGGGATGGACCTGCCGATCATCGTCGTCCTCGGCGAGGGCGGACTGGCCGCCGCCTCGGCGAAGTGGAACGTCAGCGACATCATCCTCACCACCGCCGGCCCCGGGGAGGTCGAGGCGCGCCTGCGCCTGGCCCGCGACCGGCACCTCGCCCGCGCCGCGCTCGGTGCGGTCCCTGCCGGCGCAGGGCCCGGCTCCCCCGGCGCGCACTGGACGGGGATGTCGCGCTCGGGGATCCCCTGGTCCGCGGACGTCGCGCTCGGCGACCACGACCCGGCGATCGTCGTCATCGGGACCCTGCGCATCGACGAGACCGCGTTCACCGCCGACCTCGGCGGGCGCAGCCTCGACCTCACCTACCGCGAGTTCGCCCTGCTGAAGTTCTTCGCCTCCAATCCCGAACGCGTGTTCACCCGCGACGAGATCCTGCTCAGCGTCTGGGGAGACGACTACTACGGGGGCACGCGCACCGTCGATGTGCATGTCCGCCGGCTGCGTGCCAAACTCGGCAAGGACCTGGAGAACGCCATCCACACCGTGCGCAACGTCGGCTACCGCTTCAGCCCCGACACCGCCACCGAGTCGGACGAAGACTCCGACACCGAGGAGAACTGATGAGAATCACAGCCACCGGTGCCGTGACCGGAACCCCGATCGAGCCCCTCGCCGAGGCGGAACTGGCGTTCCTCGACCGCGCGACGGCGGTCGACGGGTCCCCCGCGATCTCCGGCGGGCTGCTCGCCATCGCCACCGGAGACGACGACGCCCGCGACGCCCAGACCGCCTCCAGCGTGTGGCGCGTCCATCTCGAGGCGAGCCCCGACCTGCCCGAGGCGGGCCGACTCGTCGGCTTCGGCATCCGCGCGCTGCAGGGCGAGCGCCACGCGGCCGAATTCGTCGTCGACCCCGACCACCGCCGCCTCGGCATCGGGGAGGCGCTGCTGAGCGCGATCCTCGGCGAGGAGCCCGAGTCCTGGTGCTGGTCGCACGGCGACCATCCCGGTGCCCGCCGGCTCGCCGACATCCACGGTCTCGGACGCGACCGGGTCCTCTACCAGATGCGCACCGACGCCGACCTCGAACTGGCCGACCTGCCGGAGACGAACGCCCCCGAGGGCGTCACCATCCGCTCCTTCGCCCCCGGCGACGAAGCCGGCTGGCTGCGGGTCAACAACGCCGCCTTCGACTGGCATCCCGAACAGGGGTCACAGACGCCTGCGGACATCGAGCGGATCGTCACCGCCGAGGACTTCGATCCGGACTCGGTGATCATCGCCGCCCGAGACGATCAGACCACCGCGACCGGCGAGCGGGTCATCGGCTTCCACCAGACCAAGCTCAGTCACGAGGAGGGCAACGGCCGCCTCGGCGAGGTCTATGTCGTTGGCGTCGATCCCAGCATCCACGCGAAGGGTGTGGGCAAGGCGCTGACGGTCGAGGGGATGCGCCGGATGGTCGCGGCGGGTGCGCGGGCGATCGAACTCTACGTCGAGAGCGACAACGAGGCGGCGCTAGGCTTGTATCAGCGGCTGGGATTCCACGTCGCGGTGGCGCACGTGTCCTATGCGCCGGCTTCCTCGACCGCAGGCAACCAGGAGCAGAACGATGTATGACATCACAGCAGTCGGCAGGGAGCTCGACCTGCCGGATCCGGCGGATCGCTTCCTCGACCGGGAGCTGAGCTGGCTGGCGTTCAACGAACGCGTCCTCGACCTCGCCTCCGATCCGAGTGTGCCGCTGCTGGAGAGGGTCCGCTTCCTCTCCATCTTCGCCACCAACCTCGACGAGTTCTTCATGGTCCGCGTCGCCGGGCTCAAACGCCGGATCAACACCGGGCTCGCCGTGCCGACCGTGACCGGGCGGATGCCCCGGCAGGTCATGCACGCGATCGGGGTCCGCGCCCATGAGCTGATGACCCGCCACGCCGAGCTGCTCAAGACCGAGATCGGGCCGGCGCTCGACGCCGAGTCGATCACCAAGGTGCAGGTGGACGATCTGCGCCCGGAGGAGCGCGCCCGCGTCGACGACTTCTTCGCCCGGCACGTGTTCCCCGTCCTCACCCCGCTCGCCGTCGACCCGGCCCACCCCTTCCCCTACATCTCGGGGCTCTCGCTCAACCTCGGCGTGCTGCTGCGCTATCCCGAATCGGGCAAGGAGCTCTTCGCCCGGGTCAAGGTGCCGCCGCGTCTGCCCCGCTTCTTCAACGTCGCCAAGGAGGCCGACCGGCCCGTCGGCCGTGACGTCCCGGCCCGCTTCGTCGCCCTCGAGGACATCATCGCCGAGCACCTCGACACCCTGTTCGAGGGGATGGAGATCATCCACCACTCAACCTTCCGCGTCACCCGCAACGAGGACCTCGAGGTCGAGGAGGACGATGCGGAGAACCTCCTCAAGGCCCTCGAGAAGGAGCTCCTGCGCCGCCGTTTCGGACCCGCCGTGCGCCTGGAGATCACGGAGAACATCCATCCGCGGGTGCGGGAGATGCTCAAGGACGAACTCGGCATCGACGAGTCCGAGATCTACGAGCTGCCGACCCCGCTCGACCTCTCCGGCATGTCCGACATCGCCGACGTCCCGCGCGACGACCTCCATTTCCCACGGATGGTCCCGCAGATGAACAAGGACCTGTCGCGCCGGGAGTCGAGCGACCAGGTCGACGTGTTCGCCGCGATCGGCCAGCGCGACATCCTCCTCCACCACCCCTACGACTCGTTCTCGACCAGCGTCCAGGCCTTCCTCGAACAGGCCGCGGCGGACAAGAACGTGCTCGCGATCAAGCAGACGCTCTACCGCACCTCCGGCGACTCGCCCATCATCGACGCCCTCGTCGACGCCGCCCAGGCCGGCATCCAGGTCCTCGCCGTGGTCGAGATCAAGGCCCGGTTCGACGAGGAGGCCAACATCACCTGGGCCCGCAAGCTCGAACGCGCCGGCGTCCACGTCGTCTACGGCATCGTCGGGCTCAAGACCCATGCGAAGCTGTCCCTCGTCGTGCGGCAGGAGGCCGAGGGCCTGACCCGCTACTGCCACGTCGGCACCGGCAACTACCACCCCAAGACCGCCCGCCACTACGAGGACTTCGGTCTGCTGACCAAGGACACCGAGGTCGCCGACGATCTCACGAAACTGTTCAACCAGCTCTCCGGCTATGCCCCGCGCTCGGAGTACTCGCGACTCCTCGTCGCCCCGACCAGGGTCCGGTCGGGGCTCATCGACCTCATCGACAGGGAGATCGCCATCGCAGAGGCGGGCGGGGCCGGGCAGGTCAGGATCAAGGTCAACTCCATCGTCGACGAGGCGATCATCGACTCCCTCTACCGCGCCTCCCGGGCCGGGGTCGACGTCGAGGTCTTCGTCCGCGGCATCTGCGCGCTGCGGCCCGGCATCCCCGGACTCAGCGAGAACATCAAGGTCCGGTCGGTCCTCGGCCGGTTCCTCGAGCATTCCCGCGCCTTCGTCTTCGGCAACGACGGCGACCCGATCGTCTACATCGGCTCCGCCGACATGATGCACCGCAACCTCGACCGCCGGGTGGAGGCGCTCATCGAGCTGCGGTCGGCCGATCACAAGGCCGAGGTCATGACCCTGTTCGACCTCGCCTTCGACGACTCCACCTCGGCGTTCGAGCTCGCCGCCGACGGCACCTGGCACCGGAGCACGAGCGACGAGTCCGGCGAGCCGCTGACCGACTACCAGAGCGAGCTCATCCGCCGGCATCGCCGGAGACGGAAGATCGGGGAGGACGGGTGAACCCCTCCACGGTCGACAGCGCCCAGGCATCGTCACGGGTCAAGGCCGACATCCTCGCCGCCGGAGCCGTGTGCTGGCGAGACGGCCACGAAGGCCTCGAGGTCGCACTCATCCACCGGCCCCGCTACAACGACTGGTCCTGGCCGAAGGGCAAGGTGGAGCCCGGCGAGACCCTGCCCGAGGCGGCCATCCGGGAGGTCAAGGAGGAGACCGGTCTCGACATCCACCTCGGCGTCCCCCTGCCCACGGCCGAGTACAAGGTGGGCGGCAACAACCTCAAGAAGGTCTTCTACTGGTCCGCCCAGGTCAGGGGCGACCAGGTGTTCGCACCGAAGAGCACCCGCGAGGTCGACGAGGTGCGCTGGTTCAGCGTCGCCGAGGCGCGGACGAAGCTGAGCTCGTACGCGGACCGGGATCAGCTCGATGCGGTGGAGAAGTTCGCCGACACCGAGGCGCTGCGGGCCTGGCCGCTCATCCTCGTCCGCCACGGCAAGGCGTTCCCCCGCGCGAAGTGGCATGAGACGGAGCATGTGCGTCCGCTCCTGGCGCTGGGGACCCGGCAGGCGATGGCCCTGACCGGCCTGCTCGGCGCCTGGGACGTGCGGAAGCTCATCTCGAGCCCGTGGAAGCGGTGCATGGCGACTCTGGCGCCGTTCTCCGCGGCCACGGGCAAGCCGATCAAGAAGGCCTCCTGCCTGAGCGAGAAGGCGGGGGCCGCGAACCCGGAGAAGACCGCCCGCTACATCGAGAAGCTGCTCGAGAAGGGCAGGCCCGTCGCCTACTGCACCCACCGGCCGGTGCTGCCGACCGTCCTCGGCGTCTACGCCAAGCACGCCCCGAAGCGGGTGATCGAGAAGCTGCCGACCGAGGACCCGTACCTCAAGCCCGGCGAGATCCTCGTCGCCTACGTTCGCCCCGGTCCGGTGCCCCGCATCGTCGAGGTCGAGCGGTTCCGTCCGATCGACTCCTGAGCAGGCGCGTCCCGGCGGGAATCCTCTCACAGGCTCTGCCCGACTGTGACCAGGGACTCACAGTGTGCGGAACCGTTGCCGATCCATTCACCTTCCATTCACTTGGCCACTCCCCGCGCTTCACGGACGGTCCTTAGCGTGGGTGGCGAACGATCGAGAACTCTCGAACTGTGTTCCATGTGAAGAAAGGCATCTTCGTGAAGCTTAAGCATCTGGCTCCATCCGCGGCTCTCCTGGCTGTCGGCGCGCTCACCCTGTCGGCATGCGGCGGGGCGTCCGCCACCGGCGAGGACGTGTCCGGCGAAGGCGACAGCGGACTGGCGGGCACGATCACCGGCATCGGCGCGTCCTCCCAGAAGGCCGCCATGGACGCCTGGACCGCCGACTTCGTCTCGGCGAACTCCGGCGTGACCGTCAACTACTCCCCCGACGGATCCGGTGCCGGTCGTGAGCAATTCCTCGGCGGAAACGCGCAGTTCGCCGGTTCCGACGCCCACCTCGACGAGGATGAGGCCGAGGCGGCCAAGGAGGTCTGCGGACCCGAGGGCGCCTTCGAGTTCCCCGTCTACGTCTCCCCCATCGCCGTTGCCTTCAACCTCGAGGGCGTCGACTCGCTCAACCTCTCCCCCGAGACCATCGCCAAGATCTTCAAGGGCGAGATCAGCAACTGGAACGACGAGGCGATCAAGGCCGACAACCCGGACGCGGAGCTGCCCGACCTTCCCATCACCGCGGTCCACCGTGCGGATGACTCGGGAACGACCGAGAACTTCGTCGAGTACCTCAAGGAAGCCGCCGGCGACCTCTGGGACGCCGAGGTGGACGGGAACTTCCCCAAGGAGTACGGCGGCGAGGCCGCGCAGGGCACCGACGGAGTCGTCCAGACCGTGTCCGACACCGAGGGCGCCATCGGCTACGCCGACGCCTCCGCCGTCGGATCGCTGGGTCAGGCGAAGGTCAAGGTCGGCGAGGACTTCGTCGAGCTCTCTCCCGAAGCCGCGGCCAAGGTCGTCGACGCCTCGCCGAAGGTCGAGGGCCGCTCAGAGGGCGACCTCGCCTTCGATCTGGCCCGCGACACCACCGAATCGGGCGCCTACCCGATCGTCCTGGTGTCCTACCACGTCGTCTGCTCGACCTACCAGGACCAGAACACGGTCGACCTGATCAAGGCCTGGGAGAAGTTCGTGGTCTCCGAGGAGGGCCAGCAGTCGGCGGCGAAGTCCGCGGGCTCGGCGCCGCTGTCGCCGGAGCTGCGCGGGCAGATCGAGACCGTCATCGACTCCATCAAGGTCGCAGGCTGAGAGCTGAGCCCCTGACCTGCAATCATTGACCGTCGAAGAGCGGCGCAGCTGAGGACAGATCCCACTGCGCCGCTCTTGGGTGTCCAGGATCCGTGATCGGATCTTCGCAGAGAATTCCACGAGGAGCACCTGTGCCGACCAGCACACAGACCACAGCGACCGGCCCCGCGGCCGGTGCGCCCGGACCCGCTCTGGGTCCGGATGTCCACGGGACGAAGCCCAAGGCCGTCATCCGGCCCGGGGACCGGATCTTCTCGGCGGCGACCCTGATCGCCGGGATCCTGATCCTCGCAATCCTGGCCGGCGTCGCCCTGTTCCTGCTGGCGCAGTCCAAGGAGACGATCGACGCCCAGATCAGCGACCCGAGCGCGATCACCGGCGGCAGCGGGTTCTTCGCCTACGTCTGGCCCCTGGTCATCGGCACCCTGGTCTCCTCGGCCATCGCACTGGTCGTGGCGACGCCGTTCGCCCTGGGCATCGCCCTGTTCACCACCCACATGGCCCCGCGCCGGCTCGCCCCCGCCCTCGGCTACGTCATCGACCTCCTCGCCGCGATCCCCTCCGTGGTCTACGGCCTCTGGGGCATCGCCCTGGCGGGCAATCTCACCGGCTTCTACATCTGGCTGGCGAAGTGGTTCGGCTGGATCCCGATCTTCGCCCCCGGCGCCGACGGCTCGGTGTCCAACACCGGCCGCACCCTGCTCACCGCCTCACTCGTGCTCTCGATCATGATCCTGCCGATCATCACCTCCCTGACCCGCGAGATCTTCCTCCAGACCCCGCGCCTGCAGGAGGAGGCGGCCCTGGCCCTGGGCGCCACCCGGTGGGAGATGATCCGCATGTCCGTGCTTCCCTTCGGCAAGTCCGGCATCGCCTCGGCGACGATGCTGGGTCTGGGCCGCGCCCTCGGCGAGACCATGGCCGTGGCCATGATCCTCTCCCCCGGGATGCTCACCGCCTCGCTCCTCGTCAGCGGCAATCAGACCATCGCCTCGGAGATCGCGCAGAACTTCCCCGAGGCCGCGGGTCTGCGCCTGTCCGAGCTCATCTCGATCGGCCTGGTCCTCTTCGTCATCACCCTGCTGGTGAACATGGCGGCGCGGGCGATCGTCGCCAAGACCTCAGTGAAGGGAAGTTGAGATGCTGACGACTTCGGACACCACCCCCTCCCGCTCCCGCTCACTGACCTCGAAGCAGCTGCCCAAGGCCACGCCCTGGGTCATCGCGGTCGCCTCGATCATCGTCGCCGCCGGCATCAGCTTCCTCGGCCTGGGCCGGTTCTCCATCACGGTCACCGCGGTCCTGGCCGGGGCCCTCAACGCGATCGCCGTGTTCGCGATCTCGGCCGCCTACGAGGGCCGCCGCAAGGCCGTCGACCGGGTCGCCACGACCGTGGTGTCCTCGACCTTCGTCCTCGCGTGCGTGCCGCTGATCTCCCTGCTGTGGCTGACCGTGTCGAAGGGCGGCGCCGCCCTCGACCTCAACCTGCTCAGCCGGACCATGCTCGGGATGAAGGGCATCCTCGACCAGCAGTACGTGGCCGGAGAGGCCGGGCTCGCGGGCGGCTTCTACCACGCGATCGTCGGCACCGTGCTCATCACCCTGGCGGCCTGCGTGATCTCGATCCCCGTCGGGGTGCTCGCCGCGATCTACCTCGTCGAGTACGCCGGGAAGAACAAGCTGGGCAAGGCCATCACCTTCCTCGTCGACGTGATGACCGGCATCCCCTCGATCGTCGCCGGTCTGTTCGCCTTCGCCCTCTTCTCCACGATCGCCGAACTCGTCATGCCCGCGGCGGCCGGGGTCGCGAAGACCGGCTTCACCGCCGCCGTCGCCCTGTCCGTGCTGATGATCCCCATCGTCGTGCGCAACACGGAGGAGATCCTGCGGCTGGTGCCGATGGATCTGCGCGAGGCGTCCTACGCCCTGGGCGTGCCGAAGTGGAAGACGATCGTCAAGATCGTGCTGCCCACCTCCGTCTCCGGCATCCTCTCCGGCGTCACCATCGCCATCGCCCGCGTCATCGGTGAGACCGCGCCGATCATGGTCACCGCCGGCTTCGCCAAGACCCTGAACTGGAACCTGTTCTCCGGCTGGATGTCGACGCTGCCGACCTACATCTACGATTCGCAGCTGCGCCCGGTCTCGCCCGGCGACGCCGCGATCGCCAGTTCGGAGCGCGCCTGGGCGGCGGCCCTCGTGCTCGTGGCCCTGGTGATGATCCTCAACCTGCTCGCCCGGGTCATCGCCAAGGTGCTGGCCCCGAAGGCCGGGCGCTGAGGCCGACCGCCGCACTTCCGACATACTGACAGCAGACATTTCCAAGGATTGAGGAAAACACAGTGTCCAAGCAGATCGACATCAAGGATCTCAACATCTACTACGGTGACTTCCAGGCCGTCGAGGGTGTCGAGATGCAGATCAAACCCCGTTCGGTGACCGCCTTCATCGGCCCGTCCGGCTGCGGCAAGTCCACCGTGCTGCGCACGCTCAACCGCATGCACGAGGTCATTCCCGGCGCCAGCGTCCGCGGTGAGGTGCTCATGGACGGCAGCGACATCTACGGAGCCGGGGTCGACCCTGTCAATGTGCGTCGCGAGGTGGGCATGGTGTTCCAGCGCGCCAACCCCTTCCCCACGATGAGCATCAAGGAGAACGTGCTCGCCGGGGTGCGCCTCAACAACAAGCGCCTGTCGAAGGCCGAGGCCGACGACCTCACCGAGCGCGCCCTGCGCGGAGCCAACCTGTGGAACGAGGTCAAGGACCGGCTCAACCTGCCGGGCTCGGGCCTCTCCGGCGGCCAGCAGCAGCGCCTGTGCATCGCCCGCGCGATCGCGGTGGAGCCCGAGGTCCTGCTCATGGACGAGCCGTGCTCGGCGCTCGACCCGATCTCGACCTTGGCCATCGAGGATCTCATCAACGATCTCAAGGACAAGTACACCGTCGTCATCGTCACCCACAACATGCAGCAGGCGGCCCGCGTCTCGGACAAGACCGCGTTCTTCAACATCGCGGGCACCGGCAAGCCGGGCAAGCTCATCGAGTTCAACGACACCTCGGTGATCTTCTCCAATCCGGAGAAGGAAGAGACCGAGAACTACATCTCCGGCCGGTTCGGATGATCTGAACCGCGCTTCGCGTGCTCCACAGGCAGTTCCAGGTGGATGATGGTCGATTCCGCGCCTGCGGATCGACCATCATCCACCTGGGTTCTTCGGGAGGCTCGGTCGGTCGCCGCGGCTCGGTCGCTACGGTTCGGTCGCCGCGTCTCGGTCGCTGTGGTTCGGTCGGCGCGTTTCGGTCGCTGCGTTTCGGTCGCCGCGGGTCAGTCGCCGAGGCGGCGAGCCCGATAGCGGTAGGTCGCCCATCCGAGCGCAGCTCCCCAGAGGGGGAAGAGGAGCACCGGGCCATAGGTCGTCCAGGTGCCCGGAATCCCGGGCCCGCCGACGAGGACGTCGCGGGCCATGCCCATGCCGCCGGTGAAGATGGCGAGGCTGATGATGGCAGCCGGCACGGTGGCCAGCAGGATCGGCACTCTCCTTCCGGCCAGCGGCCCGGTCCAGCGCGGCAGGCGTTCGCCCCATCTCTGCACGAGCCCGAGGGTGAGCAGAGCACCCACCACTCCGGCGAGCGCCAAGGCCAGACCCGAGCGCCAGAGCCCGATCTCGAGGCCCTTCGCATAGAACTCGGCGCTGAGGCCGATGGGAATCCCCATCGCCCAGAGGATCCGAGTCGAGGCGTAGAACAGCGGCACGACCATCGCGAGGGCGACCGCGACCTTCGCATCGAGCGGCACCGGTCGACCATCCCCAGCGGACCCCGGGTCGATGCCGCCAGGCCGAGAACCGTCGGCCCGAGAACCGTCGGCCCGAGAACCGTCGGCCCGAGACCTCTCGGCCCGAGAATCCTCGGCCCGAGAGCCATCGGTGTGGCGCCCGCGCCTCCTCGCTGCGCGGGCCTCGCCCTCCAGGCTCGCCCATGCGGAGATCCACAGGCCGACGCCGAGCAGCATCACGCCCTGCCACACGGCTTCGACCGGGATCGGCGGGAACTGCAGGCTCAGGGTGTAGCCGAGGTATGCCAGGAGCAGGGTGTCGGTGAAGACCACTGTGGTCAGCACGGTCAGGCCCAGGGCGAAGAGGCCGACGGTCCTCGTTCGCCGCAGCCGGGGCGCTGTCAGGAGCACTGCGGCGATGACCAGGCTCAGCAGTGCGCAGACACCAATCAGTCCGGCCCCGAGGGGCACCGGCAGGTGGTCGAGGACCGAGGTGAACTGGCCGGGCAGCGGATCGCCGAATGGCGCATCGAGGGTGCTCGAGCCCCAGAGGACGGACATGATCAGCATGAGCGCCGACCAGGCGCTGGCCGAACCGAGGACGACCGTGCTCCGGAGGTCGGGATCCTTCCCTGCCTCGGGCTCAAGGGTGTGCGGAGATGGGTGGGTGGGCTGTGTTCGCTGCGTTCTCTGTGTCATGGTCCCAGCCTCGCGCTCCCGGACGTGCGGCGCTCTCCCCCAATGGGGTGAACCTGCTTCACGCGCGGGGGAAATGCGAACCGGCCTCTCCGCCCGTCCCTTCCAGCGCTCGAGGGACTCGGCCCCGGCCCCTCAGGGGGTGATGAACCCGGATTCGAAGGCCGCGATCACGGCCTGCGTGCGATCCCTGGCGCCGAGTTTGGCGAGCACGGCGCTGACATAGGTCTTCACCGTCTCGACCCCGAGGAACAGCTCCGCCGCGATCTCATTGTTGCTCAGTCCCCGTGCCATCAGCCGCAGCACCTCCTGCTCACGCCCGCTCAGCTGTGCCGAGGACACCCGCTCGGAACGCGGCTGCGCCCGGGATGCCATCTCGCGCACCTTCGCCGGGTACAGCAGCACCTCGCCCCCGGCGACCGTGTGCACCGCCCGCACCAGTTCCTCGGGCTGGGCGCGTTTGAGCACGAAGCCGTCAGCACCGGCGCGCAGCGCATCGAAGACGTAGTCGTCGCTGTCGAAGGTCGTGAGGATGAGGATCCGCGGCGGCTCCTGCAGCCCGAGCAGGAGCCGGGTCGCCTCGAGGCCGTCGAGGCGCGGCATGCGGACATCCATGACGACCACATCGGGCCGCGTGCGACGCACCAGATCGAGCGCCTCGGCCCCGTCCGACGCCTCACCCACCACCTCCAGCCCGGGGTCGGAATCGATGATCGCGGCCAGACCTGCCCGGACCAGGGGTTCGTCGTCGATGAGTGCCACCCGCAGGCTCATGTGCTCGCCTCCCTCGTGCTGGGTTCCTTCCGTGTGCTCGGGTCCCGACGGGGGCCGCCGGAATCCGCGTCGTCCACGGGCAGTCCGATGCGCAGCACCCAGTTCCCTCCCTCGGGCCCCCACTCGACCTCCCCGCCGAGCATCTCGACCCGTTCCCGGATCCCGCCCAATCCGCTCTCGCGGGCAGGGGCCGATACTGGTCGGCACGAGTTGCTCGCGATCAGGCTCACTCGTCCGCCCGCGCGGGTGAGGGCGATCGACATTCCCGGCGCCGAGGCGTGGCGCAGCGAGTTCGTCATCGCCTCCCTGACGATGAGGTGGAGTTCGCCGATGACCGCGGGCGGCAGGGCCGCGACCTCCCCGTCGATGACGAGATCGACGGGATGGCCCAGGGAGCGGGCCTCCGCGGCCAGTGCTCGGATGTCCGCGATGCTCCGCCGAGGCGACTGCCCGATCTCCTGCGTCCGGCCCCGATCCTGCCCGGCCTCGGCCCGCAGGAGGGCGAGGACGTGATCGAGTTCGGCCACCGCCTCCCGGCCGGTGCGGGCGATCTCGTCGACGGCCGCCTCGGCGGCCGCCGGATCGGTGTGCAGGAGCCGTTTCGCGACGGCCGCCTGCATCGTGGTCACGGTCAGGGCGTGACCGATCGAGTCGTGGACCTCCCGGGCCAGGGTGCTCCGGCGGAACGCCTCGACACGGGCGCGCCGGTCGATCTCCTGCCTGTCGGCGCTCGACGGCCCCAGGAGGACGAGGGTGTAGTCCGGGAGGAAGTAGCAGGTGATGACGATGAAGCCGATGGACACGCCGAGGATGACGACGGAGAGCCCGACGGCCAGACCGGGAGTGAGCAGGGCAGGGAGCACGGCACCGTCGGTGATCTCCGCGTACAGCACCCCGGCCTGGGACCCGTCGACGGTGAGGGCCAGCGCGGTCGGCAGGACGAAGAACAGGGTCAGCAGCAGCACGCCGCCCGAGAACGCGTGGGCGAAGTAGAAGACGGCACCGCGGGCGCGATCGCCGGTGCCGGCCCGCCTCGGCGAGGCGGGGATGGCGATGTCGAGCAGGTGCGCGACGAGGGTGCGCTCGAGGGCGCGCGTGACCTCGAGGAAGGCGGGAACGCAGAGCAGAGCCAGGACGAGCACGCCGGTGGCGAGGACGAGGACGGGATCGGCGACCTCGTCGCGCCGGCCGGAGACGGTGAGGATCCAGAGCAGCACGAGGGCATAGGGCACGGCGATGACGCCGCCGATCAGCAGGACCAGCAGCCTGCGCCACACGATCGAAAGCCAGGACTTCATCTCACTCACAGCGTAGGCCACGCTTCCCGCAGTCGAGGGGACAACTCCGGCGTTCTTCCTCCGCCCCTTGAGAATCCCGTGGGAATACCCGGATTCCCTTGTCGACGTTCTATCGGCGATATATCGTTGCATATCGTCAGAGGTATCCACACCAACCGCAGGAGGCTGCGATGAACGACATGAATGGCGGGTTCGGACGCCGGCCCGGCGACTTCGGACACGGCAGCGGCATCTGGGAGGCGATGGAGCAGTTCCGCTCCTCGTTCGGCCCCCGGTCGAGCACCCGGATGAATCGGGGTGACGTGCGGGCCGGGATCTTGGCCCTGCTCGCCGAGGCGCCGATGCACGGCTACCAGATCATCCAGGAGATCGAGGAGCGCAGCGGCGGCGCGTGGAAGCCGAGCCCCGGCTCGGTCTACCCCACGCTGCAGCTGCTCACCGACGAGGGCCTCATCATCGCCGAGACCTCGAACGGCCGCAAGACCTACTCCCTCACTGAGGCGGGCAGAGAGGCAGTCGACGCCGACGCGGACCGCCGGGCACCGTGGGAGTCGGCGGGCGGCCACGAGGCCGCGCGGGCCTCCGACCTGGCCAAGGCGGGCATCGAGCTCGCACAGGCAGCCGCGCAGGTGGGCCGCACCGGCAGTCCGGACCAGGTGAAGCGGGCCGTCGGCGTCCTCCAGGATGCTCGCCGCCAGCTCTACTCGATCCTCGCGCAGGACTGAGACGGTGGCGCCGTCGCGTCGCTACCGGGTGATCCTCCGCTTCGCGTTCGTCCACCTCGTGCAGACCTGGTGGTTCGAGCTGTTCCTGCCGCGTATCGGTCTGGGCACGATCTCCGCGCGGTCTCGCCCCGACCGCCTGCAGCGGATGGCGGAGCGCTTCCATGTGCTCGCCGTTGACCTCGGCGGGCTGATGATCAAGGTCGGGCAGTTCCTGTCCTCGCGCCTCGACGTCCTGCCGCCCGAGGTCACGGGTGAGCTCGAGGGCCTGCAGGACGAGGTTCCGCCCGTTCCCTTCGCCCAGATCCAGGAGCTCGCCGAGGCGGAGCTCGGGGTCCGGCTCGACCTCGCCTACTCGTCCTTCGACGCCGAGCCGTTGGCCGCGGCCTCCTTGGGCCAGGCGCATCGCGCGCGGCTCTCTCCCGAGGATGCGGCGGCGCTGGGAGTCGAGGGGGTCGTGGTCAAGGTTCAGCGACCCGGGATCGAGCGGATCGTCGACATCGACCTCGCCGCCCTGCGCAGGATCGCGGGGTGGCTGAGCAGGATTCGGCTGGTCTCGCGGCGCGTGAATATGCCCGCCCTGGTCGAGGAGTTCGCGGAGATCAGCCTGGCCGAGATCGACTATCTGCACGAGGCCGGCAACGCCGAGCGCTTCGCGGAGAACTTCTCCGGCGACCCGTCGGTGGATGTGCCGGAGGTCGTCTGGGAGCGGACGACTCGACGGGTGCTCACCCTCACCGACGTCACCGCGATCAAGATCA
>JAPSIC010000199.1 GCA_031179165.1 Brevibacterium sp.
CTCGACCTCGTGCGGCTGTTCTATGCCGCCCTCACCGGCTATTGGCCCGGCGACGAGGCGGTCAGCGGGATTCCGCCGTCGGGCAGGGAGAACTCCCGGATCGCCCGTGCAGGTTCGCTGAACCCGCAGCTGCCGACGCCGGTCGACGACTTCGTCACCGGAATCCTCACCGGCGTCGATCCGGGACCCGGGTCGGTGGCCGAGGTCCTCGGCTACCTTGCGGAGTGGGACCCCCAGATCCTGCGCTACGTCAGCACCGCCCCGGTGCGCGAGAACGAGAATCTGTTCAACCAGGCCCCGAGGAGCTTCGACGAGGCGACCCGCCTCCCCACCCCGCGGTCGACCTCCATCGGGGAGGTCGGCACCCACGCCACGGCCAGCGAAGACCAGGTCAAGGCCGCACTGGTCCGGATCGGCATCACCCGTCCCGGCACCCGCGGCCTGGCCGCCGGTGTGGTCGGGAGGACCACCGGTCGCTATGCCGATCGGATGCAGATGCGTGAGGCCTCGAGCTTTCCCGTCGGTGCCTCGCAGATCGACCATGCCGCCAAGGAATGGGAGGAGTGGGAACCGGAGCAGACGTACTCTGACTACTCCGGATACGCCGACCGCGAGCACGACGACAACATGACGACCCCGATCATGGATCGCAGTGCCCAGGATCCCACCGACCCCGATACCCAGTCACTCGACATCGTCGCCGACGACGAGGATGCTAATGACACTCGCGTGATCATCGATGACGAGGACGACGGTTCCTGGTTCCTCGGCGGCATGTTCGAGACCTATGAGCAGCAGCGTGAACACCAGCTGCGTGAATACGAGCGCGAACGCCGCATCGCGCGCGCCAAGGAGGAGGAGGCTCGCCGTCGCATCGCCGCACTCGAAGCGGCATCGGCGGGCAGACGAGCCGAGGCGAATGCTCCCACCCCGCCGAAGCAGGTGCGCCGGCTCTCACCCGGCACGGTCGACGAAAGAGATGCTTCGGCCGGCTACGGATCTGCCGCCGCGGCCTCTGCCGGCGATGCGGCGACACAGAAGCTCGATGTCACACCCGCCGATGCCGCGACTGCTCCGATGCCGCAGCAGGCACCCGCATCGCGAGCAGCCGGCTCCGCTTCCTCGTCGCTCGGTGCCGCCGAGCGACCCGAGGGCAGCACCCGCACGCGGGTGCCCGCTGCCGTCGGCGCAGCAGGGGCAGGAGCGACGGCGGCGGGCGTCGGTGCAGCCGCTGCCGACACCAATGCGGCTGGAACGGGTGGGGCCGGATCGGGTGGTCCCGGTTCCGAAACCCCGTCGTCGGACCGCCGGAAGAAGCCCTTCCTGTGGATCCTCCTGGCGGTCGTCCTCGTCGCGGCGCTGGTGATCGGAATCATTGTGGTCAATCAGAACTCGGGCGACGACGCCGGAACCGTGGCGGAGTCGCCGTCCCCGGCCCAACCCGCTGAGGACGAGACCGAAGAGCCCGACCAGGAGCCGAAGGCTGCTCCTCCGGAGATCGACAAGGTCTCCGCCCTCGACCCCGAGGGTGACGACAAGGAGAACGACGACAGTGCCGGAGACGTCATTCCTGGTGAGAAGGGATCCTGGCGCACCGACCGCTACAACAGTGCAGATTTCGGCAACCTGAAATCCGGCCTCGGTCTCCATTTCGAGCTCAAGGAGGAGACGACCGTGAAAGAGGTCGAGGTCAAATCCTCGTCCTCCGGAGGCGCTTTCGAGATCCGAGACGGGTCCGACCCTGAGGATGCCGAGAAGGTGGGAGAGGGCAAGTTCGACAAGGACGGAGTCACCGTCGAACTCGACGAAGGAGTGGAGACGGACAACCTCATCCTCTGGATCACGAAGCTGCCCAAGGGTGAGGGCGGTTACCGTGCCTCGATCAGCACCGTCGAATTCAGATGAGCAGACGACTTCCCGGCCTTCACGGGTGAGGAATAGGCTCATCCGTGCAACCGTTACAGATACGACAGACAACCGCGACCGCCCCACCGGCGGTCCATCGAGAACGAAGCTGAACAGGACATTTGCACATGACTGAAACTCAATTGGTGATCATCGGGTCGGGTCCGGCTGGCTACACCGCAGCCGTCTATGCGGCGCGCGCCAATCTGTCTCCGGTGATCATCGCGGGCTCGGTGACGGCCGGTGGTGAGCTGATGAACACCACGGACGTCGAGAACTTTCCCGGGTTCCCGGAAGGTGTGCAGGGTCCTGAGCTGATGGAGAACATGCGGGCGCAGGCCGAACGGTTCGGCGCCGAGGTGGTCTATGACGATGTCGAGACTCTCGAACTCAATCCGGGTGCCCACCGCATCGAAACGGCATTGGGAGCGCGCTACACGGCGAAGGCGGTCATCCTGGCGACCGGCTCGGCCTACCGCGAACTCAACCTCCCCAACGAGAAGAGGCTCTCCGGACACGGAGTGAGCTGGTGCGCCACCTGCGATGGCTTCTTCTTCCGAGATCAGCACATCGCAGTGGTCGGCGGCGGGGACTCCGCGCTCGAGGAAGCCACATTCCTGACTCGTTTCGCCTCCAAGGTGACGCTCATCCACCGGCGGCAGGAGCTGCGTGCCTCGCAGGCGATGCAGGACCGCGCCCGGGCCGACGAGAAGCTCGAATTCCTTCTCGACAGCGAAGTCGCGGAGATCCACGGTGAGGAGTCGCTGACCGGAATCACGGTTCGCAACACCGTCACCGGTGAGACCTCGGAACTGCCGGTCACCGGGCTGTTCGTGGCGATCGGATCCGATCCTCGCACCAGCCTGTTCGCCGATGAGCTGCCTCTGCGCGAGGACGGCTACCTCACGGTCGAAGGCCGGACCTCCAAGACAGCGGTCGAGGGTGTCTTCGCCGCCGGTGACGTCATCGACTCGGTATATCGTCAGGCGATCACCGCCGCCGGTTCCGGCTGCGCGGCGGCACTCGACGCCGAGCATTATCTGGCGGACCTCGAGTCCGCGGCCAAGCAGTCTCACGGTGACGACATCGCAGCCGCGTCTGTGGCCGCGACGGTAGGCTCCTGAGCGAGGGAATGAATACCCCTCTCCTGCTGTTCTCCTGGGAGAACATTGATTGAAGAAAGGTAGGCCATGACGACAGAAGTCACCGACGCCACATTCGAAGAGACCGTGCTCAAGTCCGACAAGCCCGTGCTGGTGGACTTCTGGGCCCCATGGTGCGGCCCATGCCGGATGGTCAGCCCGATCGTCGATCAGATCGCAGAAGAGAACGCTGACAAGCTCACGGTCGTCAAGGTCAACACCGATGAGAACCTTGAGACGGCAAGCTCTTACGGGATCACCTCGATCCCGGCGCTGTACGTCTTCAAGGATGGTGAAGTCGCGAAGACCATCATCGGAGCCCGGCCGAAGCCGGCGCTCGAGGATGAGCTCTCCGAGTTCATCTGATCAAGCTCCAAGGCGCCTGTTGTAGGATCAACAGGCGCCTTCGGCGTTTCCAGAACACCTGATATGCACAGCAGATTGGCAAGCACTTGACTCACCGCCCACACCCTCATTACATGCGTGGCGATTCGTCTGATGTCCTGACCACGGTCAAGTCTCAGATGGCCCGCATGGGTCTGAATGTCGGCCAATCCGGATCGGGATCGTTCGACAGCGCGTTCGAGCTGGCCCTGCGCCAGTTCCAGCAGGTGCGGGGGCTTCTCTGCGACGGTGTGCTGGGCGCGGAGACATTCGCGGAACTCGAACGCGCTCGTTATCAGCTCGGGGACAGGGTGCTGCGCTACGACCCCGTCAAGCCGATGGCCGGCGACGATGTGCTCAAACTCCAGCAGCGGCTGGCAGGTCTCGGGTTCTACGCCGGCATCATCGATGCCGAGTTCCGGGATTCCACTGAAGCGGCCGTCAAGGAGCTTCAGAAGAGCCTGGGGACGAAGGCCGACGGTATTGCAGGGCCGAAGACTCTCCGCGGCCTCTCTGCCATCGACAGGCAGCAGGACACCGGTAATCTGTTCGCGCTCGAGGAGGCGGCACGGGTGGCCGCCTCGGGAACCTCGCTGGTGGGACGTACCTTCGTCATCGAAGCGGCAACTACAGTTGTAGATTTCGTGACTCTTCCAATGACTCCGGCCCAGACGGCCAAGGAGGAGGAGGTCACCACCGATATCGCTCGCCGCCTCGCAGGGCGATTGGAAGCCGTAGGTGCGGGGGCGATAGTAGTCAGTGGCGAGTCGGTCGACGTCGACAAGGCGGACCAACTCGGCGCTTCCGCTGTGATCACCGTGTCAGCCGACGTGAACAAGTCGCCCCGAGCCAACGGCATCGCCTCCTTCTACTTCGGTCACGAGAAGCATCCCGACGTGAATTCGCCGATCGGGGCGCGCCTCGCGTCACTCATTCAGAGTGAGATCACAGCGCGAACCGGAATGCTCGACTGCCGGACCCATGCCCGCAGCTGGTCCTCATTGAAGAGGCTGAAGACTCCGAAGGTGCACGTGGTAGCAGGTTACCTGACCAATCCCGACGACCTGCAGAATCTCGAGGACTCCGAGGTCAGGGATACTATGGCGGTGGGAATCGCGGCTGCCTTGCAGCGTCTCTACGTGAGAGAAGACGCCGATCCCGAGACGGGTACACTGAGCATCGAAGCGATCAAAGCGTACAACTGAGTCGCGTCTTTTCCGACTAGCGCAGTCCAGGCCGGCTGACCAATCCGCACCTCAGATGAGCGCCTCGCCCGCACGCTGACTGTTTCACGTGGAACGCTGTTTTCCGGTTTTCTCTGCTCTGAGTGCCATCCGGCGCCTGCCCGGGGCATCAACCTC
>JAPSIC010000200.1 GCA_031179165.1 Brevibacterium sp.
CGGACCGAGAGCGTGCGCACGACCCGCCATCCGCTCAGACCGGTGCCCAGGGCCAGGGCGACCGCGATGAGGATGCGCACCGGCCAGGAGATGCCGAGGACGGACAGCTCGGTGTGCGGGCTGGCCTCGATCGCCAGCAGCGCCACCATCACGAGCGCGGCCGTCTTCTGCGCATCCTGGATTCCGTGGACCAGGGACAGTGACGCGGTGAGGACGGAGTCGACCATCCGGGCTCCGCGGAAGAGCGGCTTGGGCGGAGTCGACGCCACGAGCTTGGACACCAGATGGGTCAGTCCCCAGGAGAGGAGGAACCCGAGGATCGGCGAGAGCACGAGCGGCAGGACCACCGATTTGAGGCCTTCGTCCAGGTCGATCGTGAATCCCAGGACGATGCCGGCCCCGAGCAGCCCGCCGATGAGGCAGTGGGTCGAGGACACGGGCAGCGCGAGCAGGTAGGTGACGAGGCTCCAGATCGTCGCCGAGACGAAGGCGATGATGATCGAGGTGAGGACGACCTCGGCCTGACCATCGAAGCGCACGATCTGATTGGCGACGACGAAGGCGATCCCCTCCCCCAGCAGAGCCCCGATGAAGTTGAAGATCACGGCCAGGGACAGGGCCCAGCGAGGGCTGAGGGCACGCCCGACGACGGCGTTGCCGATGGTCAGCGCCGCGTCGTGGAACCCGTTCGAACCGGCGAAGAGCACCGCGGCCACGATGACTCCCGCCAGGAGAAGCTCCACTGACTACGACTCCTTGATCGCGATGGAGGCGACGACCTTGCCGAGCTCGGTGAACCCATGGGCGGCGCGGACGAAGGCCTGGCCCAGCTGGGACACGGCGGCCATGTAGGTCAGCCCGCGCTTCGAATTGGGCACGGCGTCGGACATCCGCCACTGCAGGCTCTCGACCTGGTAGGTCAGTCTGTTGATCGAGTCGACGTAGTCCCATTGGTCGAGGCGGCTCGGCAGGCGCGTGATCATCCTGCCCGTGTGGTCGGTCTGATTGGACAGGACGGCGAGAGTCTCGAGGACTCCGGAGGGAAGTTCGTCGAAGGCCTCGGAGGCGAGGACGAACCCGACTCCGTGGAGGCGATGGCAGATGTCGCGCATGTGATGGCCGAGCAGATAGAGGTCGTTGCGGTCGAACGGGGTGATGTAGTTCTCGCGCAGGGCCCGCAGGACCGCACCCATGTCGTCGTCGGCCCGGTCGCTGATCTCGTGGAGGCGGGCGGCGACATCACGACGCTCGGAGACCTCGATCCCGGAGAGTTCGGCGAGAACCAGGTTGCACTGCCGCATCTGCCCGACCAGGTCGGAAATCCGCTCGTAGAAGACAGTGTCCTGCGGAACGCGTCTGAGCCGCATGCCTTCCTCCTGCCCGGGGCCCGGGCAAGCCGGACAAATCATGCCTTGGTTGTGAGCCGGACGCTGAACCGAGAGCGCCTCTCGGCGATAGGCCGCTCGAAGCGGCTGAGGTTGGAGCCCGGGGCTTCAGCGATCCAGCGTCCGGTGGCCGCAAGGGCCACCTCCAACGATACCCGTTCACGCGCATGAGTAAACCGTGGCGGTGGAATCGAGGCGGTTGAAATATCTCACAGCTGAAACCGGGAGCGTCGGGGCCGACCCGCGGGGTGGACCCGAGGCGAAGTCAGTCGAGTCCGCCGTTGCGCCGCGACAGCGCGGCATCGCGCAGGTCCCGCGAGAGCTGCTCCAGGCGGCCGCGGGGGTTCTCGTCCTCGGCACCCGCTGCGCAGAGGCGGACGAACGCCGCGGCGCGCAGGAGTGCGATGACGACATCCCCGCGGAACGCTCCGGCGAGGATCTCATCGATCGCGCGAGCCACCTCGGCGGGGCCGGCGGGAATCTCGACGCCGGCGAGGATCTCGTCCATGCCGATGCCCTCGGTCAGCTGTCGCTGCCCCGCGGCGAACATGTCACTGAGCTCGCGGGGCTGGGTGCGGATCCACTCCCGCAGTGCGTAGAGGCGCCACAGCGCGCCGGGGGCGGAGACGGCGGGAGCGCTCGACCACATCTCGGCGATGACTTCGAGGCCGATGTCCTCGGCCAGCTCGACGAACCGTGTGGTGGCAGCCTCGTCGCGGCGTCCGTGGACGTCGCCGAGCAGGAGCGCGGCGGTCGCGTGGGAGGTCTCGGATCGGGTGACCGGATCGGTCGAACCGCTCAGGTGTTCGAGGTCGGCCAGCGGGACCGGGCGGTGGAATGGTCGCTGTGTCATCGTCGCCCAAGTCTAGTCCCCGAGCGTGCGGGGCGCTGTCGTCCTACGGTCAGGGAACACTGGCCCGGCTCACAGTGGCCGCAACTAGACTGGGGGCAATGCCTGCCGGCAGGAACTTCTGTCCTGAACTGCGCCGAGCAGGCGCGAACCGTCGAACGAGGAAGGGACTCTCGTGGCCAGATCGTATGTGGTGAGAAAAGGGTTGGACCAGGCGGCGAAACTCGCCGTCAATGAGGACGGAACTCTCAATCCTCGCACCCAGTCGATGCTGTCGAAGCTGCTCTCCGTGCAGCGCCCCGTCGCCCTGGCCTACGTGCGCAGCCTGCGCCGCAAGCACCCCGAGGCGAGCCCCGAGGAGCTCATCGCGATCCTCCGCAGGCACTATCTGACCCTGACGACCTCGGGCGGCGCGGCCGTGGGAGCGACCGCAGCCATTCCCGGACTGGGAACGACCGCAGCGGTGGGTGTCGCCGCCGCGGAGACCGCAGGCTTCCTCGAGGGCACGGCCCTGTTCGCGCAGGCGGTGTCCGAGATCCACGGTCTGCCGGTCAAGGACGCGAACCGTGCGAACGTGCTGGTGCTGGGCCTGATGCTCGGACAGGACGGGAAGAAGCTGGTCGAGCGGTTCAACAAGCAGTCGGGCGGCCCGGAGGCGATGCTCGGCAACTGGGGCTCGGTGGTCACCAAACAGCTGCCCGGTCCCTTCGTCGACCTGCTCTTCCGCAGACTGCGCAAGACCTTCTTCCGCAAGTTCGCCGCGCGAGCCGGCGGATCGTTGGTCGGTCGTCTGCTGCCCTTCGGCGTCGGTGCGGTCATCGGCGCCGTGGTCAACTCGCAGATGGCGCGCAAGGTCGCCGAGGAGGCCAATGACGCCTTCGGACCCGCCCCCAGGGTGTTCCCGCTGGAGACCGACCCCGAATTCGTGGCGCCGAAGAGCGATCACAAGCTCCTGTCGACCTTGCGGCACGTGGCCGAGCTGCGCAGGAAGATCAGGAAGCGCAAGCCGATCGAGAGCGATGTCGTCGATGAGGCCGTAGCCCTCGAAGGTCCGGGCTCGGACGCCGAAGTCGTGGTGCCGGATGAGGGCCGGAACGAGCGGAACTCCTAGGCCCTCCGGTTTGGGAAAACACCTCGCCTCCCTCTAATATTGGTGAGTCTCCGACTATGCGTGCGCCTTCTGGCGTTCCGTGGCGCTCCGGTCGGGGCGGGGCCTCTAGCTCAGTTGGTAGAGCAGCGGACTTTTAATCCGCGGGTCGTGGGTTCGATCCCCACGGGGCCCACCCGCACGATCAAGGCAGAACCTCCATGACAGTCAGACAGCACACCGCCGCGCAGTCCGTGAGCGGTGTGTGGCGGCACGGTCGGCTGCTGCCACCGGCCTCCGCGGCTCGCCGCTGGTGGGCGCGCATCCTCGACGCCCTGCTCACCGTGGTCCTGACCGTGGTCATCGCTGTTAGCGCAATGCTCCTGCAGGACGCGCAAGTGATCGACCTCGATGCCGCCACCGCCGCTGCGCTGCTCGGCTGCCCCGTGGTTCTCCTCTTCCTCGGCGCCCTCTACGGCTGCACCGTGTCGCCAGGCCAGGCTCTGCTGGGGGTCGTCTCACTGCGATCCGCCGACGGGCGCCGGGTCGGCCTCTGGAGGGGCATGGGACGCTACCTCGGGGTCGGCCTGTTCCCGATCGCCCTGGTCGTGCTCATCCTGTCCTTCTTCGATGCGCCGAGCTTCGGCTCGGCGCCGATCCGAGTCTGCCGGCGGGTTCGGTAGGAGCGTTTCGGCCGCATCCGGCCTCGCGGGGCCCACCGCGGAACATGAGAGTCACCAGCACGAGTCCGCCGGAACTCACTCAGTCGTCGCTGCTCCACAGCTGCCGACGAGTCGACAGCAGTTCGACCTCGGGGCGCTCGGCGACGAACCGCTCGACCTGGTCCAGAATCTCGACCACGCGACTGCTGTCCCCGGCGACCAGGCCCACACCGATGGCCGCGCGCCGGTGCAGGTCCTGGTGATCAACCTCGGCCACCGAGACCTCGTACCACCGCCTCAGGCCGGCGATGATCGGGCGCACCACCGCCCGCTTGGCCTTCAGCGAATGCACGTCGCCGAGCAACAGGTCGAATTCGATCCACCCGATCCACATTGCTTCATTATGCCGCCGGGCAACGGCTGGAGCTACTCGTGGGCGACAGGGACCGCCCGGCGGCTCCGCGCCGGCCGACGCCCCTGAGCATCCGGCCGGGCCGGCGGTCACGGCTCCAGAGGTTCATGGCGTGGGACTGCGAATGCCGTCCTCGACACACCGGGGCCTCCGGAGTACCAGCCGCTCGGGCCGATGCGGGCACCCATTCGAGGCACGTACTGATCGAAGTACACGCGCGCGACGAGTTCACGCCGGCTGGAGACCCCAGCCTTGGTGAAGATCGACTTGAGGTGGTCCTGGACCGTGTAAGGCGAGAGGTGCAGCGCTGCGGCGATCCCCCGAGTGTCGATGCCGCGCAGCACGGCCGTGACCACGTCTCGCTCGCGGAGCGTGA
>JAPSIC010000060.1 GCA_031179165.1 Brevibacterium sp.
CCGCCCGGTTCTGATGACGCAGGATCCGGATGAGCTTCAGCTGCTCCTTGGTCAGCTGATCCGCCCTGTTCTCGATGGCGGCCGAGCGCAGGCGCACGTTCTCCACGGCTCGGTTGGTTCGCCGCAGATTCCGCAGCACGTACTCGTGCGAGGCTGTGATGTCGTGTCGCTCCGGGGCGAAATCGAAGCGCAGCAAGCTGCTGACCGCCCCGGCGGTCGAGTCCAGCTGCGTCGCATCGACAACCTGGCGACGCGGCGCGTCCGGTTGATCCCAGTCGTCGGGCAGCTGGGTGTAGGGCAGCACCGCGAGGTGGCTGATCGGTCCGGGCAGAGCGGACACCCGAGGTCGGAGGTAGTCGATCAGTGTATGCTTGGCGATCATCGCCTGCTCGACTGGGGATACCGGCAGACGGTTCCGTTGGCCTCTGCCGTCCCGGGTGAACCAGGTGCCGTCCTCGACTCCGACCAGCCCGCCCTTGACCTCGATGACGGCGATCCCGAATCCCGGCCACAGCAGCAGGATGTCGATCTCCACGTCCTTGTCGCGACCCGCCAGGCGCTGACCGTGGACCAGGGTCGCGTCCTCGGGCAGCTGCTCGCACAGCGACCTCCACACGACAGCCTCGGCGTCCGAGTGGGAGAAATCAGGCTGCTGCGGAATCTGCGTGACCATGAACCGAGGTTAGCCCACACGATGGACATGGAACCGTAAACGAGGCACCTGCGACACTGGTGACTGTCGCCGGAACCCGGAAGGATGGACTCATGAACGAAACCACGACAACCACTGCCAGCGACGCGACGACCGAATCGAAGGCTGCCGAGCCGAGGATGCGAGCGATCAGCCAGGACCACCTCGGCGGGCCGGAGGTCCTCCACGAGATCGAGCTTCCCATCCCCAAGCCCGTCCCCGGCCAGATCCTGGTCCGCGTCCGCGCCGCCGGAGTGAACCCGACGGACTGGAAGCATCGGGCCGACTCTCGCTTCCTGCCCGCTCCGCCCTTCGTCCTCGGCTGGGACGTCTGCGGTGTCGTCGAGAAGGTCGGCGTCGGGGTGACGCTGTTCAAGCCCGGCGACGAGGTCTTCGGCATGCTTCCCTACCCCTACGGAGTCGGCTCCCATGCGGAGTTCGTCGTCGGCCCGACCCGCGCATTCGCGCCGAAGCCCAAGGGCATCGACGACGTCCAGGCCGGTGCGCTGCCGCTGGTGTCGCTGACCGCCTGGCAGGCGCTCGTCGACACCGCCGAGGTGGGACCCGGCGACCGCGTCCTCATCCATGCCGCGGCAGGCGGGGTCGGGCATGTGGCGGTGCAGATCGCGAAGGCCCGCGGGGCCCATGTCATCGGCACCGCGAGCGCGCCCAAGCACGACTTCGTGCGCGGCCTCGGTGCCGACGAGATGATCGACTACCGCGAGTCCGACGTCGCCGAGGCGGTCAAGGACGTCGACGTCGTGCTCGACACACTTGGAGGGGAGAACCAGCTGCAGTCGCTGAAGTCGCTGCGGTCGGGCGGAGTGCTGGTCTCGACTCTGCCTGTCCCGAAGCGCGGCCTCTTCGATGAAGCGGCGAAGCGGGACATCCGGGTCGAACTGATCCTCGTCGAGGCCGATCACGCGGGCATGCTCGCGATCAAGGACCTGGTCGAAACCGACCGGCTCCGCGCGACCATCGCCCAGACATTCCCCCTGGCCGACGCGGCAGAGGCGCACCGCGTGGGGGAGGAGGGCCACACGACGGGCAAGCTCGTGCTGACCATGGGGGACTGACGATCAGCGCGTCGTCGACTCCCGGATATCGAGAGTGGCCGGGGGCGGGGCCGGCACCGCCTGCAGAGGGCGTCCTTCGGCCAGTTCGATGGCGCACTCGACTGCTGTCCTCGCGATCTCCTCGGGTTTGAGGTCGAGTGTGGTGATCGTCGGCGACTCGACGCGGTTCTGAATGCTGCCGGAAGCCGCCGCCACCAGCAGGTCCTGCGGCACTCGGATGCCGCGGGACAGTGCGGCTCTGACGACTCCGCTGGCATGTCGGCCGGTCAGGCAGTAGATCGCGTCCGGCCGGTCGCGATCCGCAGCGCCGAAGAACTCGTCGACGATCGCCTCGCCAGCGTTCTCACCCTCGACTTCCGGCACGGACATCACGAGGGGTTCCTGGCCGTGGGTGTCGAGCCAGGCGCGTGCCGCCTCCAGCGTCGCCAGATTCCACTGGTTGCGGTCGGTGCCGGTGACGATGGCGATTCGTCCGGCGCCGGCCCGGGTCAGATGGCTCAGCATCAGCTCGACGTCTCGGGCCGAGCCTTCGTCGATCGAGATGAAGGCGTCCTTCCGGGCCGGGTCGGCGCCCAGGGTGAGAAACGGCTTCCGCTTCTGGGACAGGTAGGTGAGGACGGGATCGTTCTCATACGGCTCCGTCACGATGTAGGCATCGGCGGCCTGCGCTCCGAAGGGAACCCCGGGCCTGCTCGGATCATCGACGAGCATGAGGGTGTAGTTGTTCTCCATCGCCGCCAGGGACGCGGTGCCGACGACGCGCAGGAAGTAGTCCACGCCATTGGGCAGCACCGTATCGAGTGTGCGGAACGGCCTGATGATGAGGGCCAGGATCCCCGTCCGCTGCTGCTGCAGCCCGCGGGCGATCTCGCTGGGACGGTAGTTCATCTCGGCGGCCATCCGCCTGACCCGCTCCGCCGTCCGCTCGCTCACATTCCCCTTCCCGTTGAGGGCATGCGACACCGTCGTCGGAGACACCCCGGCCGCTTTGGCGAGGTCGCGAATCGTCGCTCGGGCAGAGAAGTCCATGCGGCCACAATAGCCGCAAGGCGAGGTCGGCGGGTGTCGCCTCGACAGCGAAGCCAAACCGGTTTACGTGAACCGGTTTGAGCTGTAGGCTGGCCGGTGGACCCGGCCGCCCAGCACAGGTGCACAGGGCGGACCGAGCCTTTCGAGGACCCAGAGAGACGAGCGAGAACCCATGACCACGCCCAGACACCACATCCATGTCGCCGCCGACACGCACCGAGAGGCCGGAGTCCAGCGCGGACAGGCACTTGAGAGCACCCTGGCCGGTGCCTACGAGAAGTACGCGGAGCTGTTCGGGATCCTCGGCGTCGGCGAGGAGCAGGAGCGTCGGGGAGCGGAGACGGTGCTGTCGACGCTGCGGGAATGGCGCCCCGCAATCTTGGAGGAGCTCGAGGGAATCGCGGCCGGTTCCGGTCTGGAGCTGCACCAGGTCGTCGCCCTGAATGCGCGAACTGAGATCCTGGCGCTCAGCGGCAGGGCCTCGCACGAATGCTCGACCCTGACGGCACAGTTCGACGGAACCCGTCACGGCGTCCAGACCTGGGACTGGCACATCGAACTCGACCCGTTCTGGCACACACAGATCATCGACGGGCCGGGACTGACCTTCGCAGGCCTGACCGAGCAGGGGATCGTGTCGAAGATCGGGGTGAACGAGGCCGGTCTGGCACTGCACTTCAACATCCTCGGCCACACAGGCGATTCTCCGGCCGGGGTGCCGATGCACGTGCTCTCCGCCGTGGTGCTGTCGGAGTGCGCGACGGTCGAGGCGGCACTCGAGCTGATCCGGTCGACACCGATTGCCTCGTCGTCGGCGTTCACGATGATCGACGCGACAACGGCGGTGTCGGTCGAGATGAGCCCCGCCGGCGTCTTCGTCATCGAGGAGGCCGACGGCTCCGTGCAGCGGACGAACCACTTCCAGCACCCCACCCCCTTGGCGGGGCAGAAATCGGAGCTGTACGAACCCGAGACCTCGCAGCGTCTGGCCCTCGTGCGTGAACGCCTCGCCGCGGCACGGCCGGAATCGACCGCGGACATGGTGTCCCTGCTGTGCACCGGGCCCGGAGAGCCGCCCCTGACCTGTGTTCCGGACATGTCGCTGAACTATGGCGACCGGTGGGCGACGCTGGCCACGGTCGTGACCGATCCGGGAGCCCCCCGGATCAGCATCCTGTCGGGCAGGCCGACGGACGCCGAGGCGGGGGACTGGACGGTCCTCGACCTCAGTGAGAAGACTGTGGCAGTGTGACCTCGGCCCGTTGAGCTCCTCCGCCCCGTTTCCACACCCGATTCGGATCACCGACTGCCCCGTGCGCACCGACAGCGATGAGGGATCATAGAACTGTCGGAGTGTGGGTGAGAGGGGGGAGTCGGTGAAGATCGTCGTGACCGGAGGCGCCGGATTCCTCGGAGGCGAACTGATCATCAGGCTGCTCGCCGCCATTGATGAGGGGGTCCTCGGCCTTCCGGTGGATCGCATCGAATCGGTCGACCTCGTCCCGAGCCCTGTCCGGGACCACCGGGTGATCTCGCCCATCGGTGACACCGCTGACCCCGAATTCCTCACGGAGGTTATCTCCGAGGACGTGGCTGTCATCTACCATCTTGCGGCTGTGCTCAGCGGAGGGTCCGAACAGGATTTCGACCTCGCTCATCGGGTCAACATCACCGCGACCACCCATCTCCTCGATGCCATCCGCCGGCTGGGCACGCGGCCGCGATTCGTCTTCACGAGTTCGGTGGCCGTCTTCGGCGGTGACCTGCCCCCGGTCGTCCCCGAGTCCCACGCACCCCAACCGGAGTCGACCTACGGGGCGATGAAGGCGATCGGGGAACTGCTCGTCAACGAGTACTCCCGGAGGGGATTCATCGACGGGCTGACGTGCCGACTGCCCACGATCTCGGTCGGCCCAGGAGCCCCGAACACCGCCGTCACCTCCTTCGCCAGCGGCATCATCCGAGAGCCGCTGGGGGGTCAGCGCGCGGTGTGCCCAGTGCCCCACGACACCAGGCTGTGGCTGTGCTCGCCCGAGACCATCACCGAGAATCTCCTCCATGCCGCCCGGGCGGAGACGGCGGCGCTCGGCGGGTGGAGAGTCGTCAACCTGCCGGGCATCTCGGTGACGGTCGAGGCGATGCTCGAGAGCCTTGAGCGCATCGCAGGCACGGAGACCAGGCTCCTCGTCGCCGACGCACTCGATGCGAGAATCACCCGGATGGTGCAGTCATTCCCCGGCGAACTCGTCACGGATCGAGCACTGCGAGCGGGCTTCCGCCCGGAGTCGGACTTCGATGCGGCGATCCAGCGCTTCCGCGCCAGGACCGCACCGGAGCCGACCGCTACCTGACGGCTGCCCGACCCTCCCGCCTCACCTTGAGGTTGCGGATGACGGCGGCGACGAGCGGGTAGCCCATCGCGAGGAGCGCCGCCACGGTGAGCACGGCGGAGATGGGCTGCTGGAACATGATGAGCAGGCTTCCCTCGCCCAGCGCGGACGTCTGCACCAGGTACTTCTCCAGCAGCGGTCCGAGCACGAGGCCGAGCACGAACGGTGCGGCCGGGAAGTCGAAGCGCTTCATGAAGTAGCCCAGCAGCCCCGAGAAGAAGACGACCCACAGTGTGAAGGTGTTGTTCCCGAGGGCGAATGCGCCGATGAGACTCATGAACAGGACGATCGGATAGAGGTAGGGATACGGGATCCGCAAGATCTGGGCGAACACCGGGGCCAGCGGAAGATTGAGCGCCAGCAGGATGAGGTTGCCGAAGAAGAAGCTGACCAGCAGGCCCCAGACGAGATCCGGCTCCTGCTCGAACAGGAGAGGGCCCGGCTGCAGACCGAAGATGATGAATGCCCCGAGCAGCACGGCCGTGGTGCCGCTGCCCGGGATGCCGAGGGCCAGCGTCGGGATGAAGCTGGCGTTGGCGGCGGCATTGTTGGCCGCCTCAGGAGCGGCGACGCCCTCGGGCGCGCCCTTGCCGAGGAACTGCTTGAACCTGCTGACCTGCTTCTCCACGCCGTAGGCGAGGAATGTCGCGAGGGTGGCTCCGGCACCGGGCAGGACGCCGACCGCGAAGCCGAGACCGGTGCCGCGGACCGCCGACGGGAACGACCGCGACAGCTCCTCCTTGGTGACGATGAGGTCCTTGAAGCGGGCTCGGATCGGCTTCTCACCGCCCCGGCGGATTTGATGGAGCACCTCGCCGACGGCGAATATGCCGATCATGATCGCGACGAAGTCGATTCCGCTGAGCAGGTTGACACTGCCGAAGGTGAACCGGGCGGTGGAGAACCCGGAGGCGACGCCGACCATTGAGACGAGGAGCCCCGCCGCGGCCATGGTGATGCCCCGCAGGATGTTCTCACCCGCGAAGGACACGATGGTGGCCATGCCGAGCAGGATGATCGCTAGGTTCTCCGCCGGGCCGAAGTTGAGGGCGAAATGGGCGATGGGCCCGGCCAGCGCGATGAGGAAGATGAGCGAGATGATCGCGGCGAAGAACGATGACAGTGCGGAGATGGCCAGAGCGGCCCCGGCTCTGCCCCGTCTTGCCATCTGATACCCGTCGAGGGTGAGCACCACGCTCGACGAATCACCCGGGGTGGAGATGAGGATTGAGCTGATCGACGAGCCGTACTGGGAGCCGTAGTAGATGCCCGCCAGCATGATGAGCGCCGTGACGGGTTCGAAGGTCAGGGTGATGGGCAGCAGAATGGCCACACCGGTGGTCGACCCGAGTCCCGGCAGCATGCCGATGACGGTCCCGAGCAGCACTCCGACGAAGCACCACAGCATGTTCTCCGGTGAGACGGCGGTCTCGAAACCGAGCAGAAGATTCTCAATCATGTCAGGTCCTTCAGATCAGTCCGAGCATGCCTGCCGGCAGGGGAATGGACAGGATGACGACGAAGACGGCGTACACGAAGGCGGTGGCGGCCAGGGTCACACACACAGATACCCACCAGATCCGCTTCTCGACGATCACGAGGACGAAGAGAACGGCCAGGGCCAGTGCGATCAGCAGGCCGAGGACCGGAGCCAGGGCCAGCGCGACGCCGAAGGTGATGAAGATGAAGAACGGGGCCCTGTTGCGCTGGCCCTCATTGCGCCCGAAGGTGTCGAGGCTCCCATCTGCATCCGGTTCCGGCGTGGAGCTCGCGTGCGCCCCGATGGACTGCGCGGCGTGGGCTTCGATGTCCTCGACCGTGCGCATGATCCGGCCGTCGGTTGTGCCTGCTCGCGACAGGTACAGCCGGGCGATCTCGGCGAGGGAGGCGAGGAAGACGAACCCGCCCGTGACCATGGGCAGGAACCCTGGACCGACCTGACCGTTCTCTACGGTCACCCCGTACCCGAACCCGGAGATCGCCGCGAAGAGGCCGACGATCGCGAGGATCGAGGTGCCGATGACATCGGAGAGCTCCGGTCTGTTCCGGGGCGGGCCCGTCCTTTCGACGACTTCAGGGCTCATCGTGCGTCACCTCCTGGCGTCTGCCGCCGATGGGCGGACATGCTCACGGCCAGATCGAAGGCGTGTTGGGATGGGCCGAGGTCGGCCTGACCGGTCCCGACGATCGCGTGCGCCGTCCCATGGGCCGGCGTGGCGATGGGGATCGGCAGTCCGCCGTGGACTGTGACCCCCTGGTCGAAGCCGAGCAGCTTCATCGCGATCTGCCCCTGGTCGTGATACATCGTCACGACCCCGTCGTAGTCACCGGCCACCGCCCGACCGAAGAGTGTGTCGCAGGGGAACGGACCCTCGACGTCAACCCCGCGTGAGCGGGCCAGCTCGACGGCCGGTGCGATGTCCTCGATCTCCTCGCGACCGAACTTGCCGCCCTCGCCTCCGTGCGGGTTGAGAGCGCAGACGGCGATCCGGGGGGACTTCGCTCGGGTCTCCCTGAGCACCTCGTCGAGGAGGGTGATCGTGTCGAGGACGCGAGAGGCCCGGATTCCGTTCGCGATCTGCGAGACGGGCACATGGGAGGTCACCCGGGCAGTGACGAGGGAGGAGATGAAGTTGAGCTCCGAGGTGAAGCCCTCGTATCCGAGACGTTTTGCGAACCAGCGCAGTTCGTCCTCCTCGTTCATGCCGGCCTTGCCCAACGCCGCCTTGTTCAGCGGCAGGAACAGAACTCCATCGGCTTCGCCGGCAGCGCAGAGGTCGACGGCGGTGCCGAGGTCGGTGAGTGCACGCGCGCCGGCCTCCTCGCTCACCACGCCGACGGGAATCGCTGACCCTGCCCATTTGGTTCCCAGACAGGTGACCTCGGCGGGAACCTCGACCGCATTCTCCGCACTCAGTCGGCTCAGCTCGTCGGGGGTCGCCGTGATCAGAAGATCGGCGTGGTCGCGGTTGCCGGGATCGGCGAGCAGCCTGACCATCAGTTCCGGCCCGATACCCGAGAAATCCCCCGGGACCACAACCAGTCGGGGTCGGGTGTCTGTCATCATCGCTGTGGTTCTCCAGAGGTTTCGGGCGCGCCCACGGCCGGGACAGCGGCGTCATCGACCGCGGACGTGCAGTGTCGTGGGAAAGCGGGACGGCCTACTTGCCGACCGCCTCCCTGAGATCTTTGTCGTTCTGCTCGAGATAGGCGGTGAAGTCGTCGCCGTAGGCGGTGTTCGCCTGCATCATGTTGTCCTCGATGTACTGGGTGTAGGCCTCGGTCTCGGCGAACTCCTTGGCCTTGTCGATCCAGTACTGCTTCGCATCCGCGGGGATGTCCCCGGGTGCGATGACACCGCGGAACTGCGCGAAGGCGACGTCGATTCCCTGTTCCTTCGCCGTCGGAATGTCCTTGAGCTCGGGGTAGGTGTAGCGTTCCTCGGCTGCCGCGCACAGCGGCTTGAGATCACCGGATTCGAGTTGACCGGCCACTTCACCCGGGTTCACCGAGATCGCCTCGACCTGGTCGCCGAGAACCGCGGAGATCACCTCGGCGCCCGATTCGAAGGGCACCCGGTCGAACTTCGCTCCGGTCGCCTTCTCCATCAGGGTGAAGGTGATGTTGTCGAGGCCGGTGGACCCCGAGATCGCGACGACCGTGCGCTCGTTCTTCGCCTTCTCGGTGAGGTCCTCGCAGGTGTTGAGCGGGGAGTCCGCCTTGGCCACGATGAGGGTGTAGTCGTCGCCGAGCTTCATGATCGGGGTGAAGCTCTCGTATGTGAACTCCACATCCTGGGTGGCGGGAAGCGCGAGCATCGCGGTCTCGGTGGCCAGCAGGTAGTTCGGGTCGCCGCTGCGACCGAGGAACTCCGAATAGCCGACAGCGCCCGAGCCACCGTCGATGTTCTGGACGGTGATCGTCGTGTCGGTGACCTCCTCGAGCCCGGAGGCTGTGGCGCGTCCGGCGATGTCGCTTCCGCCGCCTGCGGCGAAGGGCACGATCATCGTGACGTTGTCGGGCGTGAATCCCTCGTCCGATCCCGCGGAACCCGAACCCCCGCAGCCGCTCAACGCCAAGCCGAGTGCGCTCACTCCGGCGACCGAGGCCAGCAATGCCTTCTGATGTTTCATCCCTATCTCCTTTGACAGTGTTATTCGCGAGTGTTTCTCAGGTCGTCCGGCTCAGCGTTGCCTCCGGCCGAGCGATTCGTCGGGCCGATTCACGTGGGCAGCGATGCCCGCAGCTGCTCGAGCCAGTGGGTGGATTCGGCAGTGGCGCCCCCGAGCTGATCGACGACATCGACGAGGAACGAGAGGTTGCCGTGACTGTCGAACTCGGCTTCGATCTCGTCGGCGTCGCCGCGCAGGATCACCTCGAGCATCCGGGTGTGCCGGGCGACGTTGCCGGACAGGTCCTCGACCTCCCGGCGCGCCTTGTTGTTGAGCGCCATGCACAGCTGCAGCTGCATCGCCATCGCCCGATAGGTGCTCTCGATCCGGGTGTGACCGGCCAGCCCGACGACTGCGAAATGGAATTCGAACCCGGCCGAGACCATCTCGCCCTCGGTCCCGCCGTCCGCGATCGCCTCCATCGCGATGAGTGCGTCCCGGCAGCGCTTGACGCGGGCCTCCTCGAGCTGGGGCAGCATCAGCTGCATGGCCATCCGCTCGAGCTCGCGCCGCAGCGTGGCGATCTCGAAGACGTCGTGCTGGGTGATCGACATGACGCGCACGCCCTTGCGCGGGACATGTTCGACGATCCCGGTGTGGGCGAGTTCTTTGAGCGCCTCACGCAGAGGAGGACGGGAGATTCCGAGTTCATCGCAGAGGCGCTCCTCGATGAGACGCTCGCCCGGCAGGTAATCCCCGGACAGGATCGCGCGCTCGATCGACTGCCGGGCATAGGTGGCCAGGCTGGGCGGCGCTGTCAGGGGCGAAGCGGTGGAAATGGTCCTTCTCCTTACACAGTGTTTTGTATACAGTAGTGTAAAGACTGTAACGTGGATCACGTCTCAATGCAACGGTCGACGACGACCGGATCGAAGAGATCAGAAGGAGAGAACTATGGGCGCGACGACTCCGGGACCACTGGCGGGCATCACCGTCCTCGAGCTGGGGGTGTTCATGGCGGGACCGT
Organism: Brevibacterium sp.; assembly: GCA_031179165.1. GTDB lineage: Bacteria > Actinomycetota > Actinomycetes > Actinomycetales > Brevibacteriaceae > Brevibacterium. The sequence goes on from JAPSIC010000060.1 coordinate 10,326, forward strand.
TCGCGACGATGCAGCTGGCGGATCTGGGGGCGCGGGTGATCAAGATCGAGAACCCCCAGGGCGGCGACCAGACGCGGTCGACGGCACCGCATGTCAACGGCGAGAGCGCACCGTTCATGCTGCTCAATCGGAACAAGGAATCCATCACTCTTGATCTCAAGACCGAACTCGGCCGGGAAGCGTTCATGCGTCTGGCTGAGAAGGCCGATGTCGTCGTCGAGAACATGCGGCCGGGAGTGATGAAGCGATTGGGCGTGGACTACGAGAACGTGCGAGAGCGCAATTCGACCATCATCTACGCGTCCGCTTCGGGGTGGGGGCAGGACGGGCCCCTCGCCCCGCTGGCCGGCCTCGACATCATGGCACAGGCGCGAAGCGGCCTGATGAGCATCACCGGCTATCCCGACGGGGCGCCGGTCAAGGTCGGAGTCCCCATCTGCGATCTCACCACGGCGCTGTACGTCGCTCTCGCGATCACCGCTGCGGTGGTCGAGCGGAGCACTTCGGGTGAGGGTCAGTACATCGACATCTCGCTGCTGGAGAGCGGAGTGTCCTACGCGGTCTGGGAGGCGGCCGCCTACTTCGTCGAGGGCAAGGTCGGGCGGCCCAACGGCTCCGCCCACCAGAACCAGGCGCCCTACCAGGCGGTCGTCACCCAGGACGGGTACGCGACGATCGGGGCCAACACCGCGCGCAACTGGCAGAGCCTCTGCCGGACGCTGGGTCTGGACGATCTTCTCGACGACGAGCGATTCCAGACCTCCCGCGACCGCCTTGACAATCGCGTCGAGCTCATCGAGCTGATCGAGGCCAAGACCACGACCATGACCACCGACGAGGTGATCGACATGCTCAATGAGGCCGGAGTTCCCTGCGCGCCGATCAGCGACTACGGGGAGGTCTTCACCGACGAGCACCTGGAGGCGAGGGACTTCTACTGGGACTCCGAGCATCCCGTCGCCGGGAGGGTGCGGCAGATCGGGTCGCCGATGCGCTTCTCCCGGACACCGGCCCGACGCGGCCCGGCGGGGCCGGTGCTCGGAGCCGACAATGCCGAACTCGAGGGCCTCGGGTTCACCGAGACCGAACTTCAGACACTGAGATCACAGGCGTGAGCAGAGGCGGAACCATGAGCACTGAGACCACATCCACCGACGATCAGACCACCTCCGACCTCCTCGTCGAGGAGACTCCCGGCGTCCTCACCGTCACCTTCAACCGCCCACAGGCGCGCAACGCCATGACATGGGAGATGTACACCGGGCTGGCGGCCGCCTGCGACCGAGCGGACACATCCGACGACATCCGGGTCATGGTGCTGCAGGGGAGCGGGGAGAAGGCATTCGTCGCCGGCACCGACATCAGCCAGTTCGGGACCTTCGACGGCCCGCGCGGGGTCGAGTACGAACAGCAGATCTCCGCGATCCTGTCCCGCCTGCGGGCCGTGGACGTTCCCGTCATCGCCGCGATCAAGGGCTACTGCGTCGGCGGCGGCCTGGGGATTGCGGCCTGCGCCGATGTGCGCATCGCATCCGCCTCGGCGCGCTTCGGGGTGCCGATCGCCCGCACACTGGGCAACTGCCTCTCCGTGAACACCCTGTCGCTGCTCAGCGAACTGCTCGGACGGGCTCGCGTCGTCGATATGCTTCTGCGCGCCCGCTTCATCGAAGCCGAAGAAGCACGGGAAGCCGGGTTCGTCGGGCTCGTCACCGATGACGTCGATCAGGCCGTGGCCGAATGGACGACGACCCTGCTCGGGCACGCGCCGCTGACGATGTGGTCGGTCAAGGAGGCGATGCGCCGACTCTCGGGCGCCCGGGGGACCGTGGATGACGACGACATCGTCGAGCGCATCTACGGCTCCGAGGACTTCCACAACGCAGTCGAGGCGTTCGTGGCCAAGACGCCCTACGAATGGCGGGGATGCTGAGACCGCACGGTCCTCAGCGGGTGGTCCGATACGTGCGGATCACCTGAGAATCGTCGCGGTCGATGAGACCGAGCTCGGCCGCCTCGGCGAACTTCCTCTCGGCCACCGGCAGGAGGGCGAGGTCGATGCCGAGTTCGGCGGCCTCGGCCGCGACGAGGCGGGTGTCCTTGACGAAGATGCCGACGGCGCTGCGCACCTCGGCTTCGAGGCCTTCGAGCATCCGCGGCCCCCGGTCTCCGAGCATCCATGACTCGGCGGCGCCTGCCGTCATCGCGGGCAGCACCTGCCGGGGATCGAGGCCGAGCACCTCCGCCAGCGCCAGCGCCTCCGCAGCCGCGACGATGTGGACGGAGCACAGGAGCTGATTGACGATCTTGTACGACTGCCCGTCCCCGACGGCGTCGCCACAGGAGATGACCGTTCCCAGCGCGTCGAGCACAGTGCGTCGGGACTCCAGGACCGCTGGATCCCCCGAGGCGAGGAGGCGGAGCCTGCCGCTGACGACTCCTGCCACGCCTCCGGTGACAGGGACATCGAGGAGCGTGACTCCGCGTTGCCGAGCCGCTTCCGCAGCGGACCGAACGGCCGCCGGCCCGACGGTGCTCATCACGATGAGCACACTGCCGGGCCCCATCCGCGAGAGCAGCCCGGGCATCGAGGTGCCGTCCTCGCCCGACCTGTCGTGGAGGACGGTCTCGAGCTGGGCGCCGGTGGCGACCATGACGATGACCGTGTCGGCCGCGGCCGCGGAGTCGGGGGCGGCTTCGACACCGAGGCCGGAGTCCTCGGCCCGCCGGTGGGAGACTGGTGAGAGGTCGACCCCGGTGACGTCGAGGCCCGCCTCATGCAGGCGCTTGGCCATCGGCAGTCCGATCGCGCCGAGCCCGATGAAGGTGACGGAATGGGTGGACATGGATCTCCTTCAGTGGAAGTGGAGCCCGCCGTTGATGCTCAGAGTCTGCCCCGTGATGTGGCCGGCCTCCTCGCTGAGCAGGAAGCCGGTGGCCGCTGCGACGTCGTCGGTGGTCGAGATCCGGCCGAGCACCGTGTCGGCGGCCATCGCGTTCCGGCGTTCCTCATCGAGGGTTCCGCCCATGATGTCGGTGTCGACGGGCCCGGGCGAGATGGAGTTCGCGCACACTCCGAACGGGCCGAGCTCCCTCGCGACTCCGCGGATGAGCCCGATGATCCCCGCCTTCGAAGCGGCGTAGGCGGTCTTCGAGAACGTGCCGCCGCCGCGCTGAGCGGTCACCGACGACAGGCCGACGATGCGTCCGACGCCTCCGGTCGCCATGATCCGACCGAATCTCTGGGTGACGATGTGGGTGGCGGTGAGGTTGTTGGTGATCACGCGCGCCCATTCCTCCTCGGTGATCTCCAGGTAGGGCACGGCCGAGGAGACGCCGGCGAAGTTCGCCAGGCCGACGATCTGCGGGAGTTCGGCTTCGAACCGGGTCGCGAGCCGGTCGACCTCGGTCGCGGAGGTGACGTCGGCACCCGCCCCGAGCGCCTGCACCCCGTAGCGGCCGCCGATCTCCTCGGCCAGCTCCTGCGCCTGGTCGTCGTGGCGAGCGATGAGCCCCAGGTTCCATCCTCGCTGGGCGAGGTGGTGAGCCGTCCGGCGGCCGATGCCGCGAGGGCTGCCGACGCCGGTGAGGACCGCGGTCCGGGATTCGGGAAATGCCGTTGTCATCGTGCACCGCTTTCCGAGGACGCTGTCGTCGCCTTGAGGAGACCCTCGAGATAGCGCATATTGGTCGCGCACACGCCGAGACTGTCTCCGCCGTACTGTTCCATGAGATAAGGGCCGGTGTACCCGAGCTCAGTGGCTCGCTTGACCACGCTGCGGTAGTCGATGAGCCCGAGTTCCAGGGTCGATGGCTGGGAGGTGAACCAGGAACCGTCCCCGGCCTCGTCGCGCTGGTAGTTCTTCATATGCCAGTAGTTGGCGTGGGGAAGGGTCTTCTCGTACATCTCCCGCCAGTCCTCGATGGGACGATGGAGGCGGATGAGGTTGCCGATGTCGGGGTTGAGGCCGACATTGTCGAGACCGACGTCCTCAATCAGGGCCACCGCGCTGTCGGCGGTGCCCAGATACGTGTCCTCGTACATCTCCAACGACATGCGCAGCCCCACCGAAGCGGCGTGCTCGCCCAGTTCGCGGAAGCGTGCGACGGCGAGAGCCCGCACCTCCGGATCGTCCGGATCGGTCCAGCCTGGTGCCGTCCAGAACCACAGGGCACGTCTCTGAGCCTCGGAGAACGGCTGGTGCAGGCCGGTGGAGAACACGGTGCAGCCCAGGGCCGCGGCCGCGTCGATCGTCGCATGGGCATAGACGAGATTGTCCTCGCCGAGGCGGGGGTCGATGACGCTCTTGCGCTGGACGTGGACGGCGATCGGCTGCACGCCCGTCGCGGCCGCCGCCGCCGAGAGCTCGCTCAGCCGATGGTCGTCGAGGTGGGCGGGTCGGATATGGCTGTCGGCGATCTCGATCGCGGAGAAGCCGAGCTCGGCGGCTTCGGCGAACACCGTCGACCAGGACTCGGCCGGAGCGTCGTGGAGCGCCAGTCCCGAGCGGTCGACAGGGGCGAATCCGTGCATGCAGGTCGCGATCTCGTTCATTCTTCCTCTTTCTCGGCGAGGGCTCTCGCGGCAACGTTGCGGATGTGGGTGCGCATCGCCTGTTCGGGGGCATCGGGATCGGCCGAGGCGAAGGCATCGATGATGGCGCGGTGCTCGGCGACGGCCTCGGAGACATCGGTGACCCCGCTGGGCAGCGTCTGCCGGAGGCGGTGGACCTGGGCGCCGAGGCCGTGGGACATCTGCACGAGGTAGCGATTGCCGCAGCGGGCGAGGATCGCCTCGTGGAAGTCCTGATCCCGATGGAAGTAGTCCTGAGCATCGGCGAGCAGACGGTCACGGTCGCCGTCCGAGCCGGCACGTGCCCCGCTGGCCGCGACCCGTTCTCCGGCCTCTTCGTGGGCGGCCTGGAGTTCGCGCAGTTCGGCGATGAAGTCGGCGTCGGCCGGGGTCGCGAGTCGTGCCGCGCGCGCTTCGACCGTCTCCCGCGCGTCGCAGAGCTCGGCGAGCTGCTCGCGATCGAGCGGGGGAGAGACGCGGTAGCCCCGGAGTGCCTCGCGCACGACGAGACCCGTGCGCTCGAGGTCGACGAGAGCCTCCCGGATCGGGGTGGGCGAGACGTTGAGCCGACGGGCCAGACCGTCGATGGACACACGCTCACCGGGTTCGATCTCTCCGGTGAGGAGGATCTCGAGGAGCCGGTCATGGACGAGGTCGCGCAGTCCGAGGCGGGTGATGTCTCCGGTCGAGGTCGTCGTGCTCATGCCGGATCACCGACGAGGTCGCAGAGTTCGTCGAGGATCGTGCCCACGGCTGCCGGGTCGTGGGCGAAGCGACCGAGGAAGAGTCCGTCGACTATCGTGCCGATCTCGGTGAGCAGCCCGGGCCCGGCGCTGCCGCCGTAGATGATGCGGGAGTCGGTGCCGGGCAGCCGGGACCTCAGGTGGTCGCGGAGGATCGAGCACACCTGACGGATATGCGCGGGCTGCGCCGGGCGCGGGGCGCCGATCGCCCACACCGGTTCGTAGGCGATGACGAGGGCCGGCGGGTCCGTGTCGGGAAGCGCGGATGTCACCTCGGCGAGGACCGCTGCGGCGGCATCGGCAGGATTCGTCTCCTCTTTCTCACCCACGCACAGGACGGGGATGAGCCCATTGCGGACGGCGGCCTGGACCTTGCCCCGGACGAGCTCGTCCGTCTCCCCGAAATGGTGCCGGCGTTCGGCATGGCCGACCTCGACGAGACGGCATCCGAGTTCGGACAGCACCGCGCCGGAGACCTCGCCGGTCCACGCCCCCTCATCCTCGACGGCCAGATCCTGGGCGCCGATGAGGAGGGGTCCGGCCGCGCCGAGACAGGCAGGGATCGATGGGAACTGCGGCATCAGGAAGAGCCCGGCGATCCCGGCGGTGATCAGCCGGTGCTCTGCGGCGCGTGTGGCCGTCTCGGTGATCCAGTCGAGCGTGCGGGCATGGCTGAAGTACATCTTCAGGCTCGTCCCGAAGAGGTATCGGGGCAGGGCGGCCTCGGGGGTCGGGTTCGGCGTCGTCTCGACCATCGGGTTCAGCGACATTCGTACGCGCTGATCTCGGCGACCTTGTCGTTGGAGGCGCTGCTCGGGTCGAAGGTGTAGCTCAGCCATTCGCCGGCCAGTCGCCGGGCCAGCTCTCTGCCGATGACGCGCTGTCCCATGCACAGGATCTGGGCGTTGTTGGAGAGGACGGAGCGTTCGACGCTGTAGGAGTCGTGGGCGGTGACGGCACGGACGCCCTTGACCTTGTTCGCGGCGATCGCGACGCCGAGGCCGGTGCCGCAGATCAGGATGGCGCGGTCGGCTTCTCCGGCGGCGACGAGCTCTGCCGCCGCTGTCGCGATGCTCGGGTAGTTCGTGTGGGAGTCGGCATCGACGCCGACGTCTGTGACCGCCGCGATTCGCTCGTCGGATTCGAGATCGGCTTTGATGGCTTCCTTGTAGTCGTATCCGGCGTCGTCGGATCCGATGACGAGTGTCAGGCTCATGAGAGGGCTTTCTCCTGGGTGAGGCCGGCTGCCGGTTCCGGGCCGTCGGTCGGGTGGTGGCTGGCGGCGCCGGCGAGGTAGTCGGCAAGGGTGCGGGCGATGATGGCGAAGGAGACGGCCCCCGGGTCGGGGGTGCCGAGACTCTTGGCGCCGTGCGAGCGTGAGCGTCCCTTCTTCGCGACGATCTCCGCGGTGGCGTCCGCTGCGGCCCCGGCGGCACGGGCGCCGTCCCGCATCGCCGCGGCCACGGCCTGCCGGAGATCGTCCTGTTCGACCGCCTCGACGCCGGGAGAGCCGAAGGCCTCGGCGAAGGGCACGAGCGCATCGACGAGGGTCTTGTCACCCGGTTCGGCACCGCCGAACTCACGGACGTCAGCAGCCGCCTGCCTCACGGCCGCGATGATGTCGCGCATCCGGGGCACCACTGAGTCGTCGAACGCGGTGGCGAGGCTGGAGATGATCCGTCCCCAGATCACACCCGAGGTCCCGCCGCCGGCATCGCTCCATGCGGCGGCGGCACGAGTGAGAACGGTGAGGGCGCCGCCGCCGTCGGCGACGACCGAGTCGGCTGCGCGGGCTGCGGCCTCGGAACCGCGCTGCATGCCGATTCCGTGGTCTCCGTCCCCGGCGATCTGATCGATATGGCCGAGTTCGTCCGCAGCGTCATCGAGGGTATCGGCGACCAGACGGATCGCCTCGGCGATGTCCACGGCCAGCAGCCGCGACTCCGCGGTCGCCGGGGGCACCGCCTCGGCGGTCGTCTGCCACGACTGCTCCTGATCGGCGACCGGTGTCTCGACGGCGCTGTGCCCGGAGACGCTGCCGCGTCGGAAGGCTGCGGTGTCGCAGGGTGCCGACCACAGCGGTTCGAGCTCCTCGTCGAGCCACAGGAGTGTCAGCGACAGACCGGCCATGTCGAAGCTGGTGCAGAACTCGCCGACCTCCGGGTCGACGACCACGAGACCGGCAGCGCCGAGGAGCGTGTCGATGTGGCCGTAGAGCAGATAGAGCTCCTCGTACTTGATCGAGCCGAGCCCGTTGAGGATGGGAACGACCCGCGCCCCTGCGGCTGCGATGCCGGCGGGAACCTCCTCGAGGAGACGGGAGACGAGAATCTCGGCGAGCTCGCCGGCGCTGGGCATGTCGATCTCATCGATCCCGGGTTCTCCGTGGATGCCCAGACCGATGGCCATTCGACCGGGCGGAACCTCGAACAGGGGCTCGGCTGCGCCGGGGAGGGTGCATCCGGAGAAGGCGACACCGATCGATCGGGTGCGATCGTTGGCCAGCCGGGCCAGCCGCTCCACCTCGGCGAGGGCTGCTCCCGACTCCGCCGCGGCCCCCGCGACCTTGAACACGGTGAGGTCGCCGGCGATGCCCCTGCGGTTCTCCACCTCGGACGACGCCGCGCTGAAGATG
>JAPSIC010000201.1 GCA_031179165.1 Brevibacterium sp.
GGCAGAAGCGGAGTCGGCTAAGTTATGACTATGGAAGACGTACAAGACGAGATCCGGCACACCCTGGGTGTGCGACCGACGATCGATCCCGCCACCGAGGTGGTCCGTCGCGTCGAGTTCCTGGCCGACTACATCCTCACCACCGGTGCCAAGGGACTGACCCTGGGGATCAGCGGCGGACAGGACTCGACCCTCGCCGGTCGCCTGAGTCAGCTGGCGGTCGAGGAGCTGCGCCGTCGCGGCGCCGACGCGCAGTTCTGGGCGCTGCGCCTGCCGCACAAGGTGCAGGCCGACGAGTCCGATGCCAAGGACGCGATCGACTTCATCCAGCCCGACCACGAAGCCGTGTTCAACATCGGGTCGGCCACCTCGGCGTTCGCCGAGGAGTACCGGGACGCGTTGGGCGAGGCGATCACGGACTTCGGCAAGGGCAACGTCAAGGCGCGGATGCGGATGGTGGCGCAGTTCGCGCTGGCCGGGGAGAAGCGCCTCCTCGTCGTCGGTACCGATCACGCCGCCGAGGCGGTGACCGGCTTCTTCACCAAGTACGGCGACGGGGCCGCCGACGTGGTTCCGCTCGAGGGGCTGAACAAACGTCAGGGCAAGGCCCTGCTCGAGCACCTCGGCGCTCCCGCCCACCTGATCAGCAAGGCGCCCACGGCCGATCTCCTCGACGAAGCGCCGGGGCAGACCGACGAGACGGAGCTGGGGCTCAGCTACCAGCAGATCGACGATTTCCTCGAGGGGAAGCAGATCGACGCCGCCGCCGCAGAGCGCCTCGTCGACAAGTACCGGGGGAGCGAGCACAAGCGACGCACCCCGGTCACCCCCACCGACACGTGGTGGATCCGGCACTGAGACGGGGACGGCGGATTCGAGCCGCAACGGCGGAAGGGCCGGTGGATATCCACCGGCCCTTCCGCCGTTGCGAGTCTCAGGCGACGAGGCCGAGCTCGAGGGCCGTCTGATTGAACTCCCAACGGGCGGCGAGGAACTCATCTCCGAGCCGTTCACCGCGAGTCCGCGCCTCCGTGTACTCGCGCCATCCGCCCTCACGGGTGTCACCGGGGCGGATCTCCCGCTGTGTCGTGTCGGAGGGCAGGACCCGCGTCTCCTCCTTCACCCAGATGGACAGCGCCTCGGCGGCGCGGTAGAGGTTCATGAAGGCAGTGTGGGACCGCGGGTTGTCGAAGCTGGCCTTCTTGAAGTCGGAGCGGAAGGCGTGCAGGGGCTCGAGCTCGTCCACGGCCAGGGTGCCGAAGGTCGCATCCAGCCTCAGCGACTGGACCAGGCCGCCCGAATCCGGGAACAGGGCGAGGATCTTCCGCGCGGCGATCTCGTCTGGGATCTGGGCCACCTCATCATCGATCGGGGTCAGTCCGACGCTGTCGAGTCGTCCGCGCTCGACGCTGAGCTCCTGCCGGAGGCGGTCGACCTGGTGCTGGGCGCGGCGCCATTCACCGTGGAACATCAGCAGGGCGCCGACGACGCCCGGGCACAGGAGCAGACCGATGATCCAGGCGAAGGAATGCAGCCCGGGGATGGCGAAGAGGACCGCACCGAGGACGGTGAGCACAGCGAGGGTCACCGCGGCCGGTGAGTTGGTGAGGAAATCCAGAAAACGCTTCACGGTTCCAAGACTACTGTTTCAACCTGCAGATCTCGTGCACCTCAGTGGCATATAGTGTGCTCGGACAGCAGGCCCCCGGGAGGAAGAGCACAGGTTGAGGATTTCAGTCATCGGATGCGGGTACCTGGGCGCTGTGCACGCGGCGGCCATGGCCTCTCTCGGGCACGAGGTCGTGGGCATCGATGTCGATGAGGACAAGATCGCGGCCCTGACGGCCGGTCGCCCCCCGTTCTTCGAACCCGGTCTCGGCGACCTCCTGATCCGGGGGCGGGAGCAGGGCGGGCTCGAGTTCACCTCCGATGTCTCCCGGGTCCGTGAGGCCGAGGTCCATTTCGTGTGCGTCGGCACCCCGCAGAAGCCGGGCGAGTTCGCCGCCGACGTCACCTATGTCGATGCGGCGTTCGAGTCCCTGGTCCCGTACCTGACTTCGTCGTCGGTGGTTGTGGGCAAGTCGACGGTTCCCGTCGGCACCGCGCAGCGCCTGGCCGCTGTCCTGGCCGACACGGGTGCGTCGGTGATGTGGAATCCGGAGTTCCTGCGCGAGGGCCATGCCGTCGACGACACCCTGCACCCCAACCGGCTGGTCTACGGGGTCGCCCCCGGTGAGGACGGGCAGAGGGCGGCTGCCGCGTTGGACGGGGTGTATCGGGCCATCCTCGAGGATGGGACCCCACGGATGGTCACGGACTACGCGACGGCGGAGCTGGTCAAGACCGCGGCGAACTCGTTCCTGGCGACGAAGATCTCGTTCATCAATGCGATGGCTGAGCTGTGCGAGGCCTCGGGTGCGGATGTGACCCTGCTCGCCGATGCGATCGGGATGGATGACCGGATCGGGCGGAAGTTCCTCAATGCCGGGCTCGGGTTCGGCGGGGGCTGCCTGCCCAAGGACATCCGGGCGTTCATGGCCCGGGCTGGGGAGCTGGGTGCCGATCAGGCGGTGGCGTTCCTCAAGGAGATCGATTCGATCAACATGCGGCGGCGGGTGCGGATGGTCGACATCGCCCGCGATGCCCTGCACGGGTCGTTCATCGGCAAGCGGATCACGATCCTGGGGGCGGCGTTCAAGCCCGACAGCGATGATGTTCGTGATTCCCCGGCGCTGGCGGTGGCGCGACTGATCGCGACGCAGGGCGGGGTGGTGACGGTGACCGATCCCGAGGCTATCGAGAATGCCCGGCGGATGTTCCCGGAGCTGCGCTTCGTCGCCGACACGACGGAGGCGTTGACGGGGGCGGATGCGGTGCTGCTGCTGACGGAGTGGGGTGAGTACCGGAACCTCGATCCGGATGTCACGGCGTCGCTGGTGGCGGGCAAGGTCCTCGTCGATGGGCGCAATGTCCTCGACCCGGTGGTGTGGCGTGATGCCGGGTGGACGTATCGGGCGTTGGGGCGGCCATGAGGATCGGACTCGTCACCGACTCCACGGCGCAGCTGTCGCCGGCCGAACTCTCCAGGCTCGAGGAGCTGACCGGCGGACTCGTCCTGGTCGTCCCCCTGACGGTGATCGTGGGCGGCGTCGAATTCACCGACGGTGAGCTCAGCGCCGCGGAACTGTGCTCGGCGATGAACGACGGCGCGCAGGTGAGCACCTCCCTGGCCACCCCTGCGCAGTTCACGAACGCCTTCACCACCCTGATCGACCACGGCGCCGGGGCCATCATCACCGTCACCATGTCGGGCGAGCTGTCCGGGACCCGGGACTCGGCGGTGACCGCCGCCGAGGCGCAGCCGGTGTTCATCGACGTCGTCGACTCACGCACCACCTCGGCGGGACTGGCGGGTGCCGTCTTCATCGCCGCCGCGGGCATCTCCCAGGGACTCGACGTCGAATCGATCGCAGGCACCGTCGCCGACTGGTGCGCGGGGGAGACCCAGACGCTGTTCGCCCCGAGGACACTCGAGCACCTGCGTCGCGGCGGTCGCATCGGTGCGGCCTCGTCCCTGCTCGGACGGGCCCTGCAGATCGTGCCGGTGCTCGGCCTGCGGTCCGGGGCCGTCGTGCCCCTGGCCCGGGTGCGGACCTGGTCCAAGGCGCTGGACCGGATGGCCCAGCTGGCGGTCGACACCGCCGCCGAGTACACGGGCGACAGCGTGCGGGTGGAGATCCAGCACGCCGACGGCGACTCCGAGCACACCGACGTGGTCGGGCTGCAGGAGAAGTTCGTCGAGCTGGGGCTGGAGACCTCCCTGCGGACGCTGTCGCCGGTGATCACCGCTCACGTCGGACCCGGGGCGATCGGAGTCACCGTCCAGACGACGCCCTGACCTCGGTGCGCCGAGCCGGATCCCGACGCCCCGCCACTCGGGTGCGGGAGCCTGTGGAGTCGGACCCTCACTCGTGCTCAATTCGCCTGTGGACCCTCGGCGCCCGTCCACAGGCCTGATCCCGGACCTGGCGCCGACCACGGCCCGCCCCATAGCGTGCCGGCATGGTCGTGTCCCCCGATGATCGCTTCGCCGGGCTCATCAATGCCAGTGCCGAACGTGGCGGGTGGGTTCCGGGAGACGTCTTCGTCGCCGATTCCCAAGGTGAGGAGGAGCCGGTGCCGGCGAGGCGGACGCGACTGCCGATCCTCGTCGCCTTGGCGGTGCTGACCGCGGCGGCACTGGTGGGGGCGTTCCTGCTCCTGCGGCCCGTCGAACGCCACCCGGTGGCCGGGCAGCAGGCCCCGGAGCAGGTGGCCGGACAGGTTCCGGGGGCGGGGCCGGCAGGCTCCCCAGAGGCTGCGCCGGCAGGTGGGCCATCGGCGTCCGTCACCGCGGCACCGACGGCCACGACCGTGATCGTCCATGTGACCGGGCAGGTGCGCAACCCCGGGGTCGTGACACTGGGGGCGGGATCCCGGCTCCAGGACGCGGTGGAGGCAGCGGGGGGACTGAAGAGCGCGGCGGATGTCGAAGCAGTCAACCTCGCCCGCGTCCTCGTCGACGGGGAGCAGATCCACATTCCCGCCGAGGGGGAGGAGCCGCCGGCCGGTGGACCCGGGGAGCCCGCGGGCGAGGGAACGACGGCGGGTGGGCAGGCGTCCGGCGACTCGACGGGCGGAGGCGCCGGAGCCGAGGCGAACGGCGCCGCGGAACCGAACGGCACCGACACCT
>JAPSIC010000061.1 GCA_031179165.1 Brevibacterium sp.
CGGGGGCTGCGGGACCGGGCCCGAGGTGAAGGTCGCGATCATCTCGGCGGCGAGCCGCCCGATCTCACTGTCGTCGAATGCGCCTTCGTCGGCGAAGACGCGCCCCTCGATGAGCCCGGCCTCCTGCAGCTGTCGAACGGTGATTCCTGCGACGAGGAACTGTGCCCAGTCGGCGAGACCCGAGGTTCCTGGGCCGGGCTCTCCATCGGTGGAGCTGCGCCTGAGTCCGCTCTCCTTGTACCCCGCGTACGACGATTCCCACACCGTCGCGGCAGTCTCAGCCCAGTCCCGGCCGCGTGTGGCCGCGTTGAACAGGGCCGCCTCGGCGAGCGCGGTCGTCGCCAGCGAGTTCCATTCGGTGATGGTCTTCTCATCCCGCGCCGGCTGGGCCCGCTGGCCGAGCAGTGCCGTCAGCGCCTCCTGCTGCGCTCGCGTGGATTCGGTCAGCCAGGGCGCCGGGTGGTCGGCGTCGGACGGGGTCTCGGGATCGCGCAGCCAGTCGATGATGCCGGTGGCGGCGACGACCTTGCCGGGCAGTTCGGCGTCCGCCGGCGAGTCGACGAGGGCCAAGAGCCCACCGGAGACCGAGGGGAACTCCTCGGCAGTCACCACATAGGCGGCACCTTCCTCGGACACACCGTCGGCATTGAGCGAATCCGCGTCGAGGGCCGCGATGAATCGGTCCCCGTCGCACATGTCGGTGATGAGGAAGGACGCGGTGTCCTCGACTTCCCGCTGCGCCAGCGCCGCCCACTTCGAGTCGGGGTCGAGTGACCGCTCGAGCTTCGCCCACTGCACCACAGCTCGCAGGTAGAGGGCGTTGTCGTAGAGCATCTTCTCGAAGTGGGGGACGAACCACTGCCGGTCGACGCTGTAGCGGGCGATCCCGCCGCGCACCTGATCGCGCATCCCGCCGCTGGCGATGCGCGACAGGGTGCCGCGCACAGCGATGAGGCAGTCGAGGGCCAGCTCCCCGGTGAGGTGGCCCTCCGCGCCGAGCCGGTCAGCGCCCTCCACCCCAGCGCTCCGGCGCAGGCGGGTGAAGGTGGCCATCAGCTGCAGGAGGTTCATCAGCGGCGGGAACTTCGGGGCACCGCCGAAGCCACCCCACGCCGGGTCGTAGGAGTCGAGCAGAGCCGCGGCCGCCTCGTCGAGCTCCTCGGCGCTCAGGGACTCGGCGGTCGCCTCGGCGGGGAGGGCCTTCGTCACCGCGTTGGCCATCTCGGCCAGTCCGCGATCCATCCGCCGGGTCATCTCATTGACCTCGTCACGGCGGTTGGCCCAGGTCTCGGACACGGCCATGAGCACCTGGGTGAAGGACGGCATGTTCCCACGCGGCGCCGGAGGGAAGTACGTGCCGGCGTAGAAGGGGCTGCCGCTCGGGGTGGCGAAGATCGTCATCGGCCACCCGCCCTGGCCGCGCATCGCCTGGAGGGCGTTCATGTAGTGGGCGTCGATGTCGGGGAGCTCTTCGCGGTCGATCTTGATCGGGAGGTAGTGCTCGTTGATGATGCGGGCCACGGCCTCGTCCTCGAAGGACTCGTGGGCCATGACGTGGCACCAGTGGCAGGTCGAGTAGCCGATGGAGATGAGGAGGGGGACGTCGCGGCGGGCCGCCTCGGCGAGGTTCTCCGGTGTCCACATCCGCCAGTCGACGGGGTTGCCGGCGTGGGCGCGGAGGTAGGGGCTGGTGGATGACGCGAGTTCATTGACCATGCTTCCAGGGTCTCACGGAGGGCAAGGGGCGTTACCTGTTCCGGGACCGGTGCACCCACCCATTCCACTACCGGCGATGTGAGCCTATCCTGGAAGGACAGCGACGGTCACCTGTGTCGTCGATCGGCGACTTCGACCGTCCTTGAGAAGGAGTGGAAGAATGAGCTTGCACGCGGATTCGGATCAAGTCTCAGTGCTCTCGGTCGAGGATTGCTGGAGCTGCCTGCGCAGCACCGACATCGGCTGTCTCGCGGTCGTCATCGATGACAGACCGGACATCTTCCCCGTCAACTACGCCGTCGACCATTCGTCGATCATCTTCCGATCCGGCGAGGGAACGAAGGTCGACGCCGTGCTGGAGAACCCGCGGGTCGCGTTCGAGGTCGACGGCATCGAGCCGGAGTCCGGCACCGCCTGGAGCATCGTGGTCAAGGGCCGCGCCGAGCCGATCACCGCGACCGACGACCTCCTCGACACGATGTCCCTCGACATCTTCCCGTGGCAGTCGGGGAAGAAGAACCGCTTCATCAGGATCATCGCCGAGGTGGTCACCGGCCGCAGCTTCCAGGTGGCCGATTCCCTCCTCTGGGATTCCTCTCTGTCGAACGCGGTGCGCGCCCCGAAGGAGTAGACCGCGCAGTCTGGCGGCGTCACGGTCGGCCGCCGCGGGAGCCGAGGCTCAGAACTCCTCGACCATGGCGACGAGGCGGTCGGGAACGTTGGTGATGATGCCGTCGGCGCCGAAGTCGATGGCCCGCTCCATCTCCGCGGTCTCGTCGACGGTCCACACGAGGCTCGACATCCCGAGCTCGTGCACTGTGTGGAGGAACTCGGCGTCGGCCTCAACGCGGTTCGGGTTGATCTGGTCGACCCAGTTCGCGAACTCAAGCAGCTCGCCCCGGCTCGGCCTGCCGAGCAGCCCGACGGGGATCTCGGGGGCGAGGGCGTGGAAGTCACGGATGAAGCCCCAGTCGGCGGACTGGACGACGAGGAGACCCGCGGCCAGGGCGCGGGAGAGGTAGTCGGGCACCTCGGCGAAGGACCGGACGATCGCCTCGGCGATCCCGGGGTACTGACGGGGATGCTTGACCTCGAGGAGCAGCCCGGTGCGGGTGGCATGGACCAGAGCCAGCACCTCGCCGAGGTGGGGGACCCGGGTCCCGGCGAAGGCCGGGGACTTCCAGCTGCCGGCGTCGAGGGCCGCGATCTCGGCGGCGGTCAGGCTCGCGATGCGGTAGTCCGGACAGTTCGGGTAGACGCTCCGGGCATCCGTGGTGCGCTCGAGGGAGTCGTCGTGGATGACGACGATCCGGCCGTCGCGGCTCATGTGCAGGTCGATCTCGATCATGTCCGCGCCCTGCTCGATGCCGGCGATGAAGGCGGGCATCGTGTTCTCCGGCAGGCTCGCCGATGCTCCGCGGTGGGCGATGACGAGCGGGGGCACGCGGGTGTGCACGTCGACGGTGTGGGTCATCAGCGTGATGGGCATGGGGGGACTCCTCCGGTGGAGCGGGTGGGTGGAGCGGGTGGGGCGGTGAGTGTGGGTGTTCGTGGCCCGCGGGCGAGGGTGGATTGCGCTCAACCCTAGGGAGCGGGGGCAAGGAGCGGGTGATATGGGGGTGGCGGGAGGGTGAATGTTGGGTTCTGGCAGAATGAGGCTCAGCCACCGCAATGGACTGCTGCATGGGAGCGAAGCGCATGGACCCCCTCGACGGACTCATCGACATCGTCAACACCGGGCTTGGCTGGGTGCTCCTCGTCGTCCTCATCGGGGTCGCGATCTACCTGAGCATCCGCAGCGGCTTCGTCCAGGTCCGCCTCGTGCCGGAGATGTTCCGCGCCATCGGCGAGACCGCCGGCACGGATGAGGAGGGCAACAAGTCGATCTCCTCATTCAAGGCCTTCTGCATCTCCGCGGCCTCGCGCGTCGGCACCGGCAACATCGCCGGCATCGCCCTGGCGATCTCGATCGGCGGGCCCGGCGCGGTGTTCTGGATGTGGGTGATGGCGATCCTCGGCTCCGCCACCGCGTTCGTCGAATCGACCCTCGGCCAGCTCTACAAGGTCAAGGACAAGGGCTCGTTCCGGGGAGGGCCCGCCTACTACATGAGCGTCGGGCTGCGGCAGCCGTGGATGGGTGCCCTGTTCGCCGTTATCATCGCCGTCACCTACGGCCTCGTATTCAACTCGCTCCAGGCGAACTCGATCGTCGACGCCACGGCGACGAGCTTTGGCATCGACACCGCCACGAGCACGTGGATGCCGATCGGCTTCGGCATCGGCCTGGCGCTCGTCACCGGGCTGATCTTCCTCGGCGGTGTGCACCGGATCTCGAACATCTCCGCGGTCATCGTGCCCGTCATGGCCGTCGCCTACCTCATCCTCGGCGGGATCGTCGTCATCCTCAACATCACCGAGGTGCCCGCGATGTTCGCCCTCGTCGTGACCAATGCGCTCGGCTTCGACTCCGTCGTCGGCGGCGGGATCGGCATTGTGATCATGCAGGGTGTGCGCCGCGGCCTGTTCTCCAACGAAGCGGGCATGGGGTCCGTGCCCAACGCGGCCGCCACCTCCTCCGTCTCCCACCCCGCGAAGCAGGGGCTGGTGCAGAGCCTCGGCGTCTACTTCGACACCCTGCTGGTCTGCTCGATCACGGCGTTCATCGTGCTCCTGTCCAACCCCGTCTACGACGAAGCCCAGGGG
The DNA here is from genome assembly GCA_031179165.1 of Brevibacterium sp. Classification (GTDB taxonomy): domain Bacteria; phylum Actinomycetota; class Actinomycetes; order Actinomycetales; family Brevibacteriaceae; genus Brevibacterium. Next base: position 4,420 of record JAPSIC010000061.1, read on the forward strand.
GCGTCGCTGACGCAGAACGCACTGGCCTCGCAGTTGGGCGGTTGGGCCGTGCACTTCCTGACGATCGCGATCTTCCTGTTCGCCTTCTCCTCGATCCTCGGCAACTACTACTACGGTGAGGCGAACATCGCCTACCTATTCAAGACCAGGGCGAAACCGGCGATCATGGGCTACCGCGTCATCGTCATGGCAGCCGTGTTCACCGGATCCGTCATCGCCCTGCCGCTCGCGTGGTCGGCGGCCGACATCTTCATGTCGATCATGGCGCTGACCAACCTCGTCGCCGTCTTCTTCCTCGCACCCACGGCGCTGCGGCTGCTCAAGCACTACACCAGCCAGCGTGCGATGGGTCTGGAGCCGGTCTTCCACCGCACCGACATGCCCGACATCGAGGGCCTCGAAGCCTGGGACGGCACCGACGAGGTGACCCGCCGCGACTTCTGGGAGGCGAAGAAGGGCGCCTGAGTTGTTCGGCGCGGAGGACTGATCATGCGCCTGTGGAGCATCCATCCCGAGTACCTCGATCGGCAGGGGCTGACCGCGGTCTGGCGTGAGGCGCTGCTCGCCCAGGCGGTGCTCGCCGGGCGCACGAAGGGCTACCGCGGCCATCCGCAGCTCGTGCGTTTTCGCGAACACCCGGAGCCTCTCGCGGCCGTCGGCACCTTTCTCTGGGGCGTCGCCGAGGAGGCGACCGCTCAGGGCTACTCGTTCGACAGGACTCGCATCGACGTCGCTCCACCGGATGGACCGAACGCCGCTCGACCGGATGGACCGAACGCCGCCGCTCCACCGGGTGGACCGAACGTCGTCGTGGCCACCCGGATCCCGGTCACCGAGGGGCAGATCGCCTACGAGTGGCGCCACCTGCTGGCCAAACTCGAACGGCGCAGCCCCGAGCGCTTCGCCGAGTTCGCCGGCCTCGACGTCCCCCAGGCTCATCCGCTGTTCACCGTGGTTCCCGGGCCCGTCGAATCGTGGGAACGCCCGAAGTGACCGGGCTCGCGGGCGCGAAGACGAAGGGAGCCTGAGACTCCCTTGTCTCAGGCTCCCTTCTCGGGTCGAACTACTTCTTGACCGTCTTGGACTTCGCGCCGGTTGCCCAGCTCACCTGGTCGAAGACGATCCGGTACGACTTCTTGCCCTTCGACTTGTACTTGTAGGTCGCCTTGCCCTTCTTGGCCTTGATCGTCTTGACGGTCTTCCACTTGCTGCCGGATTTGACCTGGAACTTCACCTTCGGGTTGTAGTTGACCCACCCGTAGGACTCGGGATCATAGCGCTTCGTCTTGGCACTGAGGGTGACCGTCTTCCCGCTGCGCTTCGCCGACAGTGACCCCGTCGCCTTGCCGCGGATGTAGAAGTGGCCCTTGGTGTAGTCGGTGCGATCGACCATGTTCCAGGTCGACTCGTTGTACCCGAAGACGCTGGACGGTCCGAGGCCGTACTTCCCCAGGCCGTCCAGGGACGGACAGATGAACGCCCGGGTCTTCTTCGCATCACCGCTGCTCGAGAAGTATGCCGACGACACCCAGCCGCCTTTGCGGGTGATGTCGGCATCGACGTCCCAGGAGTCGATTCCCGACTTCTTGTGCGACATGTGGACGTCAACGTTGCGGCAGTTCGAGTCGGACACGACGATGCTCTTGGCCGAGAGCTTCGTGACGTCGAACGATGTCGACGCGGCATTCGCCGCGACCGCCGGGCCGGCGACGAGGGACAGGGAGGCGATGGCCACAACCAGGGCACGCTTGATGATTTTCACGGGACTCCGATGAGCTGAAGGGAATGGGGGATGCCACAGGTCGCAGTCGGCAGAAGTCCAGTCGGCAGCGAGAAGTTACGAAAAGGTCATGTGTTGGAAACCACAGATTATCACAGAAGAAGTATTCCGCTCGGGCGCGATCACGAAGGGAGCCTGAGACTCCCTTGTCTCAGACTCCCTGCTTGGGGTGCCGAGCGCCGCGTGGGTGCGCAGCGCTCGGCATGCTCGTCAGCGCGCGACGCTCGGCATGCTCGTCAGTGCGCGACGGCCTCCTCCTCGACGATGAGCGGGTAGACCCCGTTCTCGTCGTGGACTTCGCGTCCCGTCACCGGCGGGTTGAACACGCACGCCATGCGCAGCTCGGTGTCGGCGACGACGGTGTGCTTCTCGTGCCCGTCGAGCAGGTACATCGTGCCGTCGGAGAGCGGATGGGTCTCGCCGGTCTCCTCGTTGATGAGGGTCCCTTCGCCCTGCACGCAGTACACGGCCTCGACGTGGTTCTGGTAGTGGAAGGTCGAGCGGGTTCCCGCGTAGATCACAGTGTCGTGGAAGGAGAATCCCACGCCCTCCTTGCCCAGCACCATCCGGCGGCTGCGCCAGGTCTCCGACTTCACGTCGCGGTCGGTCTCGTTGAGGTCATCGCGGTTGACTACGTACATTCGTCGTCCTTTCGTTCCAGGATCTTGAGGCTCGGGAGGCCGGTGCTCAGACTGCGGCGAGTTCCGGCGCCGCGGCGAACTTGAGCACCGCGGTCTCGAGCACGTCGAGTCCCGCCCCGAGGTCCTGGGCCGAGATGGTCAGCGGCGGCATGATCTTGACGACCTCGTCGCGCGGCCCCGAAGTCTCGACGAGCAGGCCCTGCGTGAACGCCTCGGCGGCGATCTTCCCGGCGACATCCGGGTCGGTGAAGTGGAGACCGGCCAGGAGCCCACGTCCGCGCACGGTCGCGCCCTCGGCCTTCGCGGCGATGACGTCGAGGCGCTGGTGGAGTGTGGCGATGGTGTCGGCGAGCTCGTTCTGGAACGAGTTGTCGGCCCAGAACTCCTTGAGCGCGGCCGTCGCGGTGACGAACGCCGGATTGTTGCCGCGGAAGGTTCCGTTGTGCTCACCGGGTGACCACACATCGAGTTCGCGGCGGAACAGGGTCAGCGCCATCGGCAGGCCCGAACCGGAGATCGACTTGGACAGGCACACGATGTCCGGTTCGATGTCGGCGTGCTCGAAGCTGAAGAACGTTCCGGTCCGGCCGCAGCCGGCCTGGACGTCGTCGACGATGAGCAGGATCTCGTGGCGCTTGCACAGCTCGGACAGGGACCGCAGCCATTCGGCCCGGGCGGCGCGGACGCCGCCCTCGCCCTGCACGGTCTCGACGATGATCGCGGCCGGCTTGTCCACGCCCGAACCGGAGTCCTCGAGCACCTTCTCCAACCACAGGAAGTCGGCGGTCTCGCCGTCGAAGTAGTCGTCGTAGGGGATCTTCGAGCTGTTGGTCAGCGGGATGCCCGCGCCCTGGCGCTTCATCGAGTTGCCGGTCACCGACAGCGAACCCAGCGTCATGCCATGGAAGGCGTTGGTGAAGGACAGGATGTGCTGGCGTCCGGTGACCTTGCGGGCGAGCTTGAGCGCCGCCTCGACGGTGTTGGTGCCCGTCGGCCCGGGGAACATCACGGTGTAATCGAGCCCGCGCGGTTCGAGGATGAGCTTCTCGAAGGTCTCGAGGAACTCACGCTTGGCGGGGGTCTTCATGTCGAGCGAGTGGAGCACCGCGCCGGAGGTCAGGTAGTCGACGAGCGGCTTCATCACGACGGGGTTGTTGTGGCCGTAGTTGAGTGCGCCGGCCCCGGAGAAGAAGTCGATGTACTCCCGTCCGTCCTCGTCCCACTGCTTCGCGCCCTCGGCCCGGGCGAAGGTCGCCGGCCACGAGCGGGAGTAGCCGCGAACCTCGGATTCGCGGGTTTCGAAGATGTCGGCAGTGTCGGTCGTGGGGGTATCGGGCTTTGCGGTCATCACTTGAGTCCTTTCGAGACTGTGGGCTGCCGTGCACGCGACGCGGATCAGCGGATCCGGGCCAGGATGGGTCGTGGGTGGGGATGGGATGGGACGAGGCGGGAGTCGCTCAGTGCGGGCCGAGCTCGCGGGCGGGGCGGGAGTCGCTCAGAGCGGGCCGATCTCGTAGAGGAATTCGGTGTCGTGGCCATCGGGGTAGAGGTCGGGGGTGAACAGGGGCCGGCGTTCACAGTCCGCGCCGCGGTCGCGGGCGAAGGACTGGAACAGGCGATTGGAGGCGTCGTTGTCCGCGGTGATCGTCGTCTCGAGCCGGATGGCGTTCGTCCGGTCGGCCAGTTCGCCCAGCATCGTCGAGGCCAGCCCGCGGCCGCGGAAGTCCTCGGACACAGCGACCTGCCAGATCATCAGGGTGTCCGGTGATTCCGGACGGGTGTAGCCCGTGACGAACCCGGCGGGTTCGCCGTCGATCCAGGCGATCGCCGAGGTGTCCGCGAAGTCACGGCACCACAGCAGGTAGGAGTATGAGGAGTTGAGATCGAGAACGGCTGAGTCCTTCGCCAGCCTCCACAGATGCTGCCCGTCCTCCAGCCTGGGAGGGCGAACGTCGGTTTCCGTCTTTGGTTCAGCGAGTGCGTTTCTCACGCCAACTAACCTAACGAGCTGAGATCGAGCGTCAACCCGGGTCGGCCCGATTCAGCCCCGATCGAGGGCTCGCGTAGTGAGAACGGCTCTCGAAGCGCGACCCCGCCCTCCCGCGACAGCTCTGGGATTCGGCAGGGTAAGCGGGACCACAGTACCTCCCGGTAGTGTTCGTTATCGTTTCGTTACATTTTGAGTGGTGTGGAACACCTGTTCCAGATCTGAGCTGCTTGGAATCAACTCCGAATCAGCTCCAGGCCTCTAGCCAGACCTGACTCCTCATCGTAGGTTTGGGCCCGAGGCCCTCGCTCCCGAGAGAGGATGTGACATGACCGATTCGCACGACGATCGGAACCCCGCCCCGGACCCCGCCGAGGACAACGCGTTCTTCCCCTCCCCCTATTCGCTGAGCCAGTACACGTCCCCGAAGACGGATTTCGACGGACTCTCCACCGATGAGAAGTACTCCGGCGACCGCTGGCGAGTGCTCGTCATCGCCACCGAAGAGCGCTACATGCTCATGCGCAACGGCACCTTCTTCTCCACCGGCAACCATCCGGTCGAGACGCTCCTGCCGCTCCACCACATCGCCGAGGCGGGCTACGGCATCGACATCGCCACCCCGACCGGGTCACCGGCGAAGCTCGAATGGTGGGCGTTTCCCCGCAGCGACGACGCCGTCAACACCACCTGGACCTCGCTGGCGGAGTCGTTCAAGTCACCGATGTCCCTGGCCGCGGTCCTCGCCGAGGGGCTCGACAAGTACGCCGCGGTGTTCGTCCCCGGCGGCCACGGCGCGATGAACGGCATCCCCGGCAGCAGGAGCGTGCAGCAGGCACTCGACTTCTTCCTCGAGCAGGAGAGGCTCATCATCTCCCTGTGCCACGGGCCCGCGGCCTTCCTCGCCGGCGGACTCGACCGAGAGACCAATCCGTTCTCCGGCTTCTCCGTCGTCGCCTTCCCCGACGCGGTCGACTTCGGCGCCAACGTCGACATCGGCTACCTGCCCGGTGAGATGCCGTGGAAGCTGGGTGAGGCCCTGAGCGCGGCCGGGATCACCGTGGCCAACTCGGACATGTCCGGAGCGACCCTGCGCGACCGCAACGTCCTCACCGGCGACAGCCCGCTGGCCGCGAACCAGCTCGGCAAGGAGTCCGTCGCCGCCCTGCTCGAGCAGTTCGGCGACTGACTCTCAGATGGCGGGAGACGATTATCAGCCCGACAATCGGCCCCTGCGGCACAGGCGACTGACCAGAGTGGCCCCGGCACAGGATTGTGTGGTCACAAGCCGGAGGGAGATCGCGCGAGAACGCCGATCTCCCTCCGGTGTGTGACCACTGATTCCCTGCCTCAGCACTCCACGACGTTGACGGCGAGGCCGCCGAGCGCGGTCTCCTTGTACTTCGAGCTCATGTCGGCCCCGGTCTGACGCATCGTCTCAATCACCTCGTCGAGGCTGACCCGGTGCTGGCCGTCGCCCCACAGCGCCATCCGGGCGGCGTTGATCGCCTTGCCGGCCGCGATCGCGTTGCGCTCGATGCACGGCACCTGGACGAGGCCGGCGATCGGGTCGCAGGTCAGGCCCAGGTTGTGCTCCATCGCGATCTCGGCGGCGTTCTCGATCTGCTCGGGAGTCCCGCCCATCACCGCGGCGAGCCCGCCGGCAGCCATCGAGGACGCGGATCCGACCTCGCCCTGGCAGCCCACCTCGGCGCCGGAGATCGAGGCCCGTTCCTTGTAGAGGACGCCGATCGCGGCCGCGGTGAGCAGGAAGTCGATGATCGCGTCGTGCTTGGCGGCTTCGCCTCCCTCGACCACGGAGTCGACGTAGTTGAGGGCGTAGTGGAGCACCGCCGGGATGATGCCGGCGGCCCCGTTCGTCGGGGCGGTGACGACGCGCCCGCCCGAGGCGTTCTCCTCGTTGACGGCCATCGCGATGAGGTTGACCCACTCGAGGTAGAACTTCGGGTTGCGGTCGGGGTCCTCGGCCTTGAGCCGCAGGTACCAGTCGTGGGCACGCCGACGGACCTTGAGCCCGCCCGGCAGGTAGCCGGAGCGGTCGAGCGAGTTCGAGGCGCACTCCTCCATCACGGAGTAGATGTGGAGGAGTCCGTCTCGGATCTCCTCATCGTCGCGCATCGTCTTCTCATTGGCGAGCATCAGCTCGGCGATCGACATGTCGTTGTCCCGGCAGCGCTGCAGGAGCTCGACGGCCGAGTGGAACGGGTAGGGAAGCTCCTCGGCATGGGCCTGCAACTGGGCGTCGACGACCGCCTCGGAGACGGCGAAGTCGGAGCCCTCGGGGTCTGCTTCGGAGGCGGCGGTCGCGTCGGCGGCCTGCGCTGCCGCCTGCGCGGCGGTCGCCTCGGCGGCCCTCTCCTTCTCCTGGAACTCGGTCTCGGAGGTGACGAATCCGCCTCCCACGGAGTAGTAGGTCTCCTCGGCCAGGACGGCGCCGTCGGCGTCATAGGCGGTCAGGGTCATGGCGTTGGTATGGCGGGGCAGGACGGTCAGGGGTCGTTTGACCATGTCGGCCTCGGTGAAGGCGATCTCGACGCCGTTGCTGTCCGCGCTGACAGCGCTGCCCGACGAGTCGCCGAGGATGATGGTTCCGGTCTCAGCCATCCGCGTGCGGCGGGCGCTGAGCTCGTTGGCGTCGACGGTCTCCGGCCTGCAGCCCTCGAGGCCGAGCAGGATCGCGTCGAAGGTGCCGTGGCCGGCACCGGTGGCGGCCAGGGAGCCGTAGACATCGACCCTGATGTCCCTCACGGATCCGAGTGTGTCGCCGAGCAGGGTGAGGAATCTCGCTGCCGCACGCATGGGGCCGACGGTATGGGAACTCGACGGCCCGATGCCCACGGTGAAGAGATCGAAAACGCTCAGTGGCATAGTTGAACACCGATTCTGATAAAGGAACAGTGTGGCCGCTCAGCTCGGAGGGAACCGTCGTCGACCACACTGTCCACGAGGCTGGAATTACAGGGAGTTGGCCTCGGCGTAGCCGGCTGCGTCCATCACGTCGCCGAGCTCGGTGACGGCGACTTCGAACAGCCAGCCGTCGCCGTACGGGTCGGAGTTGAGCAGCCCGGGCGAGTCCACGGCGGCGTCGTTGACGGACACGATCTCACCGGTGACCGGCGAGTAGAGGTCGGACACCGATTTCGTCGACTCGACCTCACCACAGGTTTCACCTGCGGTGACGGTGTCGCCGATGCTGGGCAGGTCGACGTAGACGACTTCGCCGAGGGCGTCGGAGGCAACGGCGGTGATGCCGACCTTCACGGTCTTGCCGACGATGTCGTCCGCGGGGGCGTCGATCCATTCGTGCTCGGCCGAGTACGTGAAGTTCTCTGGGAGCGGAGGCAGTTCAGCCATGGTGTTCCTTTCAGGTTGGAGGCAGTCGTCCCAGTGTAAGAGCCACCGGGACGACCGGATGTGCAGTTGCGGGTCGGGTGGTCAGGCCCTGCTGTAGAACGGCAGTTCCACGACCGTGAAGTCATGGGCCTTGCCGCGGATGTCCACGCTCAGTTCGGTGCCGGGCTCGCTCACGCCGCGGTCGACGTAGGCCAGCGCGATCGGGTGACCGAGGGTCGGTGAGGGCTGACCGGAGGTCACGACACCCACCTCGGCGTCGCCGGAGTGGATCGTCGATCCCGCCCGAGCGGCGCGGCGGCCTTCGGAGCTCAGGCCGACGAGCACGCGTGCGGGTTCGGTCTCGCCGAGCTGCGCGAGTGCCTCCCGGGCGACGAACTCCCCCTTCGACGTGAACCCGATCATCCGACCGAGTCCCGCATCGAAGGGCGTGGTCTCGAGGCTGAGCTCGTTGCCGTACAGCGGCATCCCGGCCTCGAGGCGCAGCGAATCGCGTGCGGCGAGCCCGCAGGGCACGAGCCCGCGGTCCCGACCGGCCTCGACGAGCACGGTCCACAGCCGCTCGGCGGCGATGTTGGGCAGGTAGAGTTCGAACCCGTCCTCGCCGGTGTAGCCGGTGCGGGCGAGCATGAGGTCGATGCCGGCGATCGTCAGCGGCATCCACGCATAGTACTTGAGCTGGCGCACGCCGTCGGCGACGGTGGCGGCGTCCGCCGCCCCCTCCGCCGAGGCGGTGGCCGGTCCGAACTCGCCGTCGGCGCCCGCGTCGAGGGCGGTGAGGATGATCGCCTCCGAGTTCGGTCCCTGCACCGCGATGAGGGCGGTGTCGGCCGACTCATCGGTGAGCGTCACCTCGGCCGCCGGCTCCACCTCGGTGACGAAGTGCTGCAGGCGCGTCTCGAGCGCCTCGACGACGGCGGGGGTGTTCGAGGCGTTGGGGACGATGAGGAACTCCTCCTCCCCGATCCGGTAGGTGATGAGGTCGTCGAGGAGGTAGCCCGACTCATTGACGATGACGCCGTACTTGGCCCGGCCGACCTTCATGCTCGAGTACTTGGCGACGAGCGCGTAGTCGAGGAACCCGGCCGCGGCGGGGCCGGTGAGGCGGACCTCGCCCATGTGGGAGAGGTCGAAGATCCCGGCGGCCTCGCGCACGGCGCGGTGCTCGGCAAGCTCGGAGCCGTACTTCAGCGGCATGTCCCAGCCGCCGAAGTCGGTGAAGCTCGCACCCAGCTGGGCATGGATGTCATGCAGCGGAGTCTCTCTGGTCATCAGTCGTCCTCGTTCTTTTCGACGGCCTCGGGGTTCTCCTCGAAGGCCTCGGGCGGCGGGCAGGAGCAGACCAGGTTGCGGTCGCCGTAGGCGCCGTCGATGCGGCTGACCGGCGGGAAGTACTTGGTCTGGCGCAGTCCGCTGACCGGGAACACCGCCTGCTCACGGGTGTACTTGGCGTCCCAGTCGTCCATCACGACGGTCGCGGGGTGCGGCGCCGCGGCGAGCGGGGATTCCTCGTAGCTGTAGTCGGTGCCGATCGCCTCGATCTCGGCGTGGATGGAGCGCATCGCCTCGATGAAGCGGTCGAGCTCGGCCTTGTCCTCGGATTCGGTGGGTTCGACCATCAGCGTCCCGGGCACGGGGAAGGACAGGGTGGGTGCGTGGAAGCCGTAGTCGATGAGCCGCTTCGCGACATCCTCGGCGGTGACGCCGGTCCTCGCGGTCATCTCCCGCAGGTCGAGGATCGTCTCGTGCGCCACCAGGCCATTGAGGCCGGAGTAGAGCGGGGGGAAGATGTCGCCGAGCTTGCTCGCGATGTAGTTCGCCCCGAGCAGCGCGACCCGGGAGGCCTCCCGCAGGCCCTCGGCGCCCATCAGCTCGAGGTAGGCGAAGGTGATCGGCAGCACGCCGGCCGAACCGAACATCGATCCGGAGATCGGCAGGTTCTTCGCTCCTTCGGCGCTGGCGACCAGCTCCGCCGAGGTGGCGTCGCCGGGCAGGTAGGGCGCGAGGTGCTCGCGGACCGCGACGGGTCCCACGCCCGGTCCGCCGCCGCCGTGGGGGATGCAGAAGGTCTTGTGCAGATTGAGGTGGGAGACGTCGCCGCCGAACTCGCCCGGCTTGGCGAGGCCGACCATGGCGTTGAGGTTCGCTCCGTCGACGTAGACCTGGCCGCCGGCGGCGTGGACCTTGTCGCAGACGTCGCGCACCTGGAGCTCGAACACGCCGTGGGTCGACGGGTAGGTGATCATGATTGCGGCGAGGCGGTCGCCGAACTTGGAGATCTTCGCATCGAGGTCGTCCATGTCCACCGAGCCGTCCTCGGCGGTGCCGACGACCTGGACCTGGAGGCCCGCGAGCACCGCCGAGGCGGCGTTGGTGCCGTGTGCGGACTGCGGGATGAGGCACACGGTGCGCTCGGCCTCGCCGTTGGCGACGTGGAAGTTGCGGATGGCCAGCAGCCCGGCCAGCTCACCCTGCGAGCCGGCATTGGGCTGCAGGGAGATCCGGTCGTAGCCGGTGATCTCGACCAGGGCGGCCTCGAGGCGGATGATGAGCTCGCGCCAGCCCAGGGTCTGCTCGGTCGGGGCGAAGGGGTGGATGTTCGCGAACTCCGGCCAGGTGATCGCCTCCATCTCCGCGGCGGCGTTGAGCTTCATCGTGCACGAGCCCAGCGGGATCATCGTCCGGTCGAGCGCCAGGTCCCGGTCGGAGAGCATGCGCAGGTAGCGCATCATCGAGGTCTCGGAGCCGTGGGTGTTGAACACCGGGTGGGTGAGGAACTCGGTGTCGCGGTGGAAGCTCGAGTCGAACTGCGGCTCGGGTACCGTGTGGGGCCCGAAGGTTCCCGCAGCCGCTGCCTTGAACTCGTCGGCGTCGATGCGGGCGTGGACGCCGAGGGCCGAGAGGAGGGCGTTGGCATCGGTGACGGTGTGGGATTCGCCGAAGGACACCCCGATCGTCGTGTCGTCGAGGACGCGGATGTTGAATCCGGCCGCGTCGGCGACGAGCCGCGCGGTCTCGGAGTTGACCACACGGATGGCGACGGTGTCGAAGAACTCCCGGCTGATCACCTCGGCGCCGGGGGCGGTGTCCACCGCGGCGGCGAAGGCCTGGGCCAGGCGGTGGACCCGGGAGGCGATCCGGGTCAGCCCGACGGGTCCGTGGTAGACGGCGTACATCGAGGCGACGTTGGCGAGCAGGGCCTGCGCGGTGCAGATGTTGCTCGTCGCCTTCTGCCGGCGGATGTGCTGCTCACGGGTCTGCAGGGCGAGGCGGTAGGCGGGCTTGCCGTGGGCGTCCTTGGACACGCCGACGAGGCGACCGGGCAGCTGCCGCTGGAGGCCCGACTTCACCGCCATGAAGCCGGCGTGCGGGCCGCCGAAGAACAGGGGCACGCCGAAGCGCTGGGCGGAGCCGACGGCGATGTCCGCGCCCTGGGAGCCCGGGTCCTTGAGCAGGGTGAGGGCGAGGAGGTCGGCGGCGAAGGTGACGAGGGCGCCACGGTCATGGGCGCCGGTGATCGCCTCGGTGAAGTCGCGGATGACGCCGGTGGTGCCGGGCTGGGCGCAGACGATGCCGAAGATGTCGTCACCGACGAGACCCTCGGAGAGGTCGGCGACCATGACTCCGAAGTCCATCGCCCGGGCGCGGGCGCGGACCACGGCGATGGTCTGCGGGTGCAGCTCCGAATCGAGGACGACCGTGGTGCCTTTCTTCACCGCGCGACGCATGAGGAGGACGGCCTCGGCGACGGCGGTGGGCTCGTCGAGGAGGGAGGCGTTGGCGATGTCGAGTCCGGTGAGATCCTGGACGACCTGCTGGAAGTTGAGCAGCGCTTCGAGGCGACCCTGGGAGATCTCGGGCTGATACGGCGTGTAGGCGGTGTACCAGGCGGGGTTCTCGACGAGGTTGCGGCGGATGACGGCCGGAGTGATCGTGTCGTAGTAGCCCTGGCCGATCATCTGCTTGCGCAGGGTGTTCTTGGCGGCGATGTCGCGCAGTTCGCTGAGCACGGCGACCTCGGAGTGACCGGAGTGGAAGTCGAGGCCGTCGATCTGGATGGACTCGGGCACCGCGGCGTTCGACAGAGCCTCCAGGGACTCGTAGCCGAGTTCGTCGAGCATGACGTCGATGTCGGAGGCACGGGGTCCGATGTGACGGTCGGAGAACGGGCGCTTGGTGTCCCCGGTCGGCCGAGTGGTGTGAGCGAGTGAACTTGTCATTGCCGTCCTTGTTCAGTGGCGGCGTCCACCTGTGGGAGGACGCACTGTGCAGTGAGTAGTCCTCCCCGAATCTGTTGGAGTGACGCCCTGATCACGCTGGACCTCATGTCAGCGCGCCGAGTCTCGGTGCGCGTACGAGGAGGTGAGTCGTCGTCCTTCAGATGTGCCTGCATTCGGTGGTATTGGGCCTGAGAGTTTCCCGGGGAGGGAATTGCACCTACGGCGCTGCTTGACGCAGCTCTCCCACCTCATGTCGTTGCGGCAGTTATGTACTTATGGAACTCATCCTAGTGGGTGTGAACGCGCGCGGACAACACGAGATCAGGTGACGGACACGGTGAGCGGAACGGACCGTGCTCCGGCGCGATCAGGCGGTTAGAACGGACTGTGCTCCGACGCGATCAGGCGGATCCGCCTGCGGTGAGGACGCCACCATCGGCGGTGAGCACCTGCGCGGTGATCCACTCGGCGTCGCTTGAGGACAGGTAGGCCACCGCCGCACCGATGTCCTCGGGAGTGCCGAGCCGTTTGACCGGGTAGGCCGCGGCGACCTCGTCCTCACGGCCCTCATAGAGGGCGGTGGCGAAGTTCGTCTTCACGACCGCCGGGGCGACGGCATTGACCCGGATGTCGGGGCCGAGCTCGACGGCCAGGGTCTTCGTCAGGTGGGACACGGCGGCCTTCGAGATCCCGTAGAAGCCGATGCCGGTGCTCGGCCTCTCGCCGGCGACCGACGAGATGCTCACGACCCGACCTCGGTTCTGCCTGAAGCCCAGCTGCTCATGGTGGACCGCGCCCTGCACCCAGGCCAGCGTGCCGAGGACGTTGACCTCGAAGATCTTGCGCGCCGCGTCGAGGTCGATGTCGATTGTCGGCCCATAGACAGGGTTGATTCCGACGTTGGTGACGAGCACATCGAGGCGGCCGAACTTCTCCGCGATCGTGTCGAAAACCTCGGCCCGGTGAGCGGGGTCGTCGGATTTGCCGGCGATGCCGAGCGCGGTGCCCTCGGAGAACTGGGCGACCGCCTCGGCGAGAGCCTCCTCCTTGCGGGCGGTGAGGATGACCGTGGCACCCTCGGCGCTGAGTCGTTGCGCGACGCCGAGGCCGATGCCACGACTGGCGCCGGTGATCAGGGCGACCTGCCCCGCGAAGCGGCGGGCCCCGGCGGGTTCGGGGCGCGGGTTCGAGGCAGACCTGGGGTTGGATCCTTCGTGGGAGTCCGCGGATTCAGGGGCGTCTGCGGAGTGGAAGCCGGCGGTCATGAGTGCTCCTAAGGGTCGCGACGACGAGGATCAGGTCCAACACCGAGCGTTCGCTCGGTTTCCTGCTTGTATCCTAGGCATGGTGTGCCGACGATCACAAGGAGCAGCCATGGACGACTGGAGAACGCCAGGTGAGTCGTCGTTGCCGCCGATTCTCGAGGCAGCGCTCGGCTGCTTCGCTCGGGGCGGCTACCACGGGACCAGCACCCGGCAGCTGGCGGAGGCGGCGGGCCTGTCGGTGCCAGGGCTCTATCACCATTACCCCTCGAAACAGGCGATCCTCGTCGACCTCGACCGTTATGCGATGACCACCCTGTGGTCGCGCAGCACCGCCGCGCTGGCCGACGGGCCACAGGATTCCCTGTCGCGATTCGACCGCCTCATCGAATGTCTGCTGCTCC
>JAPSIC010000062.1 GCA_031179165.1 Brevibacterium sp.
GTTCGATGACGGCGCCGAGGCGGAGGTAGTCCGGGCGGAAATCGTGGCCCCACGCCGACACGCAGTGCGCCTCATCCACGACGAACAGCGAGATGCCGACCTCGGCGAGATGATCGACGACCTCGGCTTTGGCCAACTGCTCGGGAGCGAGGAAGACGAACTCCGACTCACCGACGGCCAGCGTCTCCCACGCGGCCTCGTTGCGCGATTCGCTCTGCGCCGAGTTCACGGCCACGGCGGAGGGAGCGTCGGGAGCATCCGCCAGCCCGTCCATCTGATCGAGCTGCAGGGCGATGAGCGGAGAGACCACAACGGTCGCCCCCTCGACCAGCATTCCGGCGATCTGGTAGATCGCGGACTTGCCGTACGCCGTCGGCATCACGCACAGGGTGTCGCGACCGGCGGCGAGTGCTTCGATGGCGTCTTCCTGACCGTTGCGCAGCCGGTCCCAGCCGAAGGCGTCTGCGGCGAGTTCACGCGCGCGTTCAACAGTGGTTGTCATTCACCCGACGATGGCGCATCCGGCCGGTCTGCGCAAGGCGGGGTCGCCGGTCGACACTTCTCAGCCCTTGGCCGGCGGGGCGGCTCGGGGAACAGCCTCAGCCCTTGAAGTCCTCGGGGTCGACCCCTTCGATGAACTTCTTGAACTCGTCGAGCTCGTGTTCGGTGTCCTCATCCGTCCCGCTCTGGTCGATGAAGGACCCGGGGATCGCGGCCTCGGCGAGCACCTCGTCGGAGACGAACAGGGGCGCATCCATGCGCACTGCCAATGCGATCGCATCCGAGGGACGGGCGTCGACGAGGTGTGTGCCATTGGGACCGCGGAGGGTGACGGCGGCGTAGAAGGTGCCCCCGTCGATGCGCTCCACCTCGACCTGAACGACGTCGGCATCGAGGGCCTCGAGGAGGGTCTTCATCAGATCGTGGGAGAGGGGTCGTGGGGCCGCGACACCGGATACGGCGATGAGGATCGATGTCGCCTCCTGCTCACCGATCCAGATCGGCAGCACTCGGGACTCGCCGAGCTCCTCGAACAGCGGTTTCAGCAGCACGATGTGCTGCTGCTTGGCGTCGAGAGCGACACCGAGAACGTGTACCTGGACCATGGCGGCTCCCGTCCGTCGATTGAGCAGACACTGTCATCGTAACGCCCCGAGATGTGAGGGCGACGTGCACATTCCTCCGGTGTCCCCGGATCCGAGCTCGGCGGTGGGTGGTCAGCTCTGCGTGCTGCGGCGGGCCTCGCCCCAGATGTCGATGTTCCCATCGACGGCGAGGCCGTCGATCTCGGTCAGCTCTGCGGACGTGAAGGGTGCGGCGTCGAGTGCGGCGACGTTGTGCTCGAGCTGTTCGACGCGGCTCGCGCCGATGACCAGCGAGGACACTCGATCGTCGCGGAGCGCCCAGGCCAGAGCCATCTGCGCCAGGGACTGGCCGCGGTGCTGCGCGATCGCGTGGAGACCGCGGATCCGCCTGAGGTTGTCCTCGGACAGGAATTCTTGTCTGAACGATGGGGTGTTCCTGCCGGCGCGTGAGTTCTCAGGCACTCCGTCGAGGTACTTGTCGGTGAGCAGGCCCTGGGCCAGAGCGGAGAAGGCGATGACCCCGAGGCCCTCCGTCTCGGTGGTGTCGAGGAGGTGATCGGTTTCGATCCACCGGTTGAGCATCGAGTACGAGGGCTGGTGGATGAGCAGCGGGGTGCCGAGGTCGCGAGCGATCGCGGCGGCTGCGGCGGTGTCGGCCGCCGAGTAGGAGGAGATGCCGGCGTAGAGGGCGCGGCCCGAGCGGACCGCGGTGTCGAGCGCGGCCACGGTCTCCTCGAGTGGGGTCGAGGCATCGGGACGATGGGAGTAGAAGATGTCGACGTACTCGAGCCCGAGGCGGCGCAGGGACGCGTCGAGGCTGGAGAGCAGGTACTTCCGGCTCCCGCCCGGACCGCCATAGGGGCCCGGGTGCATCGCCCACCCGGCCTTGGTCGAGATGACCAGTTCGTCCCGGTGCGGTCGAAGATCCTCGCGCAGGAGGCGGCCGAAATTGGTCTCGGCCGAGCCCGGAGGAGGGCCGTAGTTGTTGGCCAGATCGAAATGGGTGATCCCGAGGTCGAAGGCCCGACGGACGATGTCGCGCTGGTTCTGGAACGCGACGTCGTCGCCGAAGTTGTGCCACAGGCCCAGGGACAGGGCGGGCAGCACGAGACCGGATCGACCGACTCGACGGTAGCTCATGGAATCGTAGCGATCCTCGGCTGCCTGATACACGAATGCCTCCTGGGTGTCGACGGACTTCACGCTCCTCCAGCTTAACTGGGGGCATCGAGTCGGCCGGCGCGGATGAGCTCGCGAGTGGATCACTCCGGGCTCGCGGGTCCGCCGAGTCCCTCGGCACGGGCGCGGACGATCGCGGCGGACCGGTCGCGCAGGGACAGTTTCGCGAGCACCGTGGCCACCGAGTTCCGCACCGTCTTCGGGCTCAGGGACAGCCGTGCGGCGATCGCGGTGTTGTCCAGGCCGCCTGCCACGAGGTCAAGCACCTCCCGCTCCCTCGCGGTCAGCTGCGGGAAGGGGACTCGTGCCGACCTCTGGCCGCCGAGGACATAGGCCATCGCCTTCTCGGCCACGGCCGGGGAGAGGATGAGCTCGCCCGCCGCGACGGCTCGGACGGCGCGTTCGACCGCGTCGGGTGTCGCCGATTTGACGAGGAACCCGCGCGCTCCCGCCCGCACGGAGGCGACGACCGCATCATCGTCCTCGTGCATCGTCACCACGAGGATCCGCACCTCGGGCCTGAGGCGAGTCAGCTCCCGGGTCAGGTCGACGCCGGAACCATCGCCGAGGTCGAGGTCCATGAGGACGACATCGACCGGCATCGGCTCAGCGGACGGGCCGAGCAGCAGCTCGCGTGCATTCGCGGCAGAGTCGGCCTGCCCGACGACGGTGATGGCGGGCAGCGAAGTCAGCAGCGCCGTCATCCCCATCCGGAACACCGGGTGGTCGTCGACGACGGCCACCCGGATGACCTCCTCGTCCGTCATCGTCCCTCCCTGATCTGCTGTGGTGCCTTCCCGATCGAACCGACGGGAAGCCGGGCGACGACCTGTGTCCCGCCTTCCTGGGACCGGCCGGTGCGGAAGTCGCCCCCGAGCTCCTGCGTGCGCTCACGCATCGAGATGGTGCCGACGCCGTCGGCCGCGTCCGGCGGGCGCCCCACTCCCTCGTCGTGGCATTCGATGACGAGTTCGAGGCCCGGCCCGGCCGCGGACTCCGCCCAGGCGACCTCGACTCGGCAGGAGTCGACCCCGGAGTGCTTCGCGGAGTTCAACGTCGATTCGGCGATGACGGCATAGGCAGCCGCGGCGACACGGGCGTCGAGGCCGTGCAGGGACTCTGGGTCGAGGAGCAGACCGCGACGGTCGAGGGTGAATCCGGTCTGGGCGTGGCGTTCGGCGAGCTCGGCGACGGCCGCGGCCAACCCCTTCTCCTCGAGCACGGGAGGGAGGAGGCTGCGGGAGAGCATGCGGATGTCCTGCACTCGCGCGGCCGCCTCGTTCTGCAGCGCTTCGAGAAGGACGTCAGCGGATCGAGGATCGCTGTGGAGCATGTTGCGGGCTCCCTGCAGGCCGAGCTGCAGGCCCGAGACCCAGGGACCGATCCCGTCGTGGAGCTCACGGCGGATCACCTGTCGTTCGGCCAGGCGGGCTCGGGACGTGGCTTCGCGTGCGGCGTCGGCCGCGTCGCGGGCGCGCACCACCTCGGCGGTGGCCTGGATCAGGCCCAGACCGACGACGAGGAGGGGCTCGATCCGGTCGAGAGCGGTGAAGGTGCGCCGATCCAGCGACTCACCGGGCCGCGGCGTGAAGATGAGGGATCCCAGCACGGCTTCGGGGCCGTCGGGAGCGGATGTGATCGGATCAGAGTCATGCTCGACCCGCCGGGAGGGACGTTCGGCACCGGGCTCCACGCGGCGGACGATGTCGCGTTGGAGCGGCGGGCTGGAGGGCGTGCCCCAACGTCCCGACAGGCCGTCGGGCAGGGCCAGGGTCACCGACTCCAGGCGAAGGGTCTCACCGACGGCCGCGGCGAGCCGGTCGAGGAGCTCGTTCGGTTCGCTGCCTGCCGACAGGGAGGCGCCGATCTGCAGTGCCGCCCGTCCGGCCGATGCCGCCTCACCCCAGACCAGGCGGGTGACCCGGGTCGCGAGGAAGGACCGGACCGGCAGGAGGGCGAGGACCACGCCGACCGCGGCGATCATCTGGGCCACGGTCGAGCTGCCGACCAGGGCGGACGCCGCCCACGCCAGAGCCGCATAGACGAGGACCATGACGAGGGTGAGCAGTCCGGCGAGCACTCCGCGGCTGACGGCGAGGTCGATGCCCCACAGGCGATTGCGCAGCACGGTGACCAGCAGGGCACCGGGGAACAGTGCCTGACAGGCCAGGTGGGAGATCGGCACGAGCAGGAGAACCTCGTTCGAGGAGTGCTCGACGAACAGCAGGGGCAGGAAGGACAGTGCCATGACTGCGGTGCCCAGAGCGAGCAGCCCGAGGCCGGTGCGCTCCCGTTCGGGACCATATCGGTGCCGCCAGGCAGCGGCCGCCGCGGTGACCAGGCCCCAGACCACGGCGGCCAGCAGGACCGCGGCATTGTCGGCCATCGGGAACAGGAAACGCTGCGCGGTCAGCACGAGGGTGACCAGCGCACCCAGCACCAGGCAGACCCAGGCGACCGGGGAGAGCGGAGTCTCGCGCACGAGCCAGGGCACGACGAGGAACAGGGCCAGCGTTCCGGGCACCCAGGCGGAGCCGAAGAGGACGAAGCCGAACTCCGCGCCCGGGACCGCCCGCGCCGAGGCGAAGCCCGCCCACCCGCCGCCGAAGGCGGCCAGGCCCCCGCCGATGGCGGTGATCGCGATGAGCCACCCGACGGGATGGCTGCGCCGGGAGAGGATGAGTGCGGCCACGATGCCGTAGACGAGCCCGACCATGGCGTCGACGGCGAGGAAGAGGACGTCGGGAGTCAGTGGGGCCCTCGCGGCCACCTGCAGCACGGCACCGCTCAGGGCCGGGACGGCGGCGGCGACGAGCACGGTGATCCCTGTCCGCGGCCGGCCCCTGCGCGCTGGGTGAGGCGTCCCCATGGGTGAACAGTACCCTGCACTCTCACCCGCCGGAACACCCCGCGCTGATTCCAGCACGGGGTGGACCGGCGTGAGTCGCAACGGCATCGTCAGCGCCGGTCGCCGAGAGCGAATCCGAGGGAGACGACGAGGACCCAGACGGGGCCGATGAAGCCGGCCAGATACTGGAACGGCGAGACGCCGGTGAGGGTGATGAGCACGCCGAGGATGAGTGAGACGATCCCGATCCACCTGTGCACGGCCCCGTGGCGGAGGGAGGCCGCGGCGACGGCGAGTGCCGACAGTCCGATGCCCACCCACAGCCAGGGAATCGTCGCCACCCAGTCGGTGTAGAACGCGACGGATTCGGGCACATAGGTCGAGGTGTCCGACAGTCCCAGTGCGAACTGCGTGTTCAGCCCGCTGCCCAGCAGCAGCGCGGCCGTGGTGAGGATGATCCCGCCCATGGCGATCTGACCATGCAGGGCGTCGGCGGGGCCCTGCTGGTCCAGTCTGCGCTTGAGGCCGGCGCCGAAGATCGGCAGGGCGAGGAACGTGAGCATCGACAGGAGATGGAAGACGATGAAGGCCGGTTGATTGCCGGCGGCGTCGGCGAGAATCGCCTCAGCATCCCCGGCCGACGCCGCCCAGTCGATGGACGTGGCAAACGACGCCTGGATCGTCGCGATGCCGAGCAGTCCGGCGGCGACCCCGGTCCACGCCCACGCTCGAGGTGGGCGGAAGCCCGGAGCGCCGCGGAGAGTGCGGGCAGGCCGTTCTGTGGTGGTCGTCAGCGGAGTGCCGCCGGCGGCATTCGCATCGGGTGCGGTGGACATGTGACCTCCTGGTTCTCGGTCCGCCGTGGTCGGCGGAATGTGGTGAGTCCAGGTTCGTCCCGAGGGCGTCCCGGGCACCAGGGCACCGAGCCCGGATCCCCGGGCAGAAGGGATGATTGCGCAACGGAGGATGCCACCGCTGTCGGTCACCCCTGCAACCAGTCATCCCTCCAGCCGGTCACCCCTGCAACCGGTCACCCCTCCAGCCGGTCACCCCTGCAACCGGTCACCCCTCCAGTCGTCGGTGCAACACGGCACGAGCGAGATCGAGGACGGCCGGATTGTCGGTGAGGTTGAAGCCGGCATGGGCGGCGAGGAACTGTCCGTTGATCTCGAAGGCCAGGGCGGCGGGGTCTTCATCGAGGAACTCACCGTTCTCCTGGGCCGCGAGGACGAAGCCCGAGATGCAGGCGACGAGGCTGCGCTGGAACTCGCCGAAGCGCACCCGCAGTCCGCGCCTGCGCTTCGCCTGTGGGAGGAGGCAGTCGCAGTCTGATCAGAGGCGCCGGTTAACATGGAAGGGGAAGCTGCCTGCGGGACGACCCGCAGGTGCGAGCACGAGCTGGGACGGCCCTGCAGAAACTCGGACAAGCGGTGACACAGACACTCCGACCGACAACTCTCCGAACAGTCCTCACCCCCACCGTTCTCATCCGCCTGGCACTGGGATGGGGCACCTTCCTCCTCACCGTCCTCGCCGGTCCGCTCCTCTCCTCGCACCTGCCTGGACCCACGCTGATCGCGGTCCTGGCAGTGGTCGTGGCGGTCATCGTCGTCTGCGCCTTCGGTGTCGTGGCCGAGGCCGAGCATCTCGCCCGGCGTCTCGGCGATCCCTACGGCACCTTGGTGCTCACGCTGTCGATCGTGCTCATCGAGGTCATCCTCATCTCCGCGGTGATGCTCGGACCGGGCGAGCACGCCACGATCGCCCGTGACTCCGTCATGGCGGTGTCGATGATCATCCTCAACCTCGTCATCGGGCTCGCCCTTCTCGTCGGGGGTTTGCGCCACTCCCGGCTCCGGCCGAATCGCACCGGCGTGTCGGCCTACCTGTCGATGCTCGTCGTCCTCATCGCCGTCGCCTTCGCCCTGCCGGCGGTCATCGGCACGCGGGGAGCGTACACGCCGGTCCAGGAGCTCCCGGTCATCGCCCTCACGGTGCTCCTCTACGCGTTCTTCCTGCTGAGGCAGGTGGGTGCCCAGAGCGAGGATTTCCGGGAAGTCGGTCTCGGCCCGGCGGAGCTCGACCGCGCCGAGGTGGGGACGGGGTCGGTGGCGGCCGCTGCGGAGCAGTCGGCAGACGATTCACCGCGAGATGCGATTTCGGCCGTGCTCTCCGCCCACCGCGCCGAGGTCGTCGCCCGGACCGCGGTGCTGGTGCTGACGGTGATCCCGATCGTCCTCCTCTCCCATCACATGGCGGCGCTGCTCGACGACGGGCTGGGCCGGCTCGGTGCGCCGGTTGCCCTGTCGGGAATCCTCATCGCGATGATCGTCTTCCTGCCGGAGACGATCACGACCATCCGCGCCGCGCTCATGGGGGAGATCCAGCGTGTGAGCAACCTGTGCCACGGTGCCCTGGTGTCGACGGTGGGCCTGACCGTTCCGGTGGTGCTGGCGATCGGCCTCCTCACCGGCCAGACAGTGGTCCTGGCGGAAGACCCCACCAATCTGGTCCTCCTCGCCGTCACCCTCCTGCTCACCGCCACGACGTTCGGAGGCGGGCGGGTCACCGCCCTCCACGGTGCGCCGCACCTGCTGGTCTTCGTCCTCTACGGGCTGACCGTCTTCGTCTAGAGTGCTCCCGGACCAGCGGAATCGCCTTCCCGCTCAGCGGATCGCCTCCTCCGCCCTCGGCAGTCCCCGTGCTGTCTGCAGGGCGGAGAGCTGATGGCCCTCAGGGGTGAAGTTCGAGGGATCGAGCCAGGCCTCGAAGGCGCCGCGCATGTGCGGCCATTCCCCATCGAGGAGTGAGAACCAGGCGGTGTCGCGGTTGCGCCCCTTGGTCACCACGGCCTGCCGGAAGGTGCCCTCATAGGTGAACCCGAGGCGGGCGGCGGCTCTGCGGGAGGGCTCATTGAGGGCGTCGCACTTCCATTCGTACCTGCGATAGCCGAGGTCATCGAAGACGTGACGCATGAGGAGGTACTGGGCCTCCGTCGACGCCGGTGTTCGCTGCAGCAGCGGCGAGAACGCGACGTATCCGACTTCGATCACTCCGTTGGCGGGATCATGCCGCATGAGCGAGAGAGTTCCCACCGCACCGCCGGAGCCTGCTGCGATGACCGCGAAGTGGAGCGGATCGGTGGACGCGGCGGCGTCCTCGGCCCAGGCCCGGTAGTCCGCGAAGGAATCAAACGGACCGACGGGCATGTACGTCCAGTCGCGGCCGTCGGACGCGGACGAGTAGGCGGCGAAGAGCTCGTCGGCATGGCGATCGGCGTCCAGCCTCTCCAGGGTGCAGTGGCGACCCTCCAGTCGCTGCGCCTCGGGTCGCTGCATCGGTGTCCACCCGGGAACGAGATCGCCGACCGGCTGACCGTATTCGTTCCTCGTCGTCACGACCGCTCCGATCCCGACCCACGGTCTGCGCCGTCCGTCCCAGCGACAGGGGCGGCATCGTAGGTGACCCAGTGGGTGCGGGTGGCAACCTGGTCGTAGAGCGCCTGAGCCTGGTGGTTGTCCTCGGCGGTGATCCAGCGGACGACGGAGTGGCCGTCGGTTCCGGCGATCTCCTGCAGCCCGGAGATCAGGGCCCGTGCCACCCCGCGTCCACGCGCTTCGGGGACGGTGAAGAGGTCGTCGAGCCAGATGCCGACGGTTCCGGTCGAAGGGCGGGAGAAGCGGCGGAAGTGGGCGATGGCGACGACGGCATTCCCCGCCTCGGCGACCAGGCCCTGGGACTCGTGGGCGGGATCGCGCAGCCAGCCCCAGACCCGGGAGACGACGGCGTCGGACTCCTCCAGCCGATAGAACTCACGGTAGCCGCGGAAGAGCTCGCGCCACCGAGGCTCGTCGGAGGCCTCGAGCGCACGGACGATCGGCTGGTTCAGGGTCATCGGTCTTCCTCATCGGTCGGAGCGGTGCTGGGGGACTCACCGCGTGGCGGGTCCGTCACCGACCACGCTAGAAGCAGTTCCGGTCCACCGGCTATGCCGGAAACTGAGAATTCTCCCGGACCAGTAAAATGGGGTGATGCGCCATGCCACTCCGTTCGATCTGGTCATCGAACCACCGTCGCCGGACCGCTCCCCGCGCGATCACCTCGTCGAGCAGCTGCGGGAGGCGCTGCTGTCCGGTCAGAGCACGGCGAACGAACCGCTGCCCTCGACGCGGGTGCTGGCCGAGGCGATGGGGGTCTCCCGGGGAACGGTCGTGTCGGTCTACGAGGAGCTCGCCGGCGAAGGATACGTCGTCAGCGTGCCGGGGTCTGGCACCTTCGTCGCCGACGATCTCCCCACCCGCTTGGCGTCCGGGAAATCTCTGCCGGGCCATGCGAGCGCTGCCGGCCAGGCCGGGGTCCGAGCCCGTCGGACCGCATCGGCAGGGCCGACCGCCGGTGGGTCGGGACCTGCGGCTGCGGTGAATCTCTCACCCGGCAGTCCCTCGACGCGGTTCATCGAGAACCGGGACTGGATCGCGGCCTGGCGCACTGCCATCAGGCACGACGTCCCGAGCCTGCCACCACCGGACGCCGGCGACGCCGAGCTGCGGGAATCGATCGCCGCTCATCTGCGTGCGGCCCGCGGGGTGGCCTGCGACGTCGAGGACATCGTGGTGACCGCGGGAACGAGCGACGGCCTCGGGCTGGTGCTCCACGGCCTGCGGCCCGGCGGCGCCGGAGGCCAGCGGATCGCGACGGAGAATCCCGGCTACCCGACCGCACGGAAGGTCATCGACCGCCTCGGCGCGATTCCGGTTCCGGTCACCGTACGCGACGGGGGAATGGACCCGACCGAACTGGGCCGGTCGTCCGAACCGGCCGCTGCGGCCCTGCTCACGCCCAGCCACCAGTACCCGCTGGGCGGCAGGCTGCCCGTGGCGGCCAGGCTCGCGCTGCTCGACTGGGCACGGGAGTCCGGTGCCGTCATCATCGAGGACGACTACGACAGCGAATTCCGCCACGGCGCCCCGTCCCTGCCCGCCATCGCCTCTCTCGACACGGAAGGGCGCGTCGTGCTCGTCGGCAGCTTCTCCAAGATCCTCACTCCGTGGCTGCGGTGCGGGTATCTCGTCATTCCCGAACCGGGGCTGCGAGCGCGCGTCCTCGATGTGCGGGCCACGCTCGGTCAACCCGTATCGGGCTTCGTCCAGGCCGCCCTCGCCGAGTTCCTCCGCAGCGGAGGGCTGAGGCGGCACCTCGTCCGCGTCGGGCGGGAGTACCGGCACCGACGCTCCCTCGTCATCGCGGCGGCCGCCGATCTCGCCCCGGACGTCAGGCTCGATGCCGTCGAAGGCGGGCTGCATGCGACCCTGTCCTGGGGGACAGGCAGGTCCGACGCCGAGGTGGTCGCGGCGTTGGCCGCGCGCGGCGTCGACCTCGCCGCGCTGAGCACCTATTACCATCGGGGCACACGGCCGCAGCGGCAGGGAATCGTGTTCGGCTACGGCGCCCCGGGCGACCTGGAGCTGCGCACGGCGCTCGCGGAGATCACACGGGTGCTGTCGAGCTGACGGCTGCGCTCCGAGTCGGGTTTTCCTCCACGGGGGAATCGGCCTTCTCCACTGCACCCGCTCCGGTCGCGGCGTAAGGTCGAGGGTATGAACAGAATCTTCAACGCAATCCGTCGTGCAGGCTTCCGGCGCGGACCGCAGCGGATCGTGGGCGGCATCGCCGGCGGTCTGGCTCAGTCGCTGCACATGAACGTCTGGCTGGTCCGCCTGCTCATCCTCGTCGCCTCCCTGCTCCCCGTCGTGGGAATCGGCGCCTACCTCATCGCCTGGGTGCTCACCCCCTGGCAGGACGGCTCCATTCCCCTGGAGCGCTCCCTCGGCGGCCGGTCAATCGGCCGCTGAGCTCTCCAACAGTCCGGCGAAGCGTTCCAGCTCGGCTTCGTCGAGCCCGCTGAGCTCCTCCTCGGCGAGCAGCTGCCAAGCCGGGTCCGCACCCGAAGTGCTGGCGCGGTGCCTCTGCAGCTCCAGGGCCAGCGAGCCCGTGCGGACAAGAGTTCTCACGTTGACATGCCGGAGCGCGAGGGGGCCGTAGGCGGAGACCTTCGCCGCTGTCTTGGTCAGCGAGGCTGCCGAACTAAGTGAGTGGGCGGCGAGCAGCATCTCGATGCGTTTGCGCCGCATCCTTGGGGCGAGTTCGAACCCGCCCGAGGATCGGTACGTCTGCAAATGGACGTGCGAACGGATGAGGACCTCGACGGCGAACACACTCAGTGCAGGGGTGGCCATGCTTGAGCGGATGTTCATTCCCGTGCCCGGGCCCCCGAATTCGAGCCCCGCGTATGCTCGGTTGGCAAAGGCGCGGACTTCGCGAACGGGCAGTTCGGTCAGCAGACTGAATCCGGGCAGCGGCAGGCTCAGCGGAGTGATCACATCAGCCGCCCAATGCTTGAGCAGGAGGGCGGTTGCCTCCAGGGGGTCGGTCGTGGTGGCGAAGGCTTTGCCGTAGTTGTTCGTCGACCGGTGGACTGTGATCTTCCGTTTGTCCTGCCAGAACATCCCGGTGAAGGTGCCGGTGCGAACTTGGTGAAGGGCGTTGACGAACCTCAGCACGTCATGGCCGGGTGAGCGAACGCGGTGCGCGGGACCTCCGAACTTGGGACCGGTGTAGTCGATGGGCATTCGCTTGGCTTCTGCCTCCCACCTCTGCATCAGCTCTGTGGTCTTCAGCCAGCCCAGGCCATCGCGGACCAGGGAGTCCGCTCGGGTGTCGAATGCGGCGGCCAGGACTCCGGTTGCACCGGCGAAGCCGACGATGAGGAAGTCATCTGGAGTCCAGCGAATCCGGTCCTGCACTGTCCAGCAGGAGAGCGCGGCACGCTGCTCGCCACTGAGAAGGGCTGGGAGATCGACGTCACCCCAGTCGAGCTCTTTGCGGCGGTTGCGGTTATGAGCAGTCAGCGCTTGGTAGTCGAGGCTTCCCGGCTCCGCCTGCACGCGTTCGATGAGCTCGGGACCCGCCGGTTCATCGTTCAGAGCCGTCGCGGCGAGCTTCTCCAGATCCTCGATGTCGCGGGCGAGGGCGTCGAGGTTCTCGGCCAGATGCTGTCCGTCACCGGTTTCCGTCATGTCGACCGGTCCAGCACTTCTGCGCGGGATTCCACGAATTCGGCCACCAGTTTGTTCGCTCGGCATTGCAGCTCAAGACGTCGGAGCTGTGCATCGAGCTCGGTGAGTGCTGCTGTGTCGGCGGTTCCCCTCTGCAGCGAAAGTGAGATCTGGTCCCGCAACTGCCGGATGGCCGTGCCCTGTTCGGCTCTGGCCCTTCGCTCCGCTTTCACCGTTGTCACGGCGGCATCTCTCTCAGACTTGAGCTGCTCGATGCGACGGGTGAGATCGACCAGTTGGTGACGCAGGGTGAGCATCTTCTCCCGCAGTGCCAATACCACCGCTTTGGCCGCCTGGTTGTCGCCTTCGACATCTCGGAGCACCAGCTGCGTCGCCACTTCCAGGCGAATGACGTCCGCAGCCACCTGTCCCGCGGTGAGGCCGAAAAGGTGTGCCCCCGCGGAGCCTGCACTCAGTCCTGCTGCACCGCCGACACCGGCGATGAGGGCAGTTCCTCCTGCCATGCCGAGGCCTCCGGCCGCCAGCGAGCCACCGCCCAGGGCCGCCAGTCCTGCACTGGCGGCCGCAGCGCCCGAGTAGCCGAGGATCGCACTCCCATAGATCGCTCCGACGACAGGAGTGGCCAAGCCGACTGTGAGCACGCCGAGTCCGAGGCCCGCTGCGCCGAAGAGCGCCACCTTGCTCCAGCGACGATTCTTGGCCGCCAGTGCCTTAACCGCCGCATCGTAAGCGTTCGAGACTGCCGCAAGGTCTTCGTCCCGGAGAGGATTCAGAGCGTCTCGGAACTCCTCCATGGCTGCCCGTCGGACCGGTGCGGTCCAGTTCACTCCCGGCCATGGCTCGAATCCATAGATGTCGATGAGGAGAAGCATCGCCCGGCTGCGACTGGACACCACATCGGTCAACTCCGTGGGACTGTCCTCCAATAGCTGGAAGGTCTCGGATCGGCTTCGGCCGCTTTTCATGTCCGCAATCAGGGCCTTTGTCTGCACGGTGGCGAACTCGTCGGAGGTCTGCGATTGCATGACCTCGACGACGCGATTCCGGAACTCGTCGCGAGCGCTTCGTTTGAGTTCGAGCGCCTTGCCTTTGGTCGCCGCGATGTCTCGCTGCATCATGCGGTACTGCCACGCGGTCAGCAGGAGATCCTCGTCGGCACTGAGCCGGAAATGCTCAACGACCTCCGTTGGACTGACCCTGTCGTTCATGGTCCAAGCATATTCGCCGATGGCGCTGATGCGGCGGCCGGTCAATCAGCCGCTGAGCTCAGAAGTCTCCCGTGCGGCTCGTCTGCGGGCCGCCGGCCCGTCTCATGTGGGCGTTTCGGACCAGACGGATCACGGGACGGATCAGCAGCTCGACGCTGCCGAGCACGAAGAGCACCGTGCCTGCCGTCTGAGTCGACTCGCTGAAGAACAGAAGGCTGCCGATGAGGAACCACAGCGCCACCATGATGTCGTTGAGGATCGACAGCATCTCGTAGCGCCGGTGCAGGACGAGCACGTGCTCGTCGCCCACGGGAATCCTGAGGTTGTGACCGGTCATTCCGTCCTGCCTCGGATGCCCGAGCCCTGTTCCGTGGTCGGCAGGGGCAGAGGTCCGCGCTCGGCCAAGGCGGCGTTGAGTTCTGCCGACAGGGCTTCCCGTTCGGCGTCGTTCCAGTGCAGGGCTGCCGGGGTGTTCTGGAACAGCGCGATCGTCCATCCCGTGCTCGAGGGCTCCGCCACGACGGTCTGGCGCGCGTTGGCCTCCGGAATCGTCTCGGCGGCTCCTGGAGGTACCATGCCGGCGTCGGCGAGGAGGAGGTGGGCATCCGCTGTCGCCCGAATGGTGCGGATGACCGCGACGAATGCGGCCGTCGGGTGGTCGGCGAAGATCGGTGTCAGGTGGTTGAGGATCTCGGCAGGTCCCGTGACCACGCTGCCGTCGAAGCCGATCATGATCCCGTCAGCGGAGAAGCACTCGGCGAAGGCTGCCGCATCGCGCTCGTTCCAGGCAGTCAGGAGCTGCCTGTACAGGTCGGAGATCTCATCTGCAGTGGACAATCGGAGCCTCCGTTCGCAGTCTCGGTCTCGCCGTCGATTCAGTCGTCATACTAGGGTCGTCGCGCGCACCGGGCAAGCGCTGCCAGACGACCTGCGGGCTATTTCTTCATTGTGAATGCGCTGGGAGTAAGACAGGAATAGACTGGGCGGCAAACCAGCTTGCGACAATGACGCCGGAAGGATGCGCCAGTCATGAACTCGATCGTTCTCCTCCTCGTGGGTCTGGGGATCTTCGCCCTCGGGTACTTCGTCTATTCGAAGTTCCTCGGACGCAAGATCTTCCAGCTCGACCCCGACTTCTCGACTCCCGCCCACGAACTCAAGGACGGGGTCGACTACGTCCCGACCAACAAGTACATCCTGTGGGGCCATCACTTCACCTCGGTGGCGGGTGCCGCACCCATCGCCGGACCGGCCGTCGCCGTCATCTGGGGGTGGCTGCCCGCGTTCCTGTGGGTGACGCTGGGCACCATCTTCTTCGCCGGAATGCACGACTTCGGCGCCCTGTGGGCCTCTGCCCGCAACCGCGGGAAGTCGGTCGGCTCCCTGTCCGAGCGCTACATCGGCAAGCGCGGGGCGAGCCTGTTCCTCGTCATCATCTTCGTCCTGCTGCTGATGGTCATCATGGCATTCGCCGTCATCATCAAGAACCTGCTCATCAGCAACCCGGAGGCCGTCATCCCATCCTGGGGCGCGATCATCGTGGCGCTGCTCGTCGGGCAGGCCGTCTACCGGTACAAGATGAACCTCGTCGCGGTCACCGTGATCGGGGTCGTGGCGCTCTATGCGCTCATCCTCCTCGGCGACGCCTTCCCGATCGTCCTGCCGGACCCGATTCTCGGCATGTCTCCGGCCACGTTCTGGATCCTCGCCCTGATGGTCTACTCCGCCATCGCCTCACTGCTGCCGGTCTGGGTCCTCCTCCAGCCGCGTGACTACATCAACGGAGTCCAGCTCTTCATCGGCCTCGGGATCCTGTTCGGAGCGGTGCTGCTGTCGGCCCCGACAGTGGTCGCCCCGACGTGGAACACCGCGGTGCCGGAGGGCACGCCGAGCCTCGTGCCGCTGCTGTTCGTCACCATCGCCTGTGGCGCGATCTCGGGCTTCCACGGACTGGTCTCCTCCGGCACCACCTCCAAACAGCTCGACAGGGAACCCGATGCCCGGTTCGTCGGCTACTTCGGAGCCGTGGGTGAGGGCATGCTGGCCCTCGGCGCGATCCTGGCCACCACCGCCGGCTTCAAGACCGTGGCCGAATGGGAATCCGTCTACACCGCCTTCAACGAGGGCGGAGTCGGCGCCTTCGTCACCGGCGGCGGCGCCATCGTCTCCGACGGCTTGGGCCTGCCCGTCTCGTTGGCCGCGACCGTGCTGGCCACGATGACGATCCTCTTCGCGGCCACGACCCTCGACACGGGTGTGCGTCTGCATCGCTTCGTCATCCAGGAGATCAGCGAATCGATCGGTTGGAAGGTCGGCAAGTACACGGCGACCGTGATCGTCGTCGCGCTGGTCCTCGCGCTGACCTTCAGCCAGGGCCTCGAAGGCGAGGGCGGACTGCGGATCTGGCCGCTGTTCGGCACCACCAACCAGCTGATGGCCTCACTGACCCTGTCGATCCTCGCGGTGATGCTCCTGCGCAAGCGCCGCAATCCGTGGCCGGCGCTCATCCCGCTGGTGTTCGTGTTCGTGATGTCGTTCTACGCCGCGATCGTGCAGCTGCAGTCGCTGACCGAGACGGGCGACTGGCTCCTGCTCGTCATCGACATCGTCATCATCGTGGCTGCGGTGTGGGTGGCCGTGGAGGCGATCGGTGCGATGCGCCGCGCCCGCATCGAGGAGCCGGAGGCGCTCGACGCCGACGCCGCGTTCTCCAATCGGAACAGATGACCGAGACACCCGCCGACGGGCGCCGGGCCGGATGGGCCCGGCGCCTGTCGGCTCTGTCCGAAGGACTGCGCGAATACTACATGGGGCCGTACCGGCGCACGTTCGCTCGGGCCCAGCGCGACGAGGACGACTTCTTCACCCTCGTCGTCCTCGCCGAAGCGCTCGGTGTGCCCGACCCGGCCGCCTACTACACCGCTGAGCTGATGCCCGTCCTCTACGAGAACTTCCACGACTGGCACCGGAGGATGGGCATGAGCCGGTCGCCCCTGGAGCACATCTCATGCTGCTGAAACTCCTCGAGAGCCGACGGGTCGTCTTCGTCGGCGGCAAGGGCGGCGTGGGCAAGACCTCGGTCGCCTCGGCGGTGGGCGCCTCCTTCGCCGAGGCGGGGGACCGGGTGCTCGTCGTCTCGACCGACCCCGCCCACAACCTCGGCCACCTCTGGTCCACCGAGATCGGCGATCGGCCGAGGCGGCTGCTGACTGCGGACACCGGAAGCCTCGACGGGCTCGAGATCGATCCCGAGGCGACCGTGTCGCGGCATTTCGCCGCTGTCGGAGCGACCATGGCCGAGCTCGTGCCCGAGCACATGCAGGACGCAGCCCGGCGCCACCTCGAGCTGGCCCGCCACGCCCCCGGCAGCCATGAGTCGGCGATTCTCGATCGGATCTCCGAGGTCGTCGCCGACGGCTTCGAGACCTATGACCGGATCGTGTTCGACACGGCGCCCTCCGGGCACACCGTGCGGCTGATGGCCCTGCCCGGACGCCTCTCGACGTGGACCGGCGAGCTCCTGGCCAATCGGGACCGGTCGGAGAAATTCGCCTCCGCCCTGCACGGCCTCGGGGGAGCGAGGGCGCGACGGGAGGACGCGGACTCCCGGCTGCGAGCGACCCTCGTCCGCCGTCAGGAGCGCTTCGAGACGCTGCGCAGGACTCTGCTCGACGCTGATCGCACGGCCTTCGTCATCGTGTTCACCGCGGAGGCGATGCCCGTCGCCGAGACGATAGAACTCCACGGGCACCTCGACGCCCTGGGCATCGAGGTCGCGAGCCTGGTCGCGAATCGGCGCTCACCCGTCGATGCCGGGGAGCTGCTGGCCGGCCGACGGCAGGCGGAGGACAGGTTCCTCGACCGGGTGCGTTCCGCACTGCCCGAGGTCCCGATCACGGAGCTTCCGCTGCTGCCGTCGGCCGCGACCCAGCGCGGCGAGCTCGACGGGCTGATCGAGCAGCTGCGGCGGGGGTGAGCCGTTGCTTCGACTCCGACCTGGGGTGAACTCGCCGCCGGCTCTGTCTCCGGCGACGGATGCGTACTAGGATCGGCAGTGGCGCGACCCAGCGCCCAACCCCGCCGCCGGCGCCCACGCCACCGGACTCACGGGGCAAAGGAGGTTCAGCCTTCGGGTCGACACACTCACCGGCACCTTCTTGTGCGGGCGCGTCCGTGGTGCGTGGGACCAGGATTCCGCCCGCGTGGAAGGAACCATCATGGTCCAGAGCAAGCACTTCAAGGCGCTCGTCCGCGAGCGGATGAAGAGGACCGGCGAACGCTACACCACGGCGCGACTCCACATTCTGGCAGCCCGCCCGGCGCCTCCCGAGGAGCCCGGCCTGGTGCCGGCCTACCCGTCGGCGCCGGTCGGCGCCGACTCATCGACCGCCCAATACGACGCGGCACTCTGGCACCGGATCCTCGCGCAGGCCGGAGTGGAGAACCCGGTCACCGGCGAGCCCTTCAGCCCCGCGATGCTCGCCGGGCTCGGCGGAGGGATCGGCTTCATGTTCGCCACCTTCAGCTACCAGGAGCTGACCACC
This sequence comes from Brevibacterium sp., assembly GCA_031179165.1. Classification (GTDB taxonomy): domain Bacteria; phylum Actinomycetota; class Actinomycetes; order Actinomycetales; family Brevibacteriaceae; genus Brevibacterium. The sequence continues at coordinate 17,941 of JAPSIC010000062.1, forward strand.
GCGACCGTGGTGCTGCGTGCCCATCCCGAGCC
>JAPSIC010000202.1 GCA_031179165.1 Brevibacterium sp.
CTCTACGTCCGCGCGGCCATCGACAGGATGGGATTTCCCGGCACCGACCCCGAGGTGAGGGCCAGGATCGAAGCCGAAGTCGACGCCGATCGGTGGGAGCGACACCGCTACCTGCGCAGCATCGATCCTGAGGCCGCGGCGAAGATCACCCCCAACGACGTCCGACGCATCGTGCGGGCCCTGGAGGTGATCGAGCTGACTGGACAGCCATTCAGCGCCCAGCTGCCCGACTACCAGGAGATCGAGCCGACCATCCAGTTCGGACTGCACGTCGACCGGCAGATCCTCCACCCGCGCATCGCCGCCCGTGTCCACGGGATGTGGGTCCACGGGTGGGTCGACGAAGTCGTCGGCCTGCTCGACCAGGGCCTGGCCAGGGGCAGGACCGCCTCGCGCGCCATCGGCTACGCCCAGATCCAAGCACACCTGGCAGGGGAGCTCGACCGCAGCCAGGCGCAGGAGCAGACGATCATCAAGACCCGCCAGTTCGCCCGCCGCCAGGACACCTGGTTCCGCCGGGATCCCCGCATCCGCTGGATCGACGCCGGCGACAGCGACCCGCAGGCGATCCTCACCCGCAGCCTGGCACTGCTGGCCGAGGCCGGTCCTGCCGGAGGACAGCGCCCCCGGACAAGCGAATAGGATGGAACCATGAACTTCCCGGAATCTCCCTTCGCCGACATCGCCGGCACCGCCTTCTACAAGGGCCACGGCACGCAGAACGACTTCGTGCTCCTGGCCGACGACGACGGGCGGCTGACCCTGCGCACCGAGACGGTGGCGGGGCTGGCCGACCGCCGGGTCGGTCTCGGCTGCGACGGCGTCATCCGCATCGTCCGGTCCGAGGTCAGCGGGATCCCGGGAGCCCTCGACCAGGCACAGGCCGGCGCCGACTGGTACATGGACTACTACAACCACGACGGCAGCGTATCCGAGATGTGCGGCAACGGGGTGCGCGTGTTCGCCCACACCCTCATCGAGACCGGCCGCGTCCCCGCCGCCGCCGAGGAGATCCGGGTGGCCACACGCGATGGAATCAAGACCGTGCGCCGGGTGGCGAATCCGACCGAGACCGCCGACTCCTGGTATCAGATCGACATGGGCACCTGGTCACTCGACGACGCCGCACCCGTCCTCGTGACCACCGCCGGCATCGACGTCGCCCGCCCCGGCCTGAGCGTCGAGACCGGCAACCCGCACACCGTGGTCGCCCTCGCCGAATTCGCCGAACTCGAATCCGCGGACCTGCGCGACGCCCCGGCGCTCGACCCGATGCCCGCGCACGGATCCAACGTCGAATACATCGTCATGGAGCCCGCCCGCAGCGACATCGCCGGGGGAGAGGGGGCGCTGAAGATGCGCGTCTTCGAACGCGGGGTCGGCGAGACCCGGTCCTGCGGGACGGGTGCCTGCGCGGCCGCGGTCGCCGCCCACCACTGGGCGGGAACCGAGTCACCGGTGCAGTGGCGCGTCGACGTTCCCGGAGGGCAGCTGCGGATCGGTCTGACCGTCGCCGAGGCGGAGCACCGTGGCACCGTCACCCTGGCCGGACCGGCCGTGATCGTCGCCACCGGCGCGATCGGCTGAACCGGTCAGGAGCCGAGCTGCGACAGCCCGGAAATCCCGGGGACTGACTCGGTCAGTCCGAGGACTCGCCGCGATGGATCGTGAGCACCCGGTAGCCCTTCGACGACCCCGTCCGGGTCACGCTGAAGGCCCCACCGAGGGTCTGGGTCAGCCACCGGTGAAGAGAATCGGCGCCGAGGTTCTTCGACACCACGAGATCGGCCCGACCGCCGGGAGCCAGCCGGGGAACCCAGGTGCCGAGCAGGTCGTGCAGGATCTCCTTGCCGACCCGGATCGGCGGGTTCGACCGGATCGCGGTGAACCGGAGATCATCGGGGATCTGCTCCGCGGTGACCGCCCTGATCGAGTCCAGCCCCAGTCGCTTCGCGTTCGCGGCGGTCGCCTCCAACGACCGGGAGTTGACATCGAGCGCCCACACCGTGACATCCACCTCGGCGTCCTTGGCGGCCAGCGCCGCATCGAGGGCGATCGGACCCCACCCGCACCCCAGATCGAGCAGGTCACCGGGTGCGGGAGGGGGCAGATGACGCAGGAGCACCGAGGTCCCCAGGTCGAGCCGGGTGGGGGAGAACGTCCCGGCCACGGTGGTGACGGTCACGTCGTGACCGCCGAGTTCGAGACTCAGCTCACGCTGCTTGGCATCGCTGCTGGGGGTTTCGGTGAAATAGTGCTCTGACACCGTTACAGTCTAGACGGCTGTGGGATAATTGAGGGACACAGCACCGAAGCACCACCGGCCGGGCGCAGAGCGCCCACGGCCGCAACGAACAAGGGAATGAATGACGCCCACTGACAAAGAGCGCCGGGACGCAATGCTCGACCGTGTGCTCTCGCGAGGCGCTCAGGCGCTCGGCAACCAGCAATCGGAAGTCGACGAGGACTCGCAGTTCGACCTCGCGGAACGCGCGGCCCTCAAACGAGTCGCCGGGCTCTCGACCGAGCTCGAGGACATCACCGAGGTCGAATACCGACAGATCCGCCTCGAGCGGGTCGTGCTGGCCGGACTGTGGAACACCACCCTGGCCGAAGCCGAGAACTCCATCCGGGAACTGGCGGCCCTGGCCGAGACCGCAGGCTCACTCGTCCTCGACGCGGTCATCCAACGCCGCGAGAAGCCGGACCCCGGCACCTACCTGGGTCGGGGCAAGGCCGCCGAACTCGCCGAGATCGTCGCCTCCGTCGGCGCCGACACCGTGATCGTCGACTCCGAACTCGCACCCAGCCAGCGCCGCGGACTCGAGGACGTGATCAAGGTCAAGGTCGTCGACCGGGTCGCCCTGATCCTCGACATCTTCGCCCAGCACGCCAAGTCCCGGGAGGGCAAGGCCCAGGTCGAACTGGCCCAGCTCGAATACCTCCTGCCCCGGCTGCGCGGGTGGGGTGAGTCCCTGTCCCGCCAGGCCGGTGGCCGCGTCGCCGGCGGTGCCGGCATCGGCTCGCGCGGACCGGGTGAGACGAAGATCGAACTCGACCGCCGCCGGATCCGGGCGCGGATGTCGAAGCTGCGCAAGGAGATCGCGGCGATGGCCCCGGCCCGGGAGACGAAGCGGAAGAACCGCACGCGCAACCACATTCCCTCGGTGGCGATCGTCGGCTACACCAACGCGGGGAAGTCCTCCCTGCTCAACCGGCTCACCGACGCCGATGTGATGGTGCAGAACGCCCTGTTCGCGACCCTGGATCCCACGGTGCGGCAGTCGCAGACCGCCGAGGGGATCACCTTCACCTACACCGACACCGTCGGGTTCGTGAGCAACCTCCCGCACCAGCTCGTCGAAGCCTTCCGCTCGACCCTGGAGGAGGCCGCCGACTCCGACCTGCTCCTCCACGTCGTCGACGCCTCGCACCCGGATCCGCACGGCCAGATCCGCGCCGTCCGCGACGTGCTCAAAGATGTCGAAACCGGCAGCATTCCCGAACTCCTCGTCTTCAACAAGGCCGACATCGCCGAGGAGACCATGCTGACGGGACTGCGCGCGGAGTACCCGCAGGCGCGGTTCGTCTCCGCCGCCACGGGGGAGGGGATCGCCGACCTCGTCGAGACCATCGAGGAGAAGCTGCCCTCGCCCAACGTCGAGGTCTCCGTCCTCATCCCCTACGAACGCGGTGACCTCGTGTCCAAGGTCTACGCCCTGGGCACCGTCGACCGTGAGGAGCACACCGCGGGAGGCACCGCCCTGCATGCGAAGGTGCCCCAGGAGCTGGCCGCAGAGCTCGACGACTTCCGACGTCCGGACATGGTCATCGGCGAGTGAGCTCCATCGAATCACTGCTCGAGTCCGCCGTTGCGGCCATCGGCGGGTCGACACGGCAGGGGCAGGCGGACATGGCCCAGGCGGTCGGATCGGCGCTCGACAACGGCGTCCATCTGCTCGTCCAAGCGGGAACCGGAACCGGCAAGTCCCTGGCGTACCTCGTTCCCGCCGCCGAGTTCGCCAGCCGCACCGGCAGCAAGGTCATCGTCTCCACGGCGACCCTGGCGCTGCAGACGCAGATCATCCACCGCGATCTGCCGCGCCTGTTCAAGGCCGCGAAGAAGGACCTCAGCCCACTGCCGCGCGCCGCCCTGCTCAAGGGCCGGCGCAATTACGTGTGCAAGCACAAGCTCGCCGGCGGCTACCCGGACGAGGGCGAGGGAATGCTCTTCGACCTCGGCGCCGACGCCGCCGCGGGCCGCACCCCCTCGGAGAGGAGCGGGCTGGGCGAGGAGATCCAGCGGATCCGCAGCTGGGAGAAGATCACCGACACCGGCGACCGGGACGATCTCATGCCCGGCGTCAGCGACCGCGCGTGGGCCCAAGTGTCGGTCAACGCCTTCGACTGCCTCGGCTCGAACTGCCCCCTGTACACCGAGTGCTTCGCCGAGATCGCCCGCAACAACGCCGCCGAGGCGGACATCGTCGTGACCAACCACGCGCTGCTCGCCATCGACGCGTTCGGGGAGAACACCGTCCTGCCCGAGCACGACGTCATCATCATCGACGAGGCGCACGAGCTCAAGGACCGGGTGACGAGCGCCCTGTCCGGGCAGCTGAACGCGAGCATGCTCCAGGCCGCGACGAG
>JAPSIC010000063.1 GCA_031179165.1 Brevibacterium sp.
CGTTCGGAGTCTTCGGCATGGTCGTCGACCTCGACCAGGATCCGGCGACGGTGCTGGGGAGAGTCGTCGCCGCGCTGACGGATGACGAGAGGGTTCCCGTCGTGTTCGTCGACGATGTCCAGCACCTTGACGAGCACAGCGTGCGCGTCCTGTCCCAGCTGGCCAACGACCGGGCGATCAAGATCGTCGCGACGGCGCGGAGGGCGACTCGGAACGACAACCTGCCCTTTGCCGATCTCGTCGATGAACGGGTCCTCGAACACCTCGTCCTCGACGTTCTGCCGCCCGAGGCGTTCCGGGCGATGATGGAGGACTTCCTCGGCGGAATCGCCGCCCAGGGGACGATCGACATCGTCTCCTTCCACTCAGGCCGCAACCCGGGCAAGCTGCTTGAACTCCTCCGGTACACGAGGCGGAAGAACAGGTTCCTCCACCGCCACGGCGTGTGGCTGCTCGACGGGCTGGACATCGACTACGACGACCGCGCCCGGGACTTCACCCGCGCCGACCTCACCCAGTACTCCCCGCAGGAGAGGGAGGCGCTGGAGCTGGTCGTCCTGGCCGGTGAGATCGAGGTCGAGCTGATGCTCTCCGCCGGTCTCGGACAGGCGGCGGACGCGATGGTGGCCATCGGCGAGCTGCGCATCGAGAACCGGGACCGGGGCGTCCGCGTCTACGTCGCCATGGAGAACCACGCCTCGGAGACGATCAGGCACACCGTCCCCCTCGGCCGTGGTCGGGAGAAGTTCGAGATGGTGTCGGCCTATCCGGACACACCATCTGAGCGGGCGCGCATCCTCAGAGCCGAGTGGGGACTGGGGTGCGGGGCCGAGTTCGACGAGCAGGAGCTCATCGACGCCGCGCGGATCGCCATCCGGCACGGCGAATGGCACCGAGCGCTGCGGCTGCTCACCCAGGTGCCCACCGACCGCATGGCGGCCCATGAGCTCTTCGATCTGGCGCGACTCTACTGCGACGCCGGCAAGATCCCGCTGGGACTGGACGTGCTGGCCCAATGCGTGGAGAAGGCCTGCTGCCCGTCGGTGGTGGTCGACTCCATGGTCGTGTGGTTCCATCACGACTTCGAACGAAGCTCACCGGCGCTCGAGTTCGCGGCGTTCACCGATGCCCTGGAGCGGCTGCGCAGCGAGGCCGGAGACAGAGACCCTGGATGCACGGGAGACGGATTCGACGACGAGCGGGCCCAGGTGCTGCTCCAGCGGATTGACGCGCTCTACGAACGGGCCCGACCGGTGGCCCTGCCGGTCAGGCAGGACCAGGTGCTCGACCGGTCCCTGCCGGAGACGTTCAGAGTCCTCGTCGCCGTCGGATACGCGTCCGAATGGCTCGATGCGGGGAGGGGGCACGAAGCATTCGCGCTCCTGTCGGACAACCGCCGGACCTACCAGTCCCTGGGGACCGGAATGCTCCTGCTGAAGATGATGCAGGTGCGGATCCTGATCCAGCAGGGGGAGCTCGCCGAGGCGAAGCGACGCCTGCTCACCCTGCCGACCCACGACATCGCCTACCTCGCGGCCCGGAGCGGACCCAGCGACATCCTGTGGGCGCAGATCCATCTGCTCGAGGGCAGGCTGCCCGAGGCTGCACGGGCGCTGCGGGCGGGAGTCGAGGGCCTGTCCTACTGGAACCAGATTCCGCTGGCGGCCGCAGCGCTGGGGATCCTGGAGTATGTGTCGATGCTCCGGGGCGAGGTCGAGGCGGCAGACGACTGCCATTCCCGGTTCGACCAGCTCTCCCGCACCCGCCCCTACCTCGAGTACAACCGCGGCCGTGTCCACAGTCTTGTCGCCCGCTGGATGCGCACCGGCGACCCGATGTACGAGCGGGAGCTGGAGTCGATGCTCGACGAGGCGGAGGCCACAGGGGCGTATGGGATCGCCGCGCTGATCCGGTTCCTCCGCTTCCGCCACTTCGACGTGATGGACCCGACCGAGATGTGCCGATTGGCGCAGTTGGGCACGGATTACGAGCTCCGGCTGCTGGGAGCGCTCGGCCCGGCGCTGCGCGACCATGATGCCCACGACCTGGAGGAGTTCATCAGCGAGTACGGTCAATCGATGCCCGACGTCGCCGAGAAGTGCCGGGAGCTGGCGCGATCCTTCCGCTCGGGAGCCGGCACTGGAACCCGGGAGCGGAGCAGCGGAGGCCTGACGGCGCGCGAGCGGCAGATCAGCCACCTGATCATCGCCGAGAAGTCGAATGCCGAGATCGCCGAGGAGCTCGGCGTCGCCCTGCGCACCGTCGAGGGCCACACCTACCGGCTGTACCGGAAGCTGGGGATCACCCGGCGCAGCGAGGTCGCCGAGGCGCTCCGGCGTCTGCAGCACTCTTTGAGTAATTGAGCGGTCCCCGCTGCAGTGTGCTCCGCCAGCAAGTAGCCGGTACCCGTAATGACCGAACAGTGACCGAGTAATGACATCCACATGTCCGGAAAGGACCACCTATCCCGGGTGCCGCCCATGCACGATCGTTGAATCATGACAGTCACCAGCGATCCGAAGAGATGCTTCACCCGATCTCGAACTCCTGCACTGGAGCAGACGCCCGTGCACGTGGAATTCCCATTCATCATTCTGAATGCCTGCGTGCCTGCCGAGAGAGCAGCGTGGATCCGGCAGTGGGAGGAATCTCCGAGCCAGCTCCCCTACGCACACCCCTCCGTCGCCGAACTCATGATCGCGCCGGACGATGAGCTTCTCTGCGCCGCCATGGGCACGGACGACGGAACCGTGCTCTACCCCCTCGTGCTGCGGAGGGTCGACGCCGAAGCACGAGACCTGACCTCCCCGTACGGCTACGGAGGCGCGCTGTGCTGGAACAGCGAGAACACCGTCGCGCTGGCCTATCGGTTCTGGACGGAATTCGACGACTGGGCCCGAGAGCACAGGGTCATCAGCGAATTCGTCCGAGGATCGCTCTTCGACGACATCCTTCCGCATCCCGGATGGTCGCGAGTGAGGTCCACGAACTTCGTGCGGGTGCTCGAACCCGACTCCGAGGTGCTCCAGGAATGCGCGCCGAAAGTGCGGCAGAACGTCCGGAAGGCGCTCCGCTCGGGAGTGAGCGTCCGCGTCGACCGGGAAGGTCGACTCGGCGAGGACTTCCACCGGATCTACTCAGCGACGATGGAACGACTCGACAGCGCCGACTGGTACCGATTCCCCCCGGGGTTCTTCTCCCGACTCCACACGGGATTCGGCGACAGAGCTGTCTACTTCGCGGCACTCCATGACGGCGTACCCGTGTCGATCGATCTGGTTCTTCTGGGACGCGACACGGCCTACTACTTCCTTGGGGGGACCTCCTCCGAGGCCTCGCGGCTGCGGCCCAATGATCTGGTCAAGGCCACGGTGATGGAATGGCTGGCCGACCATGGATACCGCCGATATGTTCTCGGAGGCGGCGTCACGCCCGGGGACGGCCTGGAGAGGTACAAGAAGGGGTTCGCCCCGGAAGGCGGAACGGACTTCCGGACGTTCGAACGAGTCCTCGACGGCAAGGCTTACACCGATCGGGTCGCATCCCACCGCGCCGAGGCTCTGTCACAGGGACTCGATTGGCCGCTTGACGACGGTTTCTTCCCGCGCTATCGATCTCCGTTGCTGGCACCCACACACGTCGACGACACCGCACCGGTCAAGCAGAGGTCTGACGAGGGTCGAGTAGTCCCGGTCAGTAGTGATCCGCGAGTGACCGAGCAGTGCTTCGCATCGCTCCCGTAATGACCACCTGGTGAAGGAACGATGCCGCGGCGATGGTGTAAGCGTGATCCATCTGCCTTCGCCGGTTTCCGATCCACCTCATTCTGCCCCTTAGGAAAGAGCTCCCATGCACCTGACCAATCGACACGTTGAGCTCGAGCAGCTCCGAGGCCTGCTCGACCACGGACTCAACATAGTGATTGCCGGCCCTCGCGGATCAGGCAAGACGGCTCTGCTCGGCTTCCTCGAGCACAGCGACGGAAGCGGTCAGATTGTCCACGTGCCCTACAATCGCATCGAATCGACCATCCGGTTTTCCGGCCTCGACATCATGTTGGCAACTCTGACAGCTCTCGCGCCGGAGAACGGCGCACCCTCATCCACCGCTCCCGAGAACGAGTCCGAGCTGTCGGAGCGATTCATCTCGCTCGTCCGTTCCTTCTCGATGTCGAGGCCGACCGTCGTCGTGATCGACAACGCGGATTCAATGGACACGGTCTCGCAGGAGGTCCTCGGGCATGTGCTGCGGCGATTCACGGGAGGCCTGCTCAAGTTCGTCGTCACGGTCCGCACGATCGGCTTGGACAGCCCCTTCGCCGGGGTCCCCACCATCACCCTGGACCGAATGGACCATTCCGCCTCGCTCGCCCTCGCCCATCAGCTGCTCCCCGACCAGCTGGGACCGGAATCCGCAGAATTGGTCGCTCGCGCCGGGCAGGGAAACCCGTTGATCATTCGACACCTGCTCGAGCACCTGACCCCTCGGCAGCGCCGAGGGGAGACTGCGCTCCCACGGCCTCTGCGAACCGGCGCGGCCGTGAGTGAATTGCTCCATGACGAGTTCGGGGTCTTCGACGAGGAGACGAAAGAGATCCTCAAGGTTCTGTCTCTGGCGCCCCTGACGTCGTATGGTCCGCTGCGGGCTCGGTTTCCCCACCTCTGGGAGCGACTCGCCGACCTCGAGGCCGAGGGAGTCGTCGAACGCACCGGAACGTGCCTGTACTTCGCCAACGAGCTGCTTCGATCTGCCACATATCAGGAGATGGCCGCGAGCGAGCGGGTCAAGTGGCACCGGCAGATGAGTGAACAGTGCGCGACGGCCGACCCGCGGCTGAGGCGCTGGCACAACTCATTCTGGGCTCCCGACCCCGACCTGTCGGCCGAGCTCTTCGCCGACGCCCGGCAGATCCTCCGTGAGGGGCGAATCGACGCGGGAATCGAATTCTGTGAAAGGGCACTTCTGCTGTGTCCCGACCCGGGAGCGCATGCCGATGCCCTGCTCGAGGCGGCATACGAGCTGCTCACTCTCGGCGACTTCGTCTTCGCTGACCGCTACATCCGGCTGGCATCCGGTGCGCGGGACGCGGCGGCCCGGATCAAGGCGAGAACCTTGTCGATCATGACAGAGTTCTGTCGCACTCAGTCCCTGCCCTCAGGATTCCGCGGCTCGTGGAGCCGCACGGAGACCTCGCAGGCGCCAGGCGAAGTGGCAAAGCTGCAGATCACCCTCGCTCTGTGCCATGCGTGGAAACGCGAGCTGACAGAATCGCAGGAGCTTCTCGATGCGGCGGCCGATGTCAGCGGGAGCCTCGACGACGAATCTCGGGAGCTGCACGAATCGGTGCTGCTTCTCCTCGACAGCAGCCGAGGCAGGAGCGACCTGTCTCTGGTGGCATTCGAGAAGTTCGTCGGAGGCGAATTCTCTCGGGTGGTTCCCGGAATGATCCTGGCTGAGGCACTGACCCGGACGGAACACTACGACCGGGCCCGTGCCGTCCTCGAGCACATCGATGCGAGCAATCCGCGACCGACGATCTGGAAGCCATGGATCGCGACCCTCCGTGCCGAAGCCGAGATCCGCTCCGGTCAGATCGGTCGGGCGCTGGAACTCGCCGACGAGGCGAGGGCCAGACGCAGCCAATGCCGGTCAGCCCGCGAGGACAGGTTCCTCCTGCTCGAGTGCTGGCAGCTGCTGACACAGGACAGGGCCAGTGATTCAGAGGTCGTCGAATCGCATTTGGTCGACTACGCAGCACGGGCGAACAACCGACGTCTGATCGCCAGTCTCAACGCGTTGCAGGGTGCCTATCTGCTCAGCGTCGACCTCCCCGCCGAGGCCCTTCGTCATCTCCAGCGCTGCGAAGAGCTGAGCGCCGGCGAGTCGAATCCGAACGTCCAGCGGCACGAACCCGATCTCATCGAGGCGCTCGTCCGGGTCGGACGACGGGAGCATGCGGCGGTCGCCCTGCAGCGCTTCGAGAAGCGGCTCGAGCGCTGCCCCTCCAGGTGGGGCGAGTTGGCGGTCGACCGGTGTGCGGCTCTACTGATGATGGGGGAACGCTCCTTGGAGCAGTTTCAGCGCGCCGTCCGGAAGTGCGGACTGAATGATTCCTCTTTCGACAAGGCACGGCTTCTCGCCTGCTTCGCGCGTAGGCTCGGCGAATTGGGCTACCGAGCCCAAGCGGATGAACAGTCGAAGATGGCGGAGATCCTGTTCGGCGAGGCCGGTTCACCTCGCGCTGTCACAGCAGTGGCGCGAGGGCCGGTCGAGACGAAGAGCACCGCAGACGACCAGTTGCTGGCTCAGTTGACCGAGGAGGAGCAGGCCATCGTCGAGCTGGTGCGAACGGGCCTGAAGAACCGTGACATCGCCCGTCGTGTCTTCGTCTCCCTCCGGACGGTGGAGCTGAGACTGACCTCCGTCTATCGCAAGCTCGGTGTCGGATCGCGTACCGAACTCGTCGCACGCTTGAGCAGCCAGCCCACTCCAGCCTGATTCCGAGGCAGAAGACCGGCGAACACGAGGTGTTCGCCGGCCTTCTGCGTGCCGGATGAGATCGCATGATGACCCCACCGTCGAACGGGAGGGACCGGCCCGGTGCGGCCTCCCGCAGGGTCTGCGCGGAAGGCCGCATACTCCCTGCATTTCGGGCTCTGACCTGCGCATTCGCTGGTTGTCTAGATAGTGATCAAGCAGAGCTCCGAGCAGTGTCGGCGGTTCCGCTGCACAGTCCCATCTGATGAATCGGGGAGAACACAATGACCATCCTGCCTCTCGAATGGCCCAGTTCCGGCCGTTCTCTCAGCCGCTGGGCGCAGACGGCTTCGGTCGCCGCTTGGAACCACAGCAGCTGGGTCCAGAGCACCTTCGATTTCCTCGCGTGGTTCGCCGCCTGCAGTCTGGCCTGGCTGGTCCTCGGCGACGCGCAGCCCAACGTATCAGGATTCCTCTTGGTGGCGACCGCCTCCGTGATCCTCCAATTCCTTCTCGGCTTCAGTCTGCGACTGTACCGGGAGCGCTACCGCTACGGCAGCTTCTCGGAATTCGGGGCACTTGCAGTGTCCACGGTGCTGATCACCGCTGCGCTGCTCATCGCGACGGCAGGGAATGTGCCCTTCGTCCTCCTTCTGGCCTCCAGCGCGCTGCTTCTCATGGCAGGCAGCCGCTATCTCATCCGGCTTGGGTATGACGCGGCCCAGCGGCCGGTCTCGGGGGAGCCGGTTCTCATCATCGGTGCCGGCGCCGCCGGTCAATCGCTGATCAGACAGATGGTGGCGGACCCCGATGGGGCGTACCTGCCCGTCGGCATCATCGAGGACGAGCCGAAGAAGAGGCATCTGAGGATCTCCGGCGTGCCGGTCTGCGGAACCAGTGATGACGTGGCGGCGGTCGTCCAGCGTCGTGGAGTGGCGGGGGCGATCATCGCGATCGCCGACACGAACGCCGCCTTCGTGCAGAAGTGCCGCGATCAGCTGGCCGGAAGCGGCTGCTGGCTGCGGACGATCCCACCCCTGTCCGAGCTCGTCAATCGTAGGGTCGAGGTCGCCGACATCCGCGACATCAAGGTCGAGGATCTCATCGGGCGCAGCAGCGTCCACACCGATCTCTCCGAGATCGCCGCCATCATCAAGGATAGAAGAGTACTCGTCACCGGCGCGGGCGGTTCCATCGGGAGTGAGCTGTGCCGGCAGCTCGCCGCCCTCGAACCTGCGCACCTCGTCATGCTCGACCGCGACGAATCGGCCCTGCACGGAGTGGAGCTGGCTCTGTTCGGATCGGCGCTGCTGACGTCGTCGGACACGGTGCTCGCCGACATCCGGGATCCGGAGGCGCTCGCACGCATCTTCTCCCGCGCCCGTCCTGACATCGTCTTCCACGCGGCCGCGCTCAAGCATCTGCCGATGCTGCAACGCTTTCCACAGGAGGCGTGGAAGACCAATGTCCACGGGACGCTCAACGTCCTGACGGCTGCACAGGAAACGGGTGTGTCCACCTTCATCAACATCTCCACCGACAAGGCGGCCGCGCCGACGAGTGAACTGGGCAGAAGCAAACGCATCGCCGAACGCCTGGTCAGCGAGTTCGCGCGACGCTCGACGGGGACCTACCTCTCGGTGCGGTTCGGAAACGTCCTCGGCTCACGCGGTTCGGTTCTGCTGTCGTTCCAGGAGCAGATCCGCCAGGGGCTGCCCGTGACAGTGACGGATCCGGAGGTCAGGCGCTACTTCATGACGATTCCCGAGGCCTGCCAGTTGGTGCTCCAAGCCGCTGCGATCGGCCAGGACGGCTATGTCATGGTCCTCGACATGGGGGACCCGGTGAAGATCGTCGACATCGCCAAGAACCTCATCGCCATGTCCAACCGAGAGGTCGAGATCGTCTACACCGGCCTGCGTGAGGGCGAGAAGCTCGATGAGGAGCTGTTCGGCAACTATGAAGGAGCAGTGGTGAGAATTCACGAGAAGATCAACCGGGTCGAGGTCCCAGAGCTCGCTGTTGCGGCCTTGCCGCCGGCGGACGCCCCGAGGGAGACCATCGAGCGATTCTGCGACCGCAGCTGCACGATGCAGCTCGAGCCTCAGATCGTCATCGACGACGTTGGATGCGAGGGGGATCGTGACGCCGTCGGTCTCAGCGCTGCCCGAGTCCTTGATCCCAGCTTGTCGGGGAACCGCCATGTCGTCTGAGTGCCCGTCGGTTGAAGGCCCCCCGGACTCCGTCGGCCTGCGAGCTGGGGCCATCACTGCGGCTGCCCCGGAATACACCTGGCGGATCTGGGACGCGGACGTCGCGGCAGACCACGCATTGTGGCAGGACCTGTGGGAGCACTCGCCGAGTCAGAACCCCTTTGCGCATCCGCGTCTGTGCCGACTGCTGGCGCCCGCCGACAGTCGTCTGCTGGCCGCGACGATGTCCGACGGAAGAGGGCACGTCCTCTACCCCTTCTGCCTTCGTGAGATCGAGGCCCCGGCCCGAACGCGAAGCGGAGAGGACAGCGGTTTCGCCGTGCTCCACGACATCGTCTCCCCGTATGGCTACGGAGGGCCGTCGCACTGGGGGCTCATCGACGTCGACGAGGCGGCCGCCCGCTTCTGGCCGCCGTTCGATGCCTGGGCCCGAGAGCACTCAGTCGTCAGCGAATTCATCAGGTTCTCACTGTTCGAGGCGGAGGTCCTGCCCTATCCCGGGGGGATCCGAACCAGGCAGACCAATTTCGTCCGTGCGCTGGACAGAGCACCCGAGGAGATGTGGGCCGGACACGAGTTCAAGAAGGTCCGGAAGAATGCGAAGCGGGCGGTCCGCCAGGGAACGAGCATCGTGTTCGACGACCAGGGCGAGTTCATCGACGAGTTCCTCAAGCTGTACATCGGAACCATGGAAAGGCGTTCCAGCTCCGCCTGGTATCGATTCGACCGGTCATTCTTCGAAGGGATCCAGCAATGGCTGGCCGGCCGATTCGTCTATGTGTTCGCTCGGCTGGACGGCCAGATGGTCTCCGCCGATCTGCTTCTGCTCGGGTCCGACACCGGATACGACTTTCTGGGCGGAACGAACGAGGACTCGTTCTCGGTTCGTCCCAATGACCTCGTCAAAGTGGAGACGATGCGGTGGCTGCACGAGCGCGGCTTTTCGCGCTTCGTCATCGGGGGCGGCCTGACGTCGGGCGACACCCTCGAGCGATACAAGAGAGGATTCGCACCTCACGGAGAGGTCCCTTTCCGCACCGGCGAGAGAGTGATTGCGCAGACGCACTATGACACGCTCACCGCCGACATTCGACGACAGTTCTCCGCGGCCGGTGCGGTGTGGAGCGCACCCGAGGACTTCTTTCCCGCCTATCGGCGAACCTTCGTGCCCGTGGACGCAATCACGACGCCCAGCTTCGTCGAGGAGGTCTGAGACGATGAGGTACACCACCGCAAAACGCTGGGTCGATTGCCTCGGCGCGGCAGTGGGGCTGCTGGCCCTCAGTCCCGTACTGGTCGTCGTGGCGATTCTGGTCATGGCCTTTCTCGGCACTCCGGTGCTGTTCACGCACCATCGGGTGACCAAGGACTCCCGGGTGTTTCCGCTGCTGAAGTTCCGCAGCATGCGCCCCGTCGACCCGTCTCGGGGATGGATCAGCGACGAGGATCGACTGACTCCCTTCGGGCAGTTCCTCCGGGCGACAAGCCTCGACGAGCTGCCGAGTCTGTGGAACGTGCTTGTCGGCGATATGAGTTTCATCGGTCCTCGTCCGCTGACCCCAGATCTGCTTCGGCTCTACACCCCCCGGCAGGCACGACGCCATGAGGTGCGAGGGGGAATCAGTGGGCTGGCCCAGGTCAGCGGTCGGAATCAGCTGCCGTGGGACGACAAGTTCGATCTTGATGTCGAGTACGTCGAGACGCTGAGCTGGAGGCTGGACGCGCAGATCCTGCTGCGGACCCTGGTCACGGTCGTCACCGCGCGTGGTGTGACGAACGGGGTGGAGGCGACCACTGACAGCTACGGCGGCACCCTTCGATCCGATTCGGTCGTCTTCGCCGAACTCGAGCGCTCTCGGATGTTGCGCGCATGGGAAGTGATCGCACAGACAGGGAACCGCATCGGGCGCTGCGAGATCAGGCCCGCCGGCCGGACGACGTGCTTCGTGACATTCGACCCCGAACCCTCGCTGAGCCAAGCCGATGACAGTGCCGCACTGTGCCGAGAGGTGCTGCGCCTGCTCGTCAACCGTGCCCGGGCGACGGATGCCCACTTCGCACTCGGCAGGTTTCCCGCGGACTCGCCGATTCCCGTCTGCTTTCGGGAGGCGGGTTTCGTCCCGGTCGACATCGGCGCAGGACACCTGTCGCTGGACAGGGAAGCGGACGGGGACTGGCACTATGTCTGTCGCCACCTGGTCATTGAAGAATCAACAGCAACGACGATGGGATTGGCATCATGACCTCCGTGCACGAAGTGCCGAACACGATCACCAGTGAGCAGGATCCGATCCTGTTGTCACCGCCAGACGTAGGAATGCTCGAGGAGACCTGCGTTCGAGACGCCATCCGCAGCGGATGGATCGCACCGATGGGGCCCGACCTGTCGGCTTTCGAAGCCGAGCTCGCAGCCAAGGCGGGCGTCTCGCATGTGGTCGGCCTGTCCTCGGGCACAGCGGCGCTTCACCTGGGCCTGCTCGGGCTCGGAGTCGGTCCGGGCGACCTCGTGGTGACGACGACGATGACGTTCGCCGCAACCGCGAATGCGATCGTCTACTGCGGCGCTCAACCGGTGTTCCTCGACTGCGTCGACGACGGGAACATGGACCCCGAGCTGCTGCATGACGCACTCCGGACCCTCGCGGCCCAGGATCGTCTGCCGGCAGCCGTGGTCCCGGTCGACCTCCTGGGACGATCGGCCGACTACGCCAGGATCCTGCCCGTTGCCGCGGAGTTCGGCGTGCCGGTGCTCGTCGATGCGGCGGAATCATTCGGATCCTCCTGCGACGGTCGTCCGACGGCGGCCATGGGCAGGGCCGCAGCCGTGTCCTTCAACGGCAACAAGATCATGACCACGTCGGGCGGAGGCGCGCTGCTCACCGATGACGGCTCACTGGCTGATCACGCCCGGTACCTCAGTGCCCAGGCCAGGCAGCCGGTGTCTCATTACGAGCACACCGACATCGGCTTCAACTATCGACTGAGCAATGTCCTTGCCGCATTGGGGCGGGCACAGCTGTCTCGTCTCGATACGATGATCGAAAGACGCAGAACGATTCGACGGCACTACCGTCGCCTGTTCGAATCGGTCGTCGGCATCGAGATACTCGGCGGCAAGGATGACTCCGGAGACAACACGTGGCTGACCGCGGTGCTCGTCGATCCGGAGACAGCCGGTTTCACCAGCGCGGAGTTGGCGTTGCGGATGCAGATGCACGGGATCGAGACGCGCCGCCTGTGGAAGCCGATGCACCTGCAGCCGGTGCATTCGGGCTGCATGATGATCGGGGGAGACGTCGCCGAGTCCTTGTTCGAGAGGGGCCTTGCACTCCCCAGCGGCTCTGCGATGAGCGATGCGCAGCTGAGCAGAGTGCTCAGTGTGATCGAAGGCTTCCTCAGCTCACGTGCGGAGCCGCAGTCTTCTTGCGGTCAACCGTACTCACCACCCAAGACCCTGTCACAAGCCGCTTCCCCATTCCTAGCATGAGACACAACCCTTCTCTCAAGGCCGCAATCGTGGCGCAACGCCCCCGGCAGGCAACTGGCGGGCCAATGGAAGCGAATGACTGATGAACCTCAAGGACTACCTGCTGATCCTGCGAAGAAACGTCGCGCTGCTGATCATCGCCACCATCTTCGGAGGACTGGGTGGACTCGGCGCATCCCTCCTGTTGCCGACGGTCTACAGCGCGAGAACCGAGCTCTTCATCTCGATCGCCACGACCGGAGACCCGAACGAGCTCCAGATCGCCTCGACCTTCATCCAGGAGCGCATTCAGACCTATGTCGACATGGCCGACAGCCGAGCAGTCGTCCAGCCCGTGGTTGAACAGCTCGGTGTGGATGAGACCGCGGACGAGGTCGCCGAAAGGATCGAGGCCACCAGCGACGCCGGAACGGTCCTGGTCACGATCGAAGCAACGGACGACTCGGCAGTCGGAGCCGTGGAACTGTCAGCCGCCGTTGCCGACAGTCTGGTGCGAGTCATCGACGACCTTGAGACGACGGGCAGCGAAGAGCGCTCCCAGGTCCAGTTGACGGTCGCCAACCCGCCGGTGCCTCCGTCGGATCCGGACGGCCTGCCGGTGTGGCTGAACGTGGCGTTGGGGCTGGCGGTCGGTCTGGCCCTCGGGTTCGGTCTTGCTCTGCTCCGCTCGGCACTGGACAAGAAGGTGCGGAGCAAGGAGGACCTTGACCGGCTGACGCCGACTCCTGTGCTCACATCGATCCCGGTGGACAGCACAATGAGTGAGAGGCCGCTGATCACCCAGGTGCCGATCGAGAATGTGCGCGGTGAGTCGTTCCGGCGCCTGCGCACGAATCTCCGCTTCGCCCAAGTCGATGACGTGAGCCCGACTGTTCTGGTCACCTCGGCGGGGGCCGGCGAGGGGAAGACCACGACCAGTGTCAACCTCGCGATCTCGCTTGCCCAGCAGGGCCAGCGCGTCGCCCTGGTCGACGTCGACCTCCGGCAGCCCTCAGTGGCCGACCGGCTTGGGCTGGAGAACTCGGCAGGACTGACCACTGCCCTGCTGGGGGAGATCGACGCGACGGAACTCATGCAGCCCTGGGGACATGATGAGCTGTATGTTCTCACCGCAGGCGCTGTTCCCCCCAATCCCGCGGAGCTGCTTGACTCTCGTGCGATGAATAGGATCCTGGCTGGTCTGGTGGAGGAATTCGACTCGGTGATCCTCGACGGCCCTCCGTTGCTCCCCGTGTCCGACAGCCTGGTCGTCGGTAAGAACGCGGGACGGGTGCTGTTGGTGGTCGGCTCCGGACAGGTCCGCACGAACGAGCTGCAGGATGCGCTGTCGGCGCTGAAGATTCTGGATGTGCCCGTGAGTCTGGTGCTCAACAAGGTCCCCGCCTCGCTGCCGGAGATGAAGGGCTACGCGAAGGCCTATTCCAGCGTCAGTCCCTCCGAACTCGGAGGAGACAGCGGTTTCCCGGACACGGCCATGCCCAGCGGAAGGGATGAAGGAGGCGTCAGCAGTGCCGTCACGTCGGTGCAGGCCCGCGACGCCGACACCTCAGCTTACTGCGATTGGGACCTCACGACCGAGCCGATCCCTCACGTTTGGCCCTGTCGCACAACATCCGATCTCGAATCGGACGCTCTGGAGATGAAGCTGACATCGCCCTCCCGCAGAGATCGGAGTCGGTCGTGAGAATCGGTCTCCTGGCCGGCGTGGGGGAGATGATCGATTCCTTCTTCCCCCCGATCATCGAGCGCTGGGAGGAAGCGGGGCATGAAGTCTTTCCGGCTGCAGGCAACCTCGCCTCTCATCGGAACTCCCACGTCATCGAAGGGCTGACGAGGCGTCCGAGTCTGAGCCTCCTGCGCACCCCGGAGAGACTGCGCGAATGGGCGGAGGGCCTGGACGTGGTCCTCACCAACTCCGGCACCGCCTCGGCGGCAGTCAGATTGTCCCGGCTGGAGGCTCCTGTCGTCTATTTCTGCCACGGGCTGCATTGGAACCGAGGAAACCGCCCGCTCGAGCTTCTCTGGAGGGCCGTCGAAGGGTCATTGGCCGCGAAGGCCGCAGGAGTGATCGTCATCAACTCGGATGACGAGAGGTGGTTCAGAGCCCGGATGCAACAGGAACGACTGGTCCGGCTGACGGCCGGGGTCGGGCTCGATTGCTCGGACTATCCGACATCGCCGGTGCCGAGCGGCGAATTGACCCTGGCATGGATCGGCGAGTTCAGTCCTCGGAAGCGGCCATGGCTGGCCCTGCAGGTCGCTGAGGAGTTGAAGAACAGGGGAATCGGCTTCCGTCTGCAGATGGCCGGCCGCGGTCCCCTGCTCGAAGCGATGCGACAGCAGATTCGAGCACGCGAGCTCAATGAGCACGTCGAGACGGTCGGGTACGGCGATTCCGCCGACATCCTCACCACCAGCCATGCGCTGGTGCACACGGCCAGCTGGGAGGGACTGCCCAGAGTGATGTTGGAATCGCTCGCAGTGGGTCGTCACATGTTCGCCTTCGACGTCAAGGGCGTGCGCGACGTGCCGGAAGCGGTGCTCATCCCAGACGGTGATGTTTCGGCGATGGCAGACCGGATCATCGCACAGCAGCGAAGTGGCGCACTTGAACACGGTGTGAACGTCGACGTCGACGCGCTGTCATTTCAGAATTGCGCCGATGCCATCAGCGCGTTCCTTGAGAGGCAGCTCCTCCCGACACGGCGCGAGTCGGCCGGTCCGGGAGCCGAGAATGTCCGCTGAACCGTTGGTCTCAGTAGTCGTCCCGGTCTTCAATGGAGAGAAGCACATCGCCGCCTGCCTCGGATCGATTCTGGCCCAGACACACACTCGTCTCGAAGTGATCGTCGTCGACGACGGATCCACGGATGGGACCGCGCGTCTGGTTGAGACTCTGGCCCGCGCCGACGAGCGCATTCTGGTCATCCGGACCGAGAACCGAGGAGTCTCTGCCGCGCGCAACACCGCATTGGACAGCGTCTCAGGGGAGTGGGTGATGTTCGCCGACGCGGATGACCTCTGGGCCACTCCTGTGCTCGTAGAGGCACTGATGCTGGCAAGCCGGCCAGACATCGATGTGATGTGCTTCGATTTCACGGATGATCTCGGTGCGGCAGTGTTCTCAGCAGATGATGCCACCGGCCAGTCGCGCCGCATCGGTGAGAAAGCGACCGATGTGCAGCTCGACGCGGATGCCCTCGCCGAGTTGATCATCTCGGAGAGGATCAACTCTCCCTGGAACAAGGTCTACCGTCGCAGGCTGCTTGAGGCATCCGACTGCCGATTCCGGCGCGGACTGCATATCGGCGAGGATCTGCTGTTCAACATCCAGTGCTTTCGCCGGGTCAGGGTGATGCGAGACGTTCCGATCGTGGGCTATGTCTACCGCCGGGACAATCCAGAATCGGCGACCCGTCGATATCTTCCGCACAAGCATGCAGATCTGATGGTGGTCAACGACGAACTGCAGGCTTGGGCACGGTCAACCGACTCGCAGAGCCTGCAGGGTGCGGCCGACTACATTCGGGCCAAGAACGTCGTCTCCTGCATGCTCGACCTCCACCATCGCGACTGCGATGTCCCCCGGACTCAGCGACGCGAACTGGCACTGCGTTTCAGAGCGGCAGCTCCTCGCGTGAATGCTCGCGGGACGAGAATTGGCAAGCGGATCCTGTGCGGTATGTACAACGTCCTCGATTCACGAACTCTCTTCACCCTGACCGGACTCTTGGGGTTGGGCAAGTCGATGAGGAGCAGCCCATGACCAGCTGGGAGATTCTCGACACCAAATTCGTCATCCTCATCGTCTGCACCGGCAACATCTGCCGGTCCCCGCTGGCCGCCGCGTTCCTGCAGGACCAGTTCGAGAGGCTGAGCCCCGGCCGGTTCGATGTCAGCAGCGCGGGAACACACGGTGTCGTCAACGGAGCGGCCCCGGCACGGATCCTCGAAGCGGCATCAGAGCTCGGTCTGACTCTTGATGAATTCCGGGGACGACTTCTCTCCACTGAGATGCTCACGCAAGCAGACCTGATACTGACCATGGAGAGAGGGCACCGGAGCATTGCAGTCCAGATGGAGCCGCGGGCACTCAAACGAGCATTCACCGTTCGCGAGTTCGCCCGGATCGTGCCCTCCATAGCTCCCGAACTCGGGATACCTGCTGAGCAGAGGTGGCAGTCACTCGTCGCTCTGGCACAGAGATATCGTCAGCCGACCTCGGGGCGGCTCGACGAGGATGACGTCATTGATCCGTACGGCAGGCCCGCCCGGACATATCGAGAGATGACCGAACAGCTGATGCCGGCCCTGCACAGTCTGATCGATTGGGAACGACGGGCGAAGCGAAGGAAATCATGAAGGACACATCCGTCGCCCCACCAGTGAGGCCCGCATCTCGGCGCGCCCTTGAGTCCTTCGGGCACCAGGTGCTGATGTATTGGCCCGCTCTGCCCATCGCGCTGCTCGCAGGACTGGCCGTGACGGCTGGACCTGGATGGGCCATGGGGACGGTTGCAGCGGTGGTCATCCTCTGTCTGCTCTTCGTTCTCCGGCTGGATGCAGCCGAACTGCTCGTCGTCACCGTGC
Organism: Brevibacterium sp.; assembly: GCA_031179165.1. Classification (GTDB taxonomy): domain Bacteria; phylum Actinomycetota; class Actinomycetes; order Actinomycetales; family Brevibacteriaceae; genus Brevibacterium. Next base: position 16,768 of record JAPSIC010000063.1, read on the forward strand.
CGCTGGCCTTCTATGTGAGTGTCGGTGGTGTACTCCTCAATCTGGCGGTCAGCGACTTCTTCCTGACAGCCATGGCCATTCGGGTGATCGCCGACCCGGATTGCCGGCACACTCTCTCGAGGGTCTCCGCCACCGTGAAGCAGGCGGTGTACGCCTCCGCCGGCATCATGGTCCTCAGCACTCTGACTGTGATGCTCCGGTCGATTCTCGGCGAATCTCCGGAGATCAGCTCATTCGTCACGGACGCAGTGAAACTGGTGGTCGTGATCGGATACCTCGTCATCTGCCTCGTGTTCTTCCGAGAGAAATGCTTACGCGCCGACTATCGGTTCCTGCGGATCTGGGCATCGACTGCCGTGGTCGTGGCGATGCTCGGGGTGGTGGGCAGCATCCTGTTCGCCAGGGGTGTCCAGACGAGCCTCACCGTCGACTTTCGGGCCGTGAGCACGTTCGAAGACCCGAACGCCTTCGCCACCTATCTGATCATGTCCGTTCCGGTCACGATGCTTGCCCGGCATGTGTCTGAGAAGAGCATCCTGAGCTGGCAGCTGGTGCCGATCGTGGGCGGCGTCTACGTCTCGTTCTCCCGCGCGGCGCTGATCGGTCTGCTGGTGCTGGTCCTCGCGCTGCTCGTCTTCTCGATCGGCGACCGGAAGCTGCGATCGCTGCGCACAGTCGCAGCGGCGGGCGCCGCAATCGCAGCTGTTCTGATCGCGAACGGATTCGCGGACAAGCTGATGGAATCGCGCCGAGGTGTCAGCTTCGAGGAGGATATCCGCTTCCGTCTGTGGGGCGCCGCCTGGGAGATCTGGCGTGAGTCACCGGTGTTCGGAGTCGGTCTGGGCCAGTACATCGACAGTTCTCGTGGACTGCTGGGCACCGAGGCCGGTTCCCTCGTGCATAACACCTACCTGTCGATCCTGTCGGAGACGGGGATCGTCGGCTTCCTGTTGTTCTCTCTCGTGCCCTGTGTGGCCGCAGTCGGTCTGTTCAGGAGCCGAGATACGGGCGCGCGACTCCTGTTGTGCTCCAGCCTCGCGGCCGGGGTGATGGCGGCCAGCCTCAATCTGCAGAACTTCCGGCCGATCTGGATCTTTCTCGCTCTCGCCATCGCGTGGGTGACCAGT